>NZ_NRDP01000043.1:0-35925 GCF_002878475.1 Dyella sp. AD56
GCCCAACCAGCACGCTTACATCGAATCGTTCAACGGGCGCTTGCGCGATGAATGCCTCAACGAGCACTGGTTTCCCAGCCTGCTTCACGCACGCACCGAGATCGAAACCTGGCGCCGGGAATACAACGAAGAACGACCCAAGAAGGCTTTGGGCGGGCTCACGCCCGCCGACTATGCGAAGCAGCTAAAGTGACACTGGGCTCTAATTCGTCCCGCTACTGAAAGCGGGGGGACGTCGGTCCTTGTATTGCATGTCGAACCCGTGTTGCTTTGGGTTGTCACCGAATGCAGTCAGCTTGTCGTACTGATCTTTGGTTATCTCCATGGTCCGCGAATACAAGGGGTCCTTGTAGTTCTGAAGATCATCTCTTGCGATACCCCCTTGGCCATCGATCCTGCCGTGCTCTACCGGAGCAAATCCGTAACTCCTGGGCGCCCCCTTGCCGTCACTGACTACGTAGAACATATGCCCTGGCCCTGAGGTGGCGTTGGTGTGCCCTTGCTCCTTGAGGAGCGGTGTACCAGGGGCTGCGACGTAGACCGTTACAGTGTATTTATTCGAATCGTCCATGATTTATCTCTCACTCGCCTGTGTTGTAAAACGGCTGGACTTTGACAACACCATTGACCCCCGAGAACAGGGGCTGATCTTTGACGGTTTTGACGGTGGCTCTGTAGCTTCCGGGCTTAGTGGGGTAGAAGCCTGCGATAAGCACATACGACGTATCGCCATTCGTTGCATATAGGTGCAGATTTGCAACACCGCTGCCGGTTTTCCAGGTGCGGGTGGAGACGCCTTTGTCGTCCTGCGTGGGGATGGGTGTGGTGTTTCCGTCGGTGACGTAGACGACTTCCAGGGCAACCGGCATATCTTCCTGTTGCATGGCATTTTCAAGCTTCATGCTTTTGGTCTGCGGGAAGTCGAGGGCAACCATCAGTCGGTGTTTGGTCGCGACAGTTGCTTCCGAAACAGTGAAGTCGATACTCGTGGAGACGCCGGCCTTATCCATGGACAGTGGCGCCGAGGCGAGGACTTTAGGCAAACCTGTGGAACTGGAACAGGCGGCCTGGAGCAAGAATCCAGCGGTCAGTACTGCGAAGGCGAAGATCTTCGATATATGTCGCTTCATGCGCGAATCCCTTTCGGCATCCATGGACATCCGCGCGTATGGGGTGCGCGGAGCGGCTGGGCCTGCGCCATCGCTGATGCGTTTCTGGTGCGGGCTGAAAAACCATACTGTTGACCATGGGCTGATTCAATCAGCGAAACCCTACACATCAGAGGGCGCCTGGTCTTGTTCAGGTTGAAGCTTTGTCCTGTTGTAACAGTGAGATAGCGATACAGCCTGTGCGCTTAGATTCCGTCTCTGGCTTCAGTCGGGCCTATCGGGTGTGGCGGGCCGTAGGTCCAGCAAGCCACAGGGGCAATCATCAGACTCGCTCTATGCGAACTGCTGGGAAAGGATGAGGGGTTGTCGTCTTGTGCAAAAGATGGGCGTGAATATGCCCCCTTGCGCGATGGGTGACCTGATGGGGCGTGCTCCATTATTTCTTGCGTCAACGGCGCGACATCCCAGTCGTTTTCTTCGTGGTGCCGAGACATTAAGGGTGCTTGCGAATACATCCACTCGATCTGTGCCAGACAACCATCCGAGCAACGCCCTGGTTTATTCGCGATGACTAATCCATCCATCTACATCTGCACCGTCCACTACAGAACTGAGCGGTGGATCAGGCCTCAGCTGTTCTTCTTGAAGAAGAATATCGACGCCGATTACAAAGTGTTCGCATGCGTGCCGCCGTCGCGGAAGAGGAAGGATTTCCACCTGGAGAGCAGCTATGCGCCGCAGAGCTCCAGTGGGCAGAATCACGCCGACAAGTTGAACTATCTTGCCCAGTTGGTTTGCAACGAGGCAGATGATAACGACATCCTTGTTTTCCTCGATGGCGATGCCTTTCCTATTGCACCTGTCGCTCAATTTTTGACGGAAGCGCTGCGGATGCATCCGTTCGTGGCGGTGCAGCGTTTGGAGAATGGCGGGGACGATCATCCACACCCATCTTTCGCGGCGACTACCGTTGGCTTCTGGAAGAAGATAAGCGGGGATTGGTCCGTGGCGTCCTACACCAATAGCCATGGGGCAGAGGTGGCTGACACGGGTGGCGCGCTGTTCAATAATCTGACGACTCGCCAGATACCGTGGCGCGCCATGTTGCGGTCAAACAAGCGCAATCCGCACCCCTTGTGGTACGGCATCTATGCTGACCTTGTTTACCATCACGGCGCGGGCTATCGGGCGCCGGTATCGCGGATTGATTCGATAACGTCCGGCAAGCGCGAAGATGCGTTTCTTGCGAGCCGCGCTTACAAAAAGAACAAAAGCATGCACAAAAGGATGCTTTTCAGCATCCGGTACAACCCCTGGTTTTATCGCAAGCTGATCTGACGATGCAGGGCGACGCGGCGGCTTTCCGCCTGGATGATCACGTGGTGCGCGTCGTTGCTACGGCGCCCGCAATAGTGAGCTTCATGCTCTCTTTGTATCGTCGGTCAAACTGATCGAACAGCACCGGCCCGGCCTTCCGCATGAAGGGCAACTTGGCGGCATCAAGTTGCTTGTTGTGTTCTTCGATGCCCAAGCCTCTAGTGTGGCGGGAGAGCAGCAGGTGTTCTGGAATGCCAGTAGTTATGACTACATGTATCGCAAGCCGGAGAAGATCACTCAGTTCAGCTTGGAGGAGACGAAGGACATGTCCATCCTCCTGATGCATGAGCGCAAAGGCACGGCGGCTGCTCTCGATACGCTGCTGACCAAGTTGGAGGCCGATGGCTTTACCTTCGTGCTGCCAAAGGAAGCGCTGATGTAAGCGTGCTAAGCGGACGGGCTGCTCGTGCTTCTCTGACTACCTTTCTGCACGCCAGGTGCAAGGCAAATGCGATCCGATTCACAGGAATCGCAAGTTGTTCCAGTCATAACCGCAAAGTCATAGACCTGACATCCGTCGTCAGTAGGTTCCTGCGAACCACATATTGACGGGGAACACCATGCCACGCTTTGGCTCTTGGCTGCTTGCGGTCTGTTTCTTCGTGTCTGGCGGTGCGTTTGCCGGCACGGCGTGTCCCAACTTCTTCGTCGCGGGCTCTGCGCCCACGCTGGATGCGTCGTTGCTGAGTCGTACGACGGAGGTGTGTCATACCGAGTACGTGCTCTTCGCGTCGGGCGTGACCAAGGGGCCGTTGTATTCGGCGGAGCATTTGACCGCCGCGCAGATTGCTGGCGCCAACTCGATCAGCCGTAGTGGTTCCTGGCATCAGGAAACCGGCATTCCGACGGCGGATCGTTCGCAGTCGTCGGACTACACCAACAGCGGCTACGACCGCGGCCACATGACGCCGGCTGGCGATGCGTCGACGCTGGCCTCCGAGGGCGAGACGTTCTCGATGGCCAATGTGGTGCCGCAACTGCACAAGTTGAATGCGGGTGAGTGGGAAAAGATCGAGAACTACGTACGCAATATCGCGACCCAGCAGGGCGAGGTGTACGTAGTGACGGGCCCTGCCTTTGACCCGACGACCATTCCGACCATTGGCAAGGACAACGTGGCCGTGCCGGCCTACACCTGGAAGGCGGTGTACGAGCCGGGCGTAGGTGCGGCTGCGTTCCTGTGCACCAACGCGGACAACTACACGTGTGCAGTGGTGTCGGTGGACGATGTGAAAACCATGTCCGGCGTCGACCCGTTCCCTGCCTTGTCGGCAGCGATGAAATCAAACCCGATCGGCCTGACGCTACCGTAAGGCAGAAGCAAGGTCGATGTCCGCGGGGCGCTTGAGGTGTGCTTAAGCGCCCTGAGGCTCGTCAAAGAAACTGGCCGTGCCACGGCTCGCTCAGCTTCAGCATGTACGGCCAGTTGATTCTGTGCAGGAGGTCGGTTCGGGCGGCCAGGGCGAGTTTGAAGGTGAGGAGCATGCCGCCCAGGTCGTTGCTGCTGTGAGTAAGTCGACGATCAGGTCGTCCAGTCATCAAGCCGCAGCGTATTCGCCGAGACGGGCAAGCGGTTGTACCGTCACCGTGGTCTCCCCATCCATCAGCTGTATTTCACCGTCCTGGACTAGGCACTGCAGGCGCATGCCGCGATTGAGCAGGGTGGTCAGTTGTTGCACCGTAGTTTCGGGAATGTCGAGTACGGCGAGGTTTTTGCTGCGGCCGAGCGAGCTGGCCGCCTTGTTCCACCAGATGTCCGCACTGCGGCCGCCGTAGTTGATCACCGCCACTTGCCGTGCCCGGCCGCAGGCCTTGCGGATGCGTGCTTCGTCCGGCTGGCCTACTTCGATCCACTGCTCGATCTCGTCGGTGTACGCCTTGCGCCATAGCGCGGGCTCGTCCTCATCGCTCAGGCCCTTGCCGAATTCCAGTCGGTCGTCGGCGTACAGCGCGAACGCGAGCAGGCGCACCATCAGGCGCGCCTCGGTCTCGGACGGATGTCGCGCCAGCGTCAATGCATGGGTGGCGTAGTAATGCCGATCCATGTTGCTGATCTGTAGCTCGACTTTATAGATGGTGGCATTGAGTGCCATGAGCGTGCCTGGAAAAAGGTAACCGCCCATTATACGCCCTGGATTGACCCAAGCCCGGAGATGGAGCGATGACGCCCCATGTCCGCAAAACTCCAGAGGTTAACGGCTCAAGCCGCGGTGGACTGCGCAGGGACTTCCCACTCGTGCTCGGGGTAGTAGCGA
Source organism: Dyella sp. AD56 (assembly GCF_002878475.1). Classification (NCBI taxonomy): domain Bacteria; kingdom Pseudomonadati; phylum Pseudomonadota; class Gammaproteobacteria; order Lysobacterales; family Rhodanobacteraceae; genus Dyella; species Dyella sp. AD56. Next base: position 4,742 of record NZ_NRDP01000043.1, read on the forward strand.
TGCATCATGCGCGCGGCATAAGCGACCAGATTCGGATGGCTTTCCGCGGCCCGGCGCAACGGGGTCTCGAAGAACGGCGTAAGCACCGAGGCGACCACACCAAACGCTATGGCGTCTGCGGCATGGGGCTTTTCGCCGAACAAGTACGGTTTGTCGCCAAGCAGGGCGGCTAGCGCGTCGAGCGAGCGTTTGCCGAGTTCGGCGATCTGTTCTGGCGTATGCCGACCCAGCCCGTGGCTATGCAGTTCACCGACCTTGCGCGCCTGCATCTCCTCGCGGATTTGAGCGCGCATCGATTCAGGTGCGCGGTCGGCGAAATGCGCAGGGCCCTTGGCGAAATTGCCCGTATCGACCCAGCGGAACCACACCATGGCCCAGTAAAGATGATCTTCCATCATCCGCTCAATCGCCCATGACTCCGCACGTTGGCGCGCATCCAGGCCAGCATCCAGATCCACGTGGTACTTGTGCTCGATATGCGTGCGAATGTGGGTTGAATCTGTCACGACATGCCCCTCATCTTCGACATAAGGCACTTTGCTTCGTGGCGCATTGGGCGGAATGGTGAATTCCTTTCGATAGGCCAGGCCGGCCATCTTCAACTGCACTTCGGTCTTGATCACGAACGGGCTGGTTTCCGGCATGCCGAAAGCTGCACCGGTAGCGTAGAAGGTGATATCCGATGCGGTCATGGTGGCGTTTCCAGTAGATGAAGTACTGCCAGTCTGGCGATGTGCTGCTGACAACATCATGTCAGCAGGGTGCGAGCAATCAGGGTTTTGGCAGTACATCGCCATGCAACGGCCTGTCGCTCTTGAGGGCAACGCCCGATAAGATTCGGTCAGAAGCCACCTGACTGTGGGAGGGAACCCATGCGTGTCGAGAACATTGAGGAACTGAAGGAACGCCTGCAAACGCTTTTCGGCGAGCCTGGCTTGGTCTTTAACGATTACCAGAACTATGGCGTGGTGTTCGATCGCATGGGCAAGGCGAAGGCGTTGATGCTGGAGCTTCAGCAGAAGACGGGGGCGTCGTCCTGGGACGGCGAGGCGGGACATTGGTTTTACCGGAATGATGAGGAGAACTGGGCGCTGATGCTGCGCTCCGTTCCGCATAGCGTGTGGTGCATGGCCACCATTACGAGCCTGCACCAGGCGCACTTGCAGCGACACCTTGACGAGTTCCAGGCGCATAACGCCGAGTAGGTGTGCCGGAGGCCTCCTCTGACCGAGGCCGGTTTCACACGGCCGGTTGTTCACGCGCAGGCTCCTGCGGTGCCTGCCGGGTTGCCGATTAGAGGGTGGCTCAAAGGTAGATTTTCTTCATGGAACCCGGACACGGCAGCGCGTCATAATGCGCGCCTGCATTGGCCCGGGGCGGGTGGCCCTGGCAGGGGGAAGGGTGACTCGGAAACTTGGCCCAATATTCTGGTCGGCGGCCGTACTGGTGCTGTCGTGGGGCATCACTGCGGCTGCGTGTTGGCAACTGTTAGCCAGGAACCACCGTGCGGTCGAGCAGCGGTTGAATCTCACCGCCGATCAGATATCCCGGGATCTGGAGGGGCGGTTTCGCCTCTACGACTACGGCCTTCGGGGCGTTCGCGCGGCGATCATCGCGGCGGGCTTCAGCGATGTCAGCCACGACACGTTTTCGCGTGCCATGCAGTCGCGGGATTTCGATACCGAGTTTCCGGGTTCGCGCGGTTTTGGCTACATCGTCAGGGTGCGCGAGAGCGACCTCACCCGATTCGTGGCCAAGGCGCAGCTGGATCGCCGCGCGCCTTTTCATGTTCGTGAATTGACCACCACCACGGGCGACCGATTCATCATTCAGTACATCGAGCCGGAATCGCCCAACGAGGCGGCGATCGGGCTCGACATTGCGTCCGATCCCAATCGACGGACGGCCGCATTGAGTTCCATGGCATCCGCGCGCGCGACCCTCACCGGGCCTATCACGCTGGTGCAGGCCACCGGGGCCAAGAATCGCGGAGCCTTGTTCCTGCTGCCGATCTATCGAGCGTCGCAAACGCCGCCGCTCGCACAGCGGGATGCGGACCTGGTCGGCTGGGTCTATACGCCCCTGGTCACCGACGAGATCCTGGCGACCTTTGCGCGCTCCTATCCTGGCATGTCGCTCAATATCGCCGACGTGTCCGGCGGCGGTAATGCGGAAAGAGTATTCACCTCGACGCCAACGCGAGCCCGCGGCCAAGCAGACCACGAGATCACTCGCGATATCTCGATATATGGCCGCACGTGGCGCCTGGCCATTGCGCCCAACCCAGATTTCATCGAGGGCATGGGGCTGCCGGACCCGGTGGAGCAGACGGTGTGGATGGGCTTGGGTGGTGCTTTGCTCGCGGTGATCGCGGCGCTGGTGGCGTACACCACGTCGCGGCGGCGGCGCTCGCTGGCGCAGCGGGCGCGACTGGCCACCATCGTCGAAGACTCGCACGACGCCATCATCGGCACGGCGCTCGATGGCGCCATCATCGAGTGGAATCGCGGGGCTACGCGTCATTTCGGCCATGACGCTGAGGATGTCATGGGCAAGTCCCTTGCTGACCTCATCGTGCCAAGACGGTACCTCGACGAGGACAAGGACATCCTGCGGCGGGCTTCCACGGGCGAGAGTGTAGCGGTCGGTGAATCCGTGCGGCGACACCGTGACGGCTCGACGCTGTATGTCGAAATTTCCGCGTCCCCGATTCGCGACGAGCGGCAACAGGTGGTCGGCGTGGCCACCACGCTGCGCAACATTACCGATCGCAAAGCCGCCGAGCGCCAGGTGCGTGAACTCAACGCCACGCTGGAGCAGCAAGTTCAGCAACGCACTAAGGAATTGAAAGCGGTCTCCTCGTTGCACAAGGCGATCCTGTCGAACGCGGGTTTTGCCATCTTCGCGACGGATGTCCAGGGGGAGATCACCCTGGTCAATCCGGCAGCCGAGGCGATGCTCGGCTACAGCGCACGCGAGTTGGTTGGCAAGGGGTCGCCTCTGCAGTTTCATGACGACACGGAGATCATTCTTCGTGCCGAGGAGTTGGAGGCGGAACTTGGTCGCCCGGTTCGCGCAGGCTTCGAGGTGCTGATCGCCAAGGCGCAGCATGCACCCGATGTCCACGAATGGACCTTTGTTAAGAAGAGCGGCAAGCGCCTTCCGGTGCTTCTCAATATCAGCGCCATGCGGCGTGAGGACGGCTCGATCGAGGGTTACCTCGGTGTGGCGGCCAGTCTGGAGGAACTGAAGCGGCGCGAAAATGCCCTGGCCGTTAACCAGCGCAAGCTACGCGGCTTATTTGAGCTTTCTCCCTTGGGCATCGCGTTGACGGACGAGTCAGGCAAGCTGGTCGAGTTCAATCAGTCGTATCGCAACCTGACCGGTTATAGCGACGCCGAGCTCATGGACATGGACTACTGGCGCCTGACCCCGTCGGAGTACTTGTCGCAGGAGCAGAACATCATCGCCGTGCTGGAGCAGACGGGGCGGTACGGACCGTATGACAAGCATTACATACGCAAGGACGGCCGCCGGGTGCCGGTCCGGTTGAATGGTGTGACGCTCCGTATCGACGACAAACCGTATATCTGGTCTATCGTCGAAGACACCACTGACCAGCGGCTGGCCGAGGCGGTCATGGTGAATGCCATTGCTGCAGCCGAGGCAGCCAGTCAGGCGAAGAGTGACTTCCTCGCGAATATGAGTCACGAAATCCGCACGCCGATGAATGCCATCCTTGGCATGTTGCAGTTGCTTCAGAAGACGTCCCTGGATATCAAGCAGCGGGACTACACGCAAAAGACCGAAACGGCCGCCACAACACTACTGGCTTTGCTCAACGACATTCTCGATTTCTCCAAGATCGAGGCAGGGCGCCTGACGCTGGAGATGCATGAGTTCGACCTCGACAAGTTGTTGAGGGAGATTGCCGTCATCGTCAGCGCGAATGTTGGCCACAAGGATATCGAGGTGGTTTTCGATATCGATCCGGGTATCCCTGGCTGGCTGGTAGGTGACTCGTTGCGCTTGCAGCAGGTGCTCATCAACCTCGCCGGTAATGCGGTCAAATTCACCGAGGTCGGCGAGGTACGGCTTCAGGCCAGATTGGTGCGCCGAACGGGGGGTAGTGTCGGTGTGCATTTCGAAGTCCAGGACACCGGCATCGGTATCGCGGACGAAAAGCTTTCGTCCATTTTCGAAGGGTTCTCGCAAGCCGAGGCGTCGACCACCCGCCGCTTCGGCGGCAGTGGGCTCGGTTTGGCCATTTGCCGCCGCCTGGTCGAAATGATGGGCGGCCAGCTGCAAGTCGAGAGTCAGCTTGGCGTGGGTAGCCGGTTCTATTTCAATGTGGATGTCCAGACGACGGAACGGCCGGTCAGCGTATCGGCGGAAGTCATTGGGCAGCTGCGTGAACTCAAGGTGTTGGTGGTCGACGATAACGCCAGTGCGCGCACCATTCTTGCCGAGATCGCCACATCGCTTGGATGGCAATGCGATGCCGTCGCCAACGGTGCGGAGGCCCTGCGGAAAGTGGCTGGCAGTGGCGATCAGGTCATGATCTACGACGTGATCCTGATGGACTGGTCGATGCCTGGCATGGACGGTTGGGAAGCAGGTCGCCGTATCCGTGACATTTGCCCGCCTAACCAGTGCCCATTAATCGTAATGGTGACGATGCACGAACGCGAGGCGGTGGCACAGCAGATGTCCTCGGCAAGCATCGTGATGGATGGCTTCCTGGTTAAGCCCGTGACGTCATCCATGCTGCTCGATGCAGTGGCCGACGCGTTGGCCTCTCGTACGCCGGCGCTGGCAGCGCAGCATGACACTAGCTGGCGGGAGCAATTGCGTGGCCGCCTGGAGGGGCTGAGCATCCTGGTTGTCGAAGACAACGCGACCAATCAACAGGTCGCGAAGGAGTTGCTGGAGTTTGAAGGCGCCGACGTGGATGTCGCGAGCAGCGGCCTGGATGCGCTCAAGATGCTCGAAGGGGATGTGCATCTGTATGACGTCGTGCTGATGGATATTCAGATGCCGGTGATGGACGGCTTTACCGCGACCCGGCACATACGGGCCACGCCCGGCATGGAGACGCTGCCCATCATTGCCATGACGGCCAACGTGCTTGAAACGGATCGCCTTGCCTGCCTTGAGGCCGGCATGAATGACCACCTGGGTAAGCCATTCGATATCGACGTGCTGGTCAGCACGATTCTTCATTGGACGAAAGGCCGCGAGTTGGTCGCGGCCGGGGCTGCTGCGCCCAAGCCGAAGCAGGCGACGAATGGTTGGGTTGATGCAGACCTCGACGATGCAGGGGCACTTGCGCGCTTCGGTGGGCGCCAAGTGTCTTATCAGGCCGCGCTGAAAAGCTTTGAACGTTCGATGCAAGATGCCCTCACTGATATTGCCGCTGCGCTGAAGAACAACGATGCAAAAGAGGCCGCCAGGGTTCTGCATGCCTTGAAAGGGGCGGCGGCAACCATCGGAGCCAATCGCCTGTCTGCCATTGCGGGCTCCTATGAGCGCGAGGCATTGGCCGAGTCACCCTCGTGGAGCGAGAGCGGTGTCCTGGATCACTTGAGGGAGCTGGCCGAACGCACCTTGACGTCGATCCGAGGGGTCTCGCGTGAGCGTGCCGAGCCCAGGGAATCGCCCGTTGACCAGACACTGGATCGCCAGGCACTTATCCAATTTGCGGAGCTCTTGGCAGCGTCGAACATGCTCGCCGTCGATCATTACGAAGGGATGCGAGGTCAGCTTACTTCAGCGCACCCGGATATCCGGCAGCAATTGGACGATGCCATGTCGATGCTGGATTTGAAGACCGGCTTACGTATCTGCAACGCATTGCTTGAGGCGGAGAACAAGGATCGCCCCCATGAATGACATCTTTGGTTCGACTCAACCTCGGCCAGTCGTCGCCATGGCCAGGCCAAAGCTGCTCATCGTTGATGATCAGCCAGTGAATATTCGCGCATTGCACCAGATCTTCTCGGGCGACCACGACGTCTTCATGGCCACGAACGGGGCGGATGCCATCGCGTTTTGCGAGGCCTCGCAGCCCGATCTGGTTCTGTTGGACGTTGTCATGCCCGCGTTGAGTGGCCTGGATGTCTGCCGCACACTGAAGGGCAACCCGGCGACTGCGGACATTCCGGTGATCTTCGTGACGTCGCTCAATGAGCCCGAGGAAGAAGGAGCCTGCTGGGACGTGGGCGCCGTGGATTTCATTACCAAGCCGATCAATGCCAAAACGACGCGTAATCGGGTGCGCGCCCATCTCACACTGAAGCATCAGGCGGACATGCTTCGCCAACTGGCATGGGTGGATGGCCTGACGGGCATCCCTAACAAACGGCAGGTCGACGCGCGTTCGGAAGAGGAGTTTCGACGCTGCAAACGTGAGGCCTTGCCGCTGGCTGTGGCCGTCGTGGACATCGATTACTTCAAGGCATTCAACGATACCTACGGTCATCTGGCCGGCGATGATTGCCTGCGCAGCGTGGCGCAGGCCATTCAATCATCCTTGCAGCGCCCCGGTGATTTCGCCGGGCGCATGGGCGGCGAGGAGTTCATCGGTATCTTCCCGGCAACGGGCTTGCAGGAAGCGACGGAGCTAGTGCGTCGGATAGACAGCGCCATACGCGCGCTCCGCATACCTCACGTCGGTGGCATTGATGGCCAGGTAACCGTATCCATCGGCGTGATCAGCGCTGTGCCACACGGTGAGGTGTCGGTTGCTGCATTCGTCGAGCAGGCAGACAAGGCGCTCTATCAGGCCAAGCAGCAGGGTCGTGCGCGGGTATATGCGGTTGAAGGTGATGTGTCGAGCATGGCTTGAGCCGGGTGCTTTCTCGCCGGCTGCGATCAACCAAATCGGCCTGTTGTTTTGATTTCACCGCCAAGAAACACCACGGCAAGGCAACCCAGGCCGATGGGTAGAACCCCGAGTATCGAGCCCCACAGTGCGAAGAACGTATCCGCGCGCGCCGAGCCCATTGGATCGTTCGGATCATAGGCGACCGGCATCGGCGCACCGGGCTTGCCGGATGCGCCACCATTTTGGACGAACTGAACGGACGCGCCGGCCTCCGTTGTGAAGCGTATGAGTGGATGCCCGGAGTTCTCGATAATCACGCCCGTCGTACGGCTGCATCGAGCGAGGAAGGTAGCCGTTTGATAGGTTTGAACCAGCGCCCACGCGAGCACTACCGTGGCAACCACGCTAACCGCCACCTTTTCCCAGTTCCGCAGCGGTCGCCAGTCGTTCCGGGATGGCGTTGTCATGTGGTCGCTTCCTTGATGATCGATCCGCCTATGCATGATAGGCGTCCGTGCCAGGAATGGCATGCGAAATCCCGAGGTGCCGGGCTCGCATCCGGTGGGCAGCTGATGCTGTGTTCCGTCGATGCCTGGAATCACGACGGTGTCTCCCGCGTCGGTCACGCTAATCCACCTGTTCCGTGGCGGATTTGTATCTGGCATCCAATCGCGCGCAGTATAGGCTGGCTCGACTGTGACGTTTTTGCGCTTGAATGCCAGGAGTATCGACCCGGTGAATCCGTCAGAACGTATTGATCAGCTGATTGCGGGCATCGATGATTGGCGCGGCAAGACCCTGACGAGTCTCCGCGAGACCATCCTTGCCGCCGATAAAGCGGTAATCGAGGAATGGAAGTGGATGGGCAGCCCGGTCTGGTCGTGCGACGGCATGATTGCCGTAGCCAATGCGCACAAGGAAAAGGTGAAGATCACCTTTATGCATGGCGCCCAGCTTGAAGATCCCGCAGGGCTGTTCAATGCCGGGCTTGATGGCGGCAAGTGGCGCGCGATTGATTGGCACGAGGGTGATTCGATCGACAAGCCCGCATTGAAGGCGCTCGTGCGCGCTGCCATCGCTTACAACCGCGCACACCTGAAGAAGAATGCGCCAGCGCGTAGCCGGACAAAAGCGGAGAAGGGCGCCTGAGTGGCGCAGTGCTTACTTTAAACTTCGGTCGAGACTCTTGAGGTAGGCGCAGAACATGGCCGCCATGGCTTCCGAGTACGCGTCGATCTCGCTTTTCGTGCGTGGTTGTTCCGAAAACTCCTTGCCGGAAGCACCGAGTGTCCTGGTGATCAGGTCGCTGGCCAGCGCTTGAGTCGACTCCGGGGCGCTGGGTAGTACCTCCTGCATAAAGCGGTTGATGATGCCGCTTCCCGATGCCTTGGCCTCGCGTGCCTCAGGCGCGTCGCGATAGAGCGGGGCGGCGTCGTTAAGCGCCGTGCGCATACGTGCTTCCTCGCATTCGGAGTGGATGAAGGTGTGAACCAGGGTGCGCAGCCGGTCGAGCGGCTGGTTGCGCACGTCCTCGAGAATGTCGCGCAGCAGGCCCGTGGTCTCACGCCATTCGTCGCTCTGCAGGCGAAACAGGATCGCTGCCTTGTTGGGAAAGTATTGGTACAGCGACCCGACGCTGACGCCGGCTTTCTCCGCCACGCGTGCGGTGGTGAAGCGGTGCGCGCCTTCCTTGGCCAAAACCTGAGCAGCCGCCTCAAGAATGGCTGCGACGAGCTCGGTCGAACGAGCCTGTACGGGCTTTTTTCTCGTGGAAAGGCGGGAGTTCTGGCGACTGTTCATGGGCACCACGTAATGCGAATAGGAAACGCGATGAATTCGTCGCATTCTAGTCCGGCACCCAGACAAACGCACTTTTTATTGGAGATTTACATGACAACGCTTACCCAAGTGCCCTTGGCTTCGCTGTTGGATCGCCTGTTCGACGAGGCTGACGCGACTTCGCCGGCAGCGATTCCTGCGGTGGCCGAGCTTTCGTCCGAAGAGCGCTCGCGCCTTATGCGAAGCAAGACGGATTACCGCGCGTTCTATGCACACTTGAAAGACTTGCCGCTGGCTGTGTCGCGCGAGACGGGTGTGTTGCTCTACATGCTGGCGCGTGGTGGTCGCGCTCAAACCATCGTGGAGTTCGGCACGTCGTTCGGTATCTCTACCTTGCATTTGGCGGCGGCGCTGCGCGACAACGGTGGCGGCCGATTGATCACGACCGAGTTCGAGCCGTCCAAGGTAAAGCGTGCCCGCGAGAACCTTGTGGCGGGCGGCGTTGCCGGCTTGGTGGAGATCCGCGAGGGCGACGCGCTGCAGACCTTGGCCGTCGACTTGCCCGAGCACATTGACTTGCTTTTGCTCGACGGCGCCAAGGCGCTTTACCCCGAGATCCTGCATCTGCTGGAAAGCCGTTTGCGGCCCGGCGCCTACATCGTCGCCGACAATGCCGATTACAGCCCCGAATACCTCGCCTATGTGCGTGCACCGGCCAACGGTTATCTTTCCACGCCGTTCGGTGATGATGTCGAGCTGAGCATGCGGTCCCGCTAAGGCCATTCCTTCCGGCACTGTGTCGCACACGGAAACGTTGCGACATTGGCGCGTCCGACGGACGCCATCCGGTGCTCGTCGTGGAACGTTGTGATTCGTTCCTCGTGATGTGCAGTCTTGCGCACACGAGGAAAGGATCGCCCGTTCTCATCCGCCAGGAAGGAGTTCATACATGCGTCACCTCTTGATGTCGCTGGGGGTGTGGTCTATGGCCGTGACAAGCGTATGCGGTGTGCAAGCACATGCCGCGGATCGCTCCGTTGAGCCGCAGGTCGCCCTGAGTGCATCGCCCAACGGGCACGACACGGTACCGGTCTACGTCAACGGCAAGGGGCCGTATCCCTTCATTCTCGATACCGGTGCTGATGGACCGGCTGTGTACCAGTGGTTTGCCGATGAGGCGCGCCTGCCCAAGGTCGCAGGCAAGGAGCAGGATCTATCCGGGCAGACCGGGTCGGCGAAGGTGTCGATGTTTCGCATTGATGATGTGTCACTCGGCGGTTTGCACTATCACGGCGCGGAGGCGTTCGGTCTTCCTGATCGGAAGGACGGCGGTCAACAGGCAGGTGTGCTTGGCAATGACTTCATGGACAAGGCTGTGGTCGTTTTCGACTTTCCGTGCCGCCAGGTCACGATCTATCCCACGCCTGCGGATGTGCAGAAGATCCTCGGCGGTGCACACGTCGTGCACGCCGGTGTCGACGAAGGCACCACACTGCTGACGTTGCCCGTGACGGTAAACGGCGCTGAAGGTATCGCCGTGCTCGATTCCGGGTCGCGGCAAACTCGCCTGACGCCGGGTTTTGCGAGCAAGGCGGGCATCGATGTCGCCTCATCGGTATTTCACGACGACACGGCGATCTACGGCACGAGCGGGAACAAGCGGGTGCCGCGCACCGGTCCCGTGGGCGAGGTGCGGTTTGCTGGCCTTACGCTCACCAACGCCACGGCCCAGGTCGTGGACCTGCCCATGTTGGCGGATGATTTCCATGGTGAGCCGGCCATGCTGCTCGGGGCCGATTTGATCGGCCGGTATCGGCTGATGTACGACCATGCGTCGAAGACCATTGGGTTCGATGCTTCGCATTGCGAGGCGCATTGAGGGGCGCGGCAACTCGCTAGTAATAGTCGCGGGCGACGCAACGCCGCACCCGTCAACCCGTACCCTGATGTTATCGATCGTGCGATCATGTCTGGAGCCCACTCAAGGGTTGGGGAATGGCTTGATCCGACGCAGGACATCACGACGCTTGGTTGCATGGCTGGCTCTTGCCGCCATGTGGCTGCTCGTGGCTGCGCCGACCGTTTCGCGTGTGCTCTCGGCGTTGGTTTCCGCAGATGCAGGGGCTTGGTGCGCCAGCCACGGCCATGGCGACGATCATGCCGACATGGCTGGTATGCCCATGCCTGGCATGCCGGGTATGCCCAGCGATCCGTCGCTGCACATGGATCAGTGCGGCTACTGCGCCATGCTGGCGCATACGCCGCTGCTTTCTGGCGGAGTCGTCGCCCTTCTTCTTGCTGCTCCCCTACCGGCTGTTACGCCGGACATGCGCGCCACGGCGCCCTGGCATGCGCAGCCATTACTAAGCGCGAATCCGCGAGGGCCACCGTTCGTCCTGCTGGGATAACGGTCTAGCGGAGTGGCGCGCGTCCTGCGACGCCACCCGAATGGATGGCAACACAGGGGATGGGTGTGGCGACGCGCCCGTATGCCCGTGCTTGCCTGTGCCCCAGTCCCGCGCCGCGTCGCGGGACATCATGGAATTCATGTCATGCGCTTTTCCTTCATGCGCGGAGCGGCCCTTGGATTGCCGCTCACGCTGCTTGCTTCCTCTATTGTCATGGCTCAATCGGGTCCCAGTGATTCGCCGGATCAGACGGCGCCGGACAAGAAGGTCACCAGTCTGGGTGCGGTCAAGGTATCCGCTGCCACGCAGAAATTAGTGGAGCCAGGTTTTCCGGCAACCCTGGCCTCGGTACCTGCCGAGCGCGTCGAAGCCACGATCAATGCCGTGGATGTGGAGGATGCGGCGAAGTACCTGCCGAGCCTGTTCGTGCGCAAGCGCAATTACGGTGACACCCAGCCGGTGCTGGCTACCCGCACTTGGGGCGTCAACTCCAGTGCGCGCACGCTGGTCTATATCGACGACATCCCGATCTCGGCGTTGATCGCTAACAACAACACCATCGGTGCGCCGCGCTGGGGCATGACCTCACCGGAGGCCATCGACCACATCGACATGATGTACGGCCCGTTCTCTGCTGCCTACGCGGGCAACTCGATGGGCGGCGTGATGCACATTGTCACGCGCATGCCTGATAAGACCGAGGTGACCATCAAGCAGACGGAGGCGGTGCAGTCCTTCGATCTGTACGGCACGCACGGCAACTACAGCACCAGCCAGACGAGCCTCACGGCGGGCGGGCGCAGCGGCAACTTCGGCTGGTTCTTCGGCGCCAACGCGATGAACAGCTTCAGCCAGCCGCTGTCCATTATCACTGGCAGTGCAACGCCTGCCGGCACCGGCGGCACCATTCCGGCGCTGAACAAGTTGGGGCAGGTGGCGAACGTCTATGGCGCGGGTGGCTTGCTGCACACGAGCATGCTGGACCTCAATGGCGAGTTCACTTACGACATCACTCCGCAATGGAAGGCGACCTATTTGGTGGGCTACTGGCACAACCACGGCCAGTCGAGCACGGACACCTACCTGACGGACACGGCCGGCCATCCGACTTACGGCAAGGTGGCGGGCTTTGCCAGCAATGTCTACCAGCTCAGCGCGGACCACCTGATGCAAGGCTTGTCGGTGAAGTCAGATACCAAGGGTAACTACGACGCATCGTTCGTGGTGACGCACTACGACTTTCTCAGGGATAACCAATGGCAGCCGGCCGGCGTAACCACCGGGACGGGGTTGACCACCAATGGTCGATTGGCGAGCTACGGCGGCACGCAGTGGTCCACGGTCGATGCCACGGGCATCTGGCGTCCGCAGGGGTATGACGGGGCGCATGAGGTGTCTGTCGGCGCACATGCGGACGAGTACAAACTCAACAACCCGACCACCAATCTGAGCGATTGGCAGGACCCGGATACCCTCACCACGCTGTACTCGACCGGCCGCGGCAAGACGCAGACGCAGGCCTTGTGGCTACAGGATGCATGGCACTTCGCGCCGAACTGGCTGCTGACATGGGGCGGCCGCTACGAATGGTGGAAGGCCAGCGACGGCTACAACTTCAGCGGTAAAACCGGCGTGCAGCAGCCAGTGGAAAAGGCGAATGGCTTTTCGCCCAAGGCCACCCTGCAATGGAACGTCGCAGCCGATTGGCGCATTGCGGGCTCGCTGGCCAAGGCCATCCGTTTCCCGACGGTGGGTGAGCTGTACCAACTGGTGCAAACCGGCTCGACCTATAGCGTGCCCAACCCCGACCTGAAGCCTGAAACCGCGCGCAGCGGCGAGCTGGCCGTGGAGCACGTGATTGACCAAGGCATGCTGCGCCTGTCGCTGTTCCAGGAAAACACGAAGAATGCGTTGATCTCGCAGACATCGACCCTGCCCAACGTGGCAGTGCCGGTGACCTACGTGATGAACGTAGGCAAGCTGCGCAATCGCGGCATCGAGCTGGTGGCGCAGAAGGACAACGTGCTGATCCAGGGGTTGGAGCTATCCGGCAGCGTGACCTTCGTGGACTCGACCATCCTCTCGAACGATAGCTTCGCGAGCACGGCCGGCACCACTTCAGAAGGCAAGCACGCACCGTATGTTCCGCGTTGGCGCGCGACGGCTGTGGCGACGTACCGGCCCGACGCCGCATGGGCATTCACGCTAGCCGGGCGTTACAGCGGGAGGCAGTACTCGACGCTGGACAACACCGACAACACGCCGCACGTGTTCGGTGCCTTCGACAAGTTCACCGTGTTCGACGTGCGCGCGCACTACCAGATCAACGACCATCTGGCGGCTTCGTTCGGCATCGACAACATCAACAACGAGAAGTACTACCTGTACCACCCGTTTCCGCAACGGACGTATGTGGCGGATTTGAAACTGAGTCTGTGAAGTCGAGTGTCGGTGCCGCGACATCTATCGCGGCACCGATTGCATGCAGGATGCGGCGCGAAGCTCGGTCAGTGGCAGACGAGCACGGGCACGTTGGCGCGCAGCAGCACCTTGTGCGTTTCGCTGCCCAATAGCAGGCGTGTCATGCCGCGCCAGCCGTTCGAGCCCATCACGATAAGGTCGGCCTGCTTGTCCTTGCAGGCTTGCACGATCGTCTCGTAAGGCTGATCGCCGAACTCAGCGACGCCCTCGAACGGCACGCCAGCCGCTTCTGCCAGCCCCTTCACCTGCTCGAGATAACGTTGGCCGTTGGCCTTGGCTTCGTCGTCGTAGGCAAACTCGGTGGCGGCCAGGATGGCGCCCATATAGGCGATGGTCTGGAACGGCGAGATCACGTGGATCGCGGTGACTTTTCCCTTGGTCAGTACGGCCTGCTCGATGCCGGTTTTCGCGGCGCGCAGGGAGACGTCGGAGCCATCGATGGGGATGAGGATGTGTTTGAACATGGGTTCCTCGCTGGTAGCCGCAGACGCGGCGAAAGAGGGCGTTCATGGACGCCGAAAGCCAGCGTGACGCCGCTGCCGTGCAGCGCCCGTCACGGAGCGTGCGCTTACCAGCTTAGGGCGTGGCCCGGTGGAACGGCCGCTTGGCGGCAATCCGCCGCATGGCAGGCGTGCACGTCACGCAAACGCCGCAGGACTAAACTTGGAGCCGGGAAATCATGGGAGGCCAGGTCATGTTCAAGAACATCCTTCTGCCGGTCGATGGTTCCGAATCCGCACTGAAGGCGGTCGACACCGGTATTCAGTTGGCCGCGGCGCTGGGCGCCACGGTTTTTGGCGTTCATGTGCTGCCACCACTTTCCACGGTGTCCTTCATGTCGGAGTTGTTGCAGCACAAGCCCTGTTATTCCGACGCTGCCAAGGTGCGGGCGCAAGCGTTCCTTGATGAAGTGGTCAAACGCGCCGACGCGGCCCATGTGCGATGCGAAACCGAGATCGCCTGTGACCTTCGCCCGTACGTGGCCATTGTGGCGGCAGCGGCGAAACACCATTGCGATCTCATCGTGATGCGGTCGCGCGGCCATGATGGCGTGGAGCGCATGCTGCTGGGTAGCGTGCCGCACAAGGTCATGCTCAGCTGTGACATACCCGTACTGGTGTGCCACTGAGCGGCGAGGTTGAGGGGCATCGAATTCGGCTGGTAGATGGTCCCAGGTGATGGCATTCATGCCCATGGGGTGGGCCTGGAACGCGCCCAGGGCGGGCTTGTTCTGTACCGGCCGGGGTGCCGACTCATGGCGACGCGAAAGTCTTAGCCAAAGTGTCACGACGCTTTAACGGCGTGGCGGGCAACGTAGTTTTCCCTCCCGGGACAAGGCGGTGCCTTCATGGAATGGGATCGCGATAACGACCTGCTGAGTCGCGCCTGCGACGAGCTGATCGAGCAGAATGCGCTGCTGCAGCAGGAAGTCGAAGTGCTGCGCGCGCAGTTGCGCCGGCATCCGACCGGGGAAATGCAAATTCGCGAAGCCCGCCGCCAGATGGACGAATGGCTGGAAACCATGCATGGGCATACGCCGTTTCCTTCGGATCGGCAGCCGGACGCGGTTTACTGAGCGTAGGGGTGGTGTCTCGCTAGAGGGTAAGCACGATCTTGCCAATGTGCTGGCTGCTCTCCATGTGCCGATGAGCATCGGCGGCGCGTAGCAGCGGATAAGTGGCGTTAATCAGTGGCAGGCAGCGCCCTTCTGCCAGTACCGGCCACACGTGCTCCCTGAGTGATGCCGCGATGCTGACCTTCTCCTGCGACGACCGAGGACGCATGGCCGATCCGGTGACAACGGCGCGCTTGGCCATAATCGCGTGAAGGTTGACGTGCTCGGCCGTGCCGCCGCCCAGGAAGCCGATCAGCAGTAAGCGGCCGTCCCGCGCCAAGGTAGTGAGGTTGTCCGAGAAGTACGGCGCGCCCATGATGTCGAGGATGACATCGGCGCCACGCCCCTCGGTACGCGCCAGCACCACCTCCGCAAACGACTCTTGCCGGTAGTTGATCGGCTCGCCGCCCAGTTCGCGAATCGCGTCGCATTTCTCCTGGCCACCCGCGGTGGCGAACGCACGTATGCCGAACTCTCGGCAAAGCATGAGCGCGGTCGTGCCGATACCGCTGGTGCCTCCATGTATGAGCGCCACCTCCCCATGGCGAGCGCGCCCCAGTTGAAACAGATTGGCCCATACGGTGAAAAACGTTTCTGGAATGGCTGCCGCCTGCTGCATGGAAACGCCCCTAGGGATCGGCAGCACTTGCCCGGCAGGCACGACGCAGTACTCGGCATAGCCCCCGCCATTGGTGAGCGCGCAGACGTCTTCACCGATGGCGTGTGCGGTGACGCCGTCGCCGACTGCTGCGACGGTGCCGGCAACTTCCAGGCCGGGAATCGGGTTGGCACCGGGCGGAATGGGGTAGTTGCCTTCGCGTTGCAGCACGTCAGGGCGATTCACCCCGGCCGCGCGTACGTGGATCAACACTTCACCAGGCTTCGGCGCAGGTACGGGCACTTGTATCGGTTGCAGCACATCGGGCGCGCCTGGCGTGCTGATGTGGATCTCCGTCATCGTCGCAGGAAGCGAAGGGTGCATGAAGCGCTCCGTTGGAAAGATTCAAAGGTGACCGGCACGGGCGTGGCGTCGGCGTCTGAACCACCAGCGTAGGGAGAGGGCGATGACGACCAGGAGAAGAATGGCGATCGTGCCCGCCACTTGCAGCATGCGTGTCTGGCTGTACATGACGAAACGGCCGGACTGGCTGTAGAACCCGTTGAACGCCGCGAGCACTTGCGGAAGTTGTGCCAGGTCCTGCTTGCCGAGCGCAAGTGGCGCTTCATCCGGATGCCAGGTCGAACCCATGGGTTCAGCCTGTCCGCTTCGGTCGAGTTCGACGTGGCCGCCGAGCACATAGGTGACGGGGCGATCGTGCAGGAACTGATTGATGCGCGAGGCACTGGCGCGATCCGCGTCGGTGTCGTCGATGATCAGGCGGCCCGGCAGCAGGAAGTCGCCAGTAAATGCCAGGCCGGTGTTGTTGTCGTAGAACGATACGTGTGATGGGTAGTGGCCGGGTGTGGCGATCACGTCAACCGTGCGGCTGCCCAGATCAATGTGCGCGATGTCGTTGGGCCAATCGCGAAAGCCGAAGCCATCGATGACGTGCGGCAAGTCGGTACCGACAATGGCAACGTCAGGCGCGCTGGCAAACTGGCCGTCGCCGCTGCGGTGGTCTAGGTGGCCATGCGTGTGGGCAATGAGCAACGGGAGGCGCTTGCCGTTTGTGACAGGGAGCAGTCCCAATACGGTCGACGCTAGCGGCATCTTGCTGGCGTCCGTCACGTCGCCGGTATCGATGAGTAGCGCACGCGACGAGCCGATGAGCAGGTAGATGAACGGCCCTTCGTACGTCTGGCAAAGGCTCTCTCGCAGGATGTAGGTGTTCTGGTCGTAGCGGTGCACCTGCAGCGGCTTCGGTGGGCGCGCCTGGCAATCGGCGGCACCGGGATCCCAGTGCACGTTCATGTCACCCGGGGCGGGTTGGGCAAGGGCAGGCATGCCCAGTAGGCAGGACATCCAGCACAGCACGATCAATGCGTATTTCATCCATGCCTCGACAGGTGGGGGCGCGACCAGCCGTCACGCATACAGCGAGTCCGATGCGGGTGGATGCGAGAGGGTTTAGGCCGCCCTGTGGGCGAGAGGCCTTCCGTTCAGGAAGGCAAGGGAGGGCGTGATGTGTAGAGGCGCCGCTATTTCAATCGATGCGTTAGTGGGGCGTGGCCACTTTTCGCTGCGTTATGGCTTCGTGATGGCCATGGACAATCACGGCACCGATCCGTCGCGGCACCTCTAGCGGGAGGCGCCCCGGTTTGCTGGTGAGCCCCGCAAGGAGTCGTGCAGCAGCAGCGTCACGCTGACCAGTGGATCGAGGTCGCGAACATGCACGTCACCACCATAGATGTGCGTGCGGTCGCGGATCGATGAAATGCCCAGCCCACTCGCGCCGAGCAAGGTCATGGCCTGCTTCCAGGGTTCGTTGTCGACGGCATGGATGGGATCCCGGTCCGGCGTCGGCGCCTGGGACGACGCGCACCTTCCCTCGAGTCGCATGACGACCCAGCGCCGCCCGCGCGTGTGGCCGCCGCGCAGGCGCAATTGGATGTCCTGCATAGGGCCACGTGATAGCACGTGGACCAGCACCTCACAGGCCAGCCGGTAAAGCGCCATATGCACGTCGGGCGCGAGCTGGCTCAAGCCGCGGCCCGAGAGTTCGCAGGCATATGTGGCGCCCGCCATATGGATGGCCTGCGCGAAAGGGCCCTCGCGCAACGTCGCGGGCACGCCGCGCTCGCGCCATCCGCGCGGATACAGTGCATTGGCTAGTCGGTGCATTTCATGTTGGGCCTGGGCTACCTGTCGCGCGTAAGTGCGTTCTTCGTTGGACGGCAATACATGCCGAAGTCGGTCGAGCAGGCGGCTGTGGTTCTCGCGAATGGTGTGGCCGATATGTTCGAGGGTATCGGCGGCTTGGCGCAATCGAAGTTCTTCGAGATATAGCCCTTGCTGGGCCAACTGGAAGCCGCGCAAGGCATCCGTTTGGTCAGGCTGGTTCACCTGCGCCTGCTGCACAATGCGCGAACCGAGCATGAGCAGCGTGGTAATGGCGAAGGCGATGAGCGCTTGCGCTTGAATCACCGCCGGATCACGCACGATGGATGAGGTCATGGTGACGGCCACGCTGGCCAGCGTGCCGCCTATCGCGGCACCTTGCCAGCCATGGCGGGAGGTGAGCCACACCACGGGAAGGAACATGGCGATGCGGAATATTTGCATGCTGTCGCCTTGGCTGCTGAAGACCAGCCCCATCAACACCAGCAGCGGGATGAGCACGCCGACAGCGGCATCCTTGGCGAGCCGGTTGCGCCATCGTGGCGTTTCCGTGGCATGGTCCGCCAAGGCGAGAACGAGAGCGATGGCCGCTGGTGCAATGGCCAGCGCACCGAGGTAATTGCTCATGAAGTAGCCGAAGATCGTCTGCGCATCGAGCACTGGAGCCGGCTGTCCCGCAGGCATCTGCACTGCCATGGCCACCAGAACATCATCAAGCGCGATTAACACGGCGCTGGCGAGAATCAGGCCGAGCAGCATCGGCATGTTGATCTGGTGACGATCCAGCAGCAGGCGTGCATGTCGACGCACCCAGGCAGTCATGGCCATCAGCGGCAAAACGGGAGGTAGGGCCGCCAGCGCGAACCAGCGCCAGCCGAACTCGCCGACGCCATGCCAAGCCTGGTAGCCCACCGGAATGCATTCGCCGACCAGCAATGCGGGCCAATAGCGATAAGGGAACAGCAACAGGCAGGCCACACGCAGACCGGTAGGTAGGTTCCAGTGAGAAACAAAAATGCGGCCTAGCAGCGCGTAGGTGAGGGCGTAGCCGAGGCAAACAGCCACATGGCGGCCCCAGGTGCGTGGCGCTAAAGCTTCCCGCATGACTACCTTCCCCATGATGACCGTGACCCTTTGTACTCACGTGGGCAGGAGATTGTACGGGCGATGCGGTGTGTTCGCGCATCGCCGCCCCTCGCTCCGGGTCGGATGTCGGCTTACCTACCGGTGCACGTCCACCTTGGGCTAGCCATTGGACTGCATTTCGCTCCGTGCTTTCGATTCATGTCGATGGAGAGATGTCGCCGCGACGGCTGGCAATGTCGACGCCTTCGCGCATCGCCTTGGTGACCGGTGTATTGGCGACGATCTCCAGCAGGCGATCCCATTGTTCGTCCGTCAACGGGCCGGTGGCGTGCAGTGTGCGCATGACGTGCAAGCGTCCCTCATCGTCGCGATCGAGCTGCAGCTCTGCACGGAACTCGCCAAGCTCCCAGCCCTTGCGCTCGGCATACATACGCAAGGTGATCGCCGTGCACGCGGCGAGTGATGCCAGGTAGTAGTCAAACGGCGCTGGGCCCGTGCCTTTCCCGCCGAGTTTCACGGGTTCGTCGGTGTCGAGTTTGAAATGGCCGGCTTCGATGTGATGAAGGTAATGGCTATCCGTCGAAACGATGC
Organism: Dyella sp. AD56; assembly: GCF_002878475.1. Classification (NCBI taxonomy): domain Bacteria; kingdom Pseudomonadati; phylum Pseudomonadota; class Gammaproteobacteria; order Lysobacterales; family Rhodanobacteraceae; genus Dyella; species Dyella sp. AD56. The sequence continues at coordinate 24,307 of NZ_NRDP01000043.1, forward strand.
TGGCAGACGAAACTTTGGGCATGCGCGTGGGTTCCTTGCGTGACATGTGGCGGGGCTCGGCAATGGCGAGCATCGCGGGCGGCCCTTGAGGTTAAGTGGGCAGGGCCGCGTCGCCAAGTGCGAGCGTGCTCGTCAGGGCGCTGGCAATTGGACAAAAGTAGAGGCCTGGTGGCGGTGTTTTCGCGCGAAACCGCGCTACGCACCCTTGAGACGCAGCGATATAATCGGCATATAAGTGAGCGCTCGCGTCCGTTGCGCGATGTTCTATAAACCTCTGTTGCGGCCCTTCACGCCGCAACGAGCGCCGCGCACTTCTGCGTCTTCTTTTCCGGATATCCGCCATGCGTTCCATTGCCCTTCCTGCCGCCATTGCGCTCAGCCTCGTCCTTGCCGGTTGCGCGACCAGTCGCGGCCTGCATACCACGGGCACCATGACCGACCCGGGCAACCTGAAATCCGAGCGTAGCCTGGCCGATGTGCAGCTCAGCCCCACCGCGTGGCCGAAGCAGGACTGGTGGGTGGGCTATGGCGATCCGCAGCTCACTGCGCTGATTGAAGAGGCACTGAAGAACAACCCCAGTCTGGACCAGGCGCAGGCGCGCGCACGGCAAGCACAGGCTATCGCCGACAGCGTCAACGCCAGCCGCAAGCCGCAGGCGGGTTTTGATGCATCAATCACCGGCGCCGACCTGTCGAAGAAGAACCCGCTCTATCCCGAGTACGTGCTCGGCAAGTTCGCCTGGAGCAAATCGCTCACCGCGGATTTCTCATGGGATCTCGACCTGTGGGGCGGCAAGCGAGCCGCCTGGGAAGGCGCGTTGGGCCGCAGCCGCGCGGCCGAGATTGATGCTTATGCCGCACGTATCGAGTTGTCGGTGAACGTGGCTCGTGCCTATGTGCAGCTGAGCTATGCGTTTGCCGAGAAAGACGTGGCCGACGCCGAACTCGAGCGCTCCAGCCGCACCCTTGATGTCACGCGCAAGCTGGTGAAGGGTGGCCTCGACACGCCGCAGCAGGAACATCTCGCTGACTCGCAGTTGGCGGGTGCCGAGCAGCAGAAGGTGGCTGCCGACCGTGCTATCGATGCTGCGCGCAGCAGCCTGTCGGTGCTGTTGGGGCAGGGGCCGGATCGCGGCCTCGCCATCGAACGTCCGCATATGGCTGACCACGGCCCGGCCGTGCTGCCCGACAAGCTGCCCGTGGATCTGCTCGGTCGCCGTGCAGACCTGGTGGCGGCGCGCTGGGAAATCGAAGCATCCAGCAAAGAGGTCAAGGCCGCCAAGAAGGAATTCCTGCCGAATATCAGCGTTTCGGCCATGGCCGGGCTGATCGCCGTAGGCGCGAGCACCAATGTGCTCTCGCTGCAGGCGCGGCAGTACGCGTTTGGCCCGGCGCTGAGCCTGCCGATCTTCGATGGTGGTCGTCGCCGTGCGAACCTGGCAGCAGCGGACGCGGGCTACGACGCCATGGTGGCTCGCTACAACGGCCTGCTGATCAGTGCGCTCAACGACGTCTCCGATCAGGTCTCCGCGCTCAACTCCGTTCGTCAGCAGATCGTGCTGGAGAAGCGCTCCGTGGATGACGCACAGAAGAGCTGGGACGATGCGTTGAAGGCCTATCAGGGCGGTCTGCGGGGTCCGCTGACGCCACTCACCAGCCGCCAGCAGTTGTTGGTGGCACAGCAGCGCCTTGCCCTGCTGGAGAGCCAGCAGACTGACATTTCCATCCGCCTGATCGAGGCCCTGGGTGGTGGTTTCGATGGCAGCAGTGACGTGGCCGAGATCAACGGGTCCACGGCAGTGCCGCCACAGGCATCGACCACGCCGGATGCCGCGCGTTGATGTCCTGGCACCTGCACAGCATCGATGAGCCTGATGCCGCCGATCGCGGCGCCATTGCCGCTCCCTTGCTGGCCTATAACCAGAGCAAGGTACCCACGCTGGACATCCAGCCGCTGGTGATCGCGCTACGCGATGAGCATGGCCATACGGTTGGCGGCCTGTGGGGCGAAACCGCGCTCGACTGGCTGCACGTGGATCTCCTCGCCGTTCCGGAATCCATGCGTGGACAGGATGTCGGCACGGCGCTCATGCAGCGTGCCGAGCAGATAGCCCTGGAGCGTGGTTGCGTGGGGGCATGGCTCGACACCTTTGCGTTCCAGGCGCGCGGCTTCTACGAGAAGCTGGGTTACACCGTATTCGGCGAAATTCCGGACCATCCGGTGGGTGGCGCACGCTACTTCCTGCGCAAACGGTTCTGAACCGCGGATAGCCTCTACTGCCCCAAGGGGTGGAAAAAAGCCTTTGCGGCCCTACATTTAGCCGGTGGCACCCTGGCGGGGTCACGGCAAGTATGGGAGATGGCAGCCATGGCGACAGGTTGGGCCGGCGACGGCGCTGTACAGGATCAGATCGACGCGACCGTGGAAGATGCGGTGAAGCGTGCACGCAGCCGTCTGCAGAAAGGCCCCGGGCTTACCCATTGCGAAGAGTGCGATGCACCGATTCCGGAAGCACGGCGTCAGGCGGTGCCGGGCGTGCGCCTGTGCGTCAACTGCCAAACCACGCACGACCAGGAAGACGCATTCAGCGGGTATAACCGCCGTGGCAGCAAGGACAGCCAATTGCGCTGAACGATGTCCGCCCTTGCAGTCCACATTTCACCTGATATCCACGCCGCAAAACGCTTGCGGTATTGACACGTAGCGGTGTGGCGAGGGTCAATGCGGGTCTTTCTGCAGACCCAGGATGCGTTTTCGCATGACCACGTCTTACCGCTTGAGCCAGCCTGTTTCTGTCGTCCGGGACGGGGTGCGCCGATGAGCAGTCGCCTCAGTTCACTGGCCGGCAAGTCGGCTCCCGAAGCCCAGTTGGTGGACGTTGCCCGTCTGCGTGGCGCTTACATCGATCTGCGCCCTGATGTGGGCGTGCCCAGCCAGCGCGTAGCCTTTGGCACGTCCGGCCATCGTGGCAGTTCGTTCGATCACAGTTTCAACGAGTGGCATGTGCTGGCCATTACCCAGGCCATCTGCGAATACCGCGCAGGGAAGGGTATCGACGGCCCGCTGTTCATCGGCATCGACACGCATGCACTGTCGCAGCCCGCGCTGGAAAGCGCACTGGAAGTGCTTGCTGCGAACGGCGTGCACACCATGGTTTCCAAGGGGGGCGAGTACACGCCGACACCGGCTATCTCGCACGCCATCCTCACTTACAACCGGGGACGCACGAGCGGGCTGGCTGATGGCATTGTGGTGACGCCTTCGCACAATCCGCCCGATGGCGGCGGCTTCAAGTACAACCCGCCCAATGGCGGTCCGGCGGATACGGACATCACAGGCTGGGTGCAGAAGCGCGCGAACGCGTTGATCGAAGGCGGCTTGCGCGACGTGCGTCGCGTGCCGCTGGCCGAGGCACTGCGTGCATCGACCACGCACGAGCATGACTATCTCGACGCCTATGTTTCCGATCTGGCGAACGTGATCGACTTCGATGCGATCCGTGCCAGCGGTGTGCATCTTGGCGTCGATCCGCTCGGCGGCTCCGGCGTGCATTACTGGGCGCCGATCGCCGAACGCTACGGCATCGACCTGACGGTGGTCAGCGAGGTGGTGGACCCCACCTTTCGTTTCATGAGCGTCGACTGGGACGGCAAGATCCGCATGGATCCCTCGTCCTCCTACGCCATGCGGCGCTTGATCGGCCTGAAGGACAGCTACGACGTGGCCTTCGCCTGCGACACCGACCATGACCGCCACGGCATCGTCACACGCAGCACGGGGCTGCTGTTGCCCAATCACTATCTTTCCGTGCTGGTGGATTACCTGTTCCGCCATCGTCCGCAGTGGCGCAGCGACGCCGCTGTGGGCAAGACGCTGGTCAGCTCGGCGCTGATCGATCGGGTGGCCAAGCGGCTCGGTCGCAGGCTCTATGAGGTGCCGGTGGGCTTCAAGTGGTTCGTTGACGGTTTGTTCGACGGATCGCTCGGCTTTGGCGGCGAAGAAAGCGCGGGCGCGTCCTTCCTGCGTCGCGATGGCGGCGTCTGGAGTACTGACAAGGACGGTATCGCCTCGGCGCTGATGTCGGCGGAAATCGCTGCGCGTGCGGGCAAGGATCCGGGCGAGCTGTATCGCGAGATGACCCACGAGCTGGGCCGCCCGGTATCCGAACGCGTCGACGCGCCGGCCAACACCGAGCAGAAGGCCAGGCTTTCGAAGCTGTCGCCCGATCAGGTGAAGAGCACGCAGCTTGCCGGCGAAAAGATCGAGGCTGTGTTGGATCGTGCGCCGGGCAATGGCGCAGCTATCGGCGGCATCAAAGTGGCCTCGGCCAACGGCTGGTTCGCCGCGCGTCCGTCGGGCACCGAGGACATCTACAAGATCTACGCTGAAAGCTTTAAGGACGAGGCGCATCTGCAGCGCCTGCTGGAAGAAGCGCAGGCCATGGTGGATGAGGCGCTCAACGCAGGCTGAGGTTTGCTGCGGGAAGACAAAAAGGGCGCCCCGATGAGGCGCCCTTTTTGATGCTAGTTACACTGGCGAAGGATTGCGCTCTTGGAAACCCTGTTGGTGCCAGTACGGGTATGCCGGCGTCACGGCACTCGCGGCATCCAGCTTCGCCACCTGCTCCTTGGTGAGGTTCCAACCCACCGCACCGAGGTTCTGCTTCAGTTGTTCCTCGTTGCGCGCGCCGATCACCACGGTCGATACCGTCGGGCGCTGCAGCAGCCAGTTCAGCGCGATCTGCGGCACGGTCTTGCCTGTTTCCGCGGCGACCTCATCCAGCGCATCGATCACGCGGTAGAGATATTCGTCGCTCACCTGCGGCCCCATGTCGCCGGTCTTGTGTAGTCGGCTCGTCTCGGGGAGCGCGGCACCACGACGGATCTTGCCGGTCAGGCGGCCCCAGCCCAGCGGGCTCCACACGACAGCGCCTACACCTTGGTCGATACCCAGCGGCATCTGTTCCCACTCGTAATCGCGGCCGATCAGCGAGTAGTACGCCTGGTTGGCGACGTAACGCGGGTAACCGTAGCGATCGGCCACGGCAAGGGACTTCATCAGGTGCCAGCCGGAGAAGTTCGACACGCCCACGTAGCGGATCTTGCCCGCGCGCACGAGGTCATCGAGCGTGGACAGTGTTTCTTCCACGGGCGTCTTCGCGTCGAAGCCGTGCAATTGGAACAGGTCGATGTAATCGGTGCCCAGGCGCTTGAGGGCAGCATCGCAGGACTTCAGCAAATGGAAGCGCGATGAGCCCACATCGTTCGGTTCGTCACTGAAGCGGAACGTGGCCTTGGTGGAGATAAGCACGCGATCGCGACGGCCCTTGATGGCCTCGCCAAGTACCGATTCGGCCACGCCGTTGGAGTAGATGTCCGCGCTGTCGAACAGGGTCAGCCCGGCGTCGAGACAGATATCCACCAGACGCTTGGCTTCCGCGACGTCCGTATTGCCCCAGGCGCCGAAGAAGTCGCCTTTGCCACCGAACGTGCCGGTGCCGAAACTGAGTACGGGCACTTTGAAGCCTGATGCACCCAAATGCCGATATTCCATGGGGAACCTCTTTGCGTGTGTGGGGAGGGGAGTGATGTTCTAAAGTTCAAAGATACGGAACTATGCCCGATCAGGCAAACCCATCCCCTCTATCGTCGCGCTTGCGATGCAAGGACTTTGTATGCGTCGCGCTGCCGCCCGCTGCTAGAGGTAGGAAGCCGCAGACCCGGGTGGCACGCGGGTATGCCACAGAGCGAGAAGCCGGGTCATCTCCGCCTTGTAGTCAAAGTCCGGCTCCGGTCGCTCCTCGATCTTCTCCAGCACCTCGAACACAAAGCCTGCGTCACCGTGTGCGCGCCAATCGTCCATGAGCGCCTTGTTGCGATGGCTGCCGAGCTTCAGCTCAGTCCGATGGCGGTTGAGGGCGCCGGTCAGGTTGGTGCTCTGATCCACCAGCATTCTCCCGTTGGCCAGATTCCGAACGGCGTAGATGCCCATTGGCGGTAGCGCCAGCTTGTAGAACTGGGTGAGTGCCTTGCGCCTTGCGCGATCCATCACATGCGCTCTTTGCCGATGACGTTTACCTGGGTTGCGGCCAACAGCGCGGTGATGTGCGTGCGCACAGGCGTAGGCCAGGACGTCATCTGTTGCTGCAATCCATCGGTGTCGTTAGCGAACATCGCGCGAACGGCTTCTTCGAAATGGGGGCGGTCGCCCGCCATGTCGCGCATGTACAGGTAGCACTCTTCCTTGATTCGCACTGCGCGGAAATGGCCATCCATATCCCGGCTGGCCATTTCCACCAGCAGGCGCAAGCTCGCATGGACGCCGCGCGGCTGTGCCTCAAGCCACGCCCAATGACGGGGAAGCAGGCGGACATTGCGCTCGTTGTGTTGTGCCATGTGCGGTTGGTTCATTGCGTTCTCTCCATGAACCCTTGAGTCGCATCCGTTAGCGGTAGCAGGCGTGAGTCTTCCAGTGCCGCCGTGCGATGCCCCATGCCCGCCAGGTAAGCGTCATGTGAGGCAAAGCCAAGGAACGACTCAACGCTTTGCTGCCAGATGAGCATCGCCATGTCCCAGCGTTCGTCAGGTGGTCCGATCAGAAACGGTCCACCTTCACCGAGGAAGGCGACGTCGCCGCCGGACTCGTGCAGAAATGGCAACGTGTGGGCGATATACCGCCGAAAGGCTTCCTCTCCGGTGATGGGTGAGGGCGGAGCCAGCTCAGGCGTGGCGGCGTAGTCGGCGACGTTACGGAAGCGCAGCAAGTTGAGCATAACGACGTTGCCGGTGAGGCCGCGCATGACAAAGCTCCGGCCGGCAGCTGCGGTCGGCTCGAGGTATGGGGTCTGGGACATGCGAATGGTTCCTTGCGCCCGATTGGACGCGATGGGTGCGAAATATACCCGGGTATATTTATTCGGGTCAATAACATCCGGGTTAAATTTGAACTATGGGGGCAGATGCGTTCGCCAGTGCGCCGGCTGCCTGCTTTGCTGGTTAACCTTGCGCAGCAGATGTAGCCCGCGGATGGCATAGGGCTTTTGCATCGCAGCAAGCATCCGAGTGCAAAAGCGCGTTACAGTCCCGAAGCGTCCTGAAGCAAGGGTCACCATCGCGTGGCCCTTTTTTGGGTAGGGGTTTTAGATCGATCTAATTTGTGATTAGATCAACGAGCGAAAGCGAGGGAAGGGGAAATGCGGAAAGTGCGGATGGACGTGAGCCGTTGCATGTTGGGTGTCGCCATTTCCCTAAGTCTCGCGGGCATCGCGCACGGCGCGACAACCACCCCGGGCTTCGTCACCTCATTCGAGGCGGGCGATGCCCAGCCGGTATCGGCCAGCGTCCAAGGCTGGCGAATGAGCGTGGTACCCGGCCCCGGCAAAGAGGACTCCCTCACCTCTCGGCCGGGCGCCGGCTTTACCGGTATCCGCAGCCTGCGATACGACGCCGATGCCGTCACGGATGGACGCGAGCGACGCGCCACGCTCTATCGACTGAAGCAGCCCGTTACAGCCTCCACCCATTTGTCGTATGTGGTGCTCCCCGCGGATGCTTCCGGCCAGGCACGCGGTTACGCGCAGTATGTGGCGGTCGATCTGGTGTTTACCGACGGAACGCGCCTGTCGGCGCTCAATGCCGTGGACCAGCATCGCGTGCACGCAAGCGCCGCCGCGCAGGGCAGTTCCCGCGTGCTGCACGACAACCAGTGGAACGCCCTGGACATCGACGTAGGTGCGGTGGCTGCCGGCAAGACCGTGGCCGCCATCGAGCTAGTCGAGGATGCGCCCAAAGGCACGGAAGCGTTTCACGGTTACCTCGATGACCTGCGCCTTGTCGATATAGCGCCAGCCCGTGCCGATGCTGCGCCCAACACCTTTGTGGACACGCGACGCGGCACGAATGCCAATGCGCATTTCTCGCGCGGCAACAATTTCCCCGCGGTGGCGCTGCCGCATGGCTTCAATTTCTGGACGCCCACCACGCAGGCGGGCTCCGACTGGATTTACCAGTACCAGGATCACAACGGTGCGGATAACCACCCGCGCATCCAGGCGTTTGCGCTGAGTCACGAGCCCAGCCCGTGGATGGGTGATCGACAGACCTTCCAGATCATGCCTGCGGCCACGACATCCGGTGCGCCACCGCTGGATCGTGAGGCCCGTTCACTCGGCTTTACGCACGATCACGAGATTGCCCGCGCCGACCTTTACCAGGTCACGTTCGACAACGGTATCACCGCTGCGATGACACCCACCAATCATGCAGCCATGATGCGCTTCACCTTTGCTGGTGATCGCTCGCAACTGGTGTTCGACAATCGCAATGACAAGGGCGGCATCGAGCTGGATGCGGAGCACGGCAGCATCAGTGGCTACTCGGATGTAGCGAGCCACTTGTCGACCGGGGCCACTCGGTTGTTCTTCTACGCAAGTTTCGATCGGCCCATCACGGAAAGCGGTCGGCTGAGCGGTCAGGGGCGTGACCACGTGGCCGCGTGGTTTGGCTTCGATACCCGTGCCAACAAAACCGTGACGATGCGCATTGCTACCTCGCTGATCAGCCTGGAGCAGGCCAAGCGTAATCTTGCACAAGAGATCGCTACCGACGACACCTTCGACAGCGTGCAGGCACGTGCCGCGCAACGCTGGAACGAAATGCTCGGCCATATCGAAATCCCCGGGGCCAGTACGGGCGACAAAGTCACGCTGTATTCCAACCTCTATCGCCTGTTTCTGTATCCGAACGAAGCCTTCGAAAACGTCGGCACGCCACAGCATCCGGATTATCGTTACGCCAGCCCGTTCTCGGCCGCCGCTGGCGCCAGCACGGCAACGCAGACCGGAGCACGCGTGCTGGCCGGCAAGCCTTATGTGAACAACGGCCTGTGGGACACCTACCGCACCGCGTGGCCCGCGTATGCCTTGCTAACGCCGAAACAAGCCGGTGAGATGATCGATGGCTTCGTGCAGCAATACCGCGACGGCGGTTGGATCGCGCGCTGGTCCTCGCCCGGTTACGCCGACCTCATGGTGGGCACCAGCGCTGACGTGGCCTTTGCTGACGCGTGGAACAAGGGTATCCGCAACTTCGATGTGCGCTCGTTCTATCAGGCTGCCCTGAAGGACGCGACTGTAGTCAGCGACATACCTGGAGCGGGTCGAAAAGGCATCGCCCGATCGGTGTTCAAAGGCTATGTCGACAACAGTACCGACGAGGGATTGTCGTGGTCGATGGCAGGCTATCTCAACGATTTCGGTATCGCTGAGCTCGCGCAGACACTGTCGGCCGATCACGACGCTGCCGACCCTTACGCGGCGCACTACGCAGACGATGCCCGCTATTTCCACAGCCGCTCGCTCAACTACGTCAATCTGTTCGACGCGGCGACAGGCTTCTTTGTCGGGCGAAAGCCAGACGGAGCATGGCGTATTGATGCCGACCATTTCGATCCATTCGCCTGGGGTGGTGACTACACCGAGACCAACGCTTGGAACATGACGTTCGACAGCGTGCAGGACGGACAGGGGCTAGCCAATCTTTACGGCGGCATCGACGGCCTGGCGAAGAAGCTCGATGCCTTCTTCGCGGCCGGCACCCAGTTCCACACCGGCGCCTACGGCGACATCATTCACGAGATGCTGGAGGCGCGTGACGTGCGCATGGGCCAGTACGGGCATAGCAACCAGCCCTCGCACCACATCCTCTACATGTACGACTTGGCTGGTCAGCCATGGAAGACACAAGACAAGGTGCGTGATGCGTTGTCGCGCCTCTACACGGGCAGCGAGATCGGGCAGGGCTATCCCGGCGACGAAGACAATGGAGAGATGTCCGCCTGGTGGGTGTTCAGCGCCGCGGGCTTCTATCCGTTGCGCATGGGCACGCCGACGTATGCCATCGGCGCGCCGTACTTTCCGCACATGATCATCCACCTGGATAACGGCAAGACCATCGACATCCGAGCTCCCGAAGTGAGCGATCGCAATCGCTACATCCAGGGCATGACGCTCAACGGCAAGCCTTATGACCGCAGTTGGCTGGCACATGCCGACCTTGCCAAGGGTGCAGTGCTCGACTTCCGTATGGGTGATGCGCCCTCGGCGTGGGGTAGTGCCGAAGGCGAGGCACGACTCCCCTCGATCACTACGGGCAGCGCCGCGCCAGCGCCGCTGGTGGACCTGGCCGATAGCGCGGGTGCGCAGGTACTCGTCGCTGGCGACACGGCTGCTGCACGTGCCTTGAGTGACAACACTTCGGATACCGAAGCCTTACTGCGTGGCAGTGAGCCAGCCGTTCAACTGGATCTGAAGCAGCCGCGGCAGGTGACCATGTATACCCTTACGTCTGCCGCACAGGTGGGACGCGATCCCCAGGCATGGACGCTGGAAGGCTCGAACGACAACGTTCACTGGACAACCCTGGACGAGCGGCGCGACGAAAGCTTCCCCTGGCGTCGACAGACACGCGCATTCGGCGTGGCGCATCCGGGGAACTACAGCCACTATCGCTGGCGGGCTGAGCATGCGTCATCGCACGGCATTGCGCTGTCCGAGATGGAGTGGCTCGGAACGCCATGACGTTGTAGGGATGCACCTTGTGAGCGTCTCTTGCGATACGTCGCCGCTTTCGTCGCCCCAAAGAAAGGCCACCCGTTAGCGGGTGGTCAAAGGAATGTGCAATCCAGGCGAAAGCGCCTTCGCCAAGTCACGCGCGCCTTTACCATGCAGTCGCCTCGCACTCATATTCGGTTCTGCACGCCGGAGTATTCGGAGCTCGCTCCATCTGGCCGACGCACCATGTACGACTCAAGTATTTGTGCGTGCTGTCGTCATTGCGAGAGAGTAAATGCCCGTCCTAGCCACCTCTTTCGGGTGATCAAGGAAGGCAGGCGCTGTCAGCACAGCCCATGCTCATGCGCATAGGTGTAGAGCTCCGGATCATTGCGCAGCCCCAGCTTGTTCATGGCGCTGATCTTCTGGTGGCTTATGGTCTTCACACTTCGCCCACGCAGCGCGGCGATTTCAGAGACAGTGCGGCCAGAGGCAAACAGACGCAGCACCTCGGACTCACGATCTGTTAACAGTGCGCCTGGCGAGCCAACGTCACGCCGGGACGACTTCAGAAGTAGCCGCTTGGCATTTGCACTAACGTAGTTGTCACCGGCAACAACGAACTGGAGAGCGGTTGCCAGCTCGCCCATACCATCAGACTTCACCACGACGCCCGCCACGCCACGCTCATGGATAGCCCGGAGCAGGGCGGAGTTGGTGAGCATGGTTAGGACGATGATAGGCCACTTGGGCCGCAGGCGGCGGATGGCGTCAATCATGGCCAGCCCATCCTCCTCGGATTGGCTTGGCATGTTGAAATGAATCGCCCCGGTTTTCGCGGAGGCTATTTGGTTTAAGTGATCATGCGGCCTGCACCAAGTCGGAAGCCAGCTGACGGTAGTAGTTAGCTTCGGCCTCGGCGGGTGGAATATACCCGATGGGTTCGAGTAAGCGTTGGTGGTTGAACCATGACACCCATTCGAGCGTGGCCAGTTCCACCGCTTCTCTGGTTTTCCATGGTGCTCGGCGGTGAATCAGCTCGGCCTTGTAGAGCCCGTTGATGGTCTCG
>NZ_NRDP01000044.1:0-6792 GCF_002878475.1 Dyella sp. AD56
GTCTCGCTGCTGGTCACGCCAGGACGTACGCCGGTATCGACCTCTTCACGCTTGATCCATTCCAGCAACGTCTGCGGCACGCAGCCAATCTTCGGGGCAATCGATTCGACCGCCGCCCACAGCGACGGATACTCTCCGCGATGCTCTTGCACCATGCGCACAGCGCGCTCACGGATCTCAGGTGAGAACTTGTTTGACTTCTTCATGGCTCCATCTTCTCAAGAGTTGGAGCCTCCACCAATCCCGGGGCGATTCAGTTTGCTTGAGTCTATCAGTACATCGACGGTATTTCGATTCACCCTTATAACTACGGGCGCGGTTTGGGGAGTAACACGCCCGAAGCTTCTCTCGCGTGGGTGGGAGAGGTACATGAAGTTATGTCCAGGGCCGCGGGTAAGGACGAGAAGGTCTACATCACGGAGATTGGCTGGCCATCGCACGATGTCGGTTATGACGAGGACGTCGTTGCAGCTTATCTAAGTAGGTATTACCTGCTCGCTAGGTCTAAGCCCTATATCAATGGGGTGTGGTGGTATGACCTCTATGACGATGGAACGGATTCATCTAACCGCGAACACCGCTTTGGCCTGATTGATCGCGCTGGTCGGGAGAAGCCCACTTTTCGGTCCTTTGCATCGACAAGTCGACTTCTACGCGATACGAGGAGTGTCGAGTTGGACGATAAGGGTGATTCCGTGCAAATTCGCCTTCATGGTGAAAAGAAGCGGATCGTCTACTGGTCAGCTATATCCATTCCTGGACAGAAGAGACCGCTCATTGACTACATGGGTTCGGCCGCCCCAGTGATCGGGAGCTATGATGGGAGTCTGCCCGCGGTTTCCAATCGACAGCAGTTCGATTTGGTGGCTCCCAAGTCACCCGTGCCCATCATGTGGTCGCCATAATGGGCATCAGGAATGGGCGATCCCCCGCGCTTACAGGAAAAGAGCGGCAACGGGATTTGAAGGTTTTAAATGTAGCCGAGACCATCAAGGGCGGGGTTGCCACCTATCTTGCGGGATTGGAGGCCGGACAGGCGGCCTTGGGTTGGGAATGCGCATACCTGATACCGGGAGCGCAGTCTGAATCCTTGAAGGCTGAGCGAGTGTTCGCCCATGACGGCTCGCGGTCCCCGGCAGGTTTGCTCAGGCTGGCAATACGAACCATAGCGATGCAAAAGAGATACAGAGCTGACGTTGTTTTCGCGCACAGTTCCTTCGCTGGTGCCGCGCTTTGCCTGGCCAGACCTTTTTTGGGTCGAGGGGTGAAGACGCTCTATTGTCCGCATGGTTGGGCAATGTTCAGAGAAATGGCGGGTTGGAAGCGCAGTTTGATTGGGTTGATCGAGCGATCAATGTCCTTCGTTCCAACTCGTGTGATCAACATTTCCCAGTTTGAGCACGATACGGTCTTGGCACGAGGCTTCGCCAAACGATGTGTTCTGATCCCAAATGCCGTGGCAGACGTATCGGACCGCCGAATAATTGGATCATCCGAATCAGGCCGGTTGCGGGTTCTCTTCGTAGGGCGATTCGATCGTCAGAAAGGGCTGGATACCCTTATTGAAGCCATTCGTCTTCTCGACAGGGATAGGGTCAATCGTTTGCACTTTGATCTTGTGGGTGAGAGTGTACTTGGCGACGGCACCCATGCAGTCGGTGACCTTCTGCCTCACGTAACGCGTCACGGATGGCTTACTGGTAAAGCCCTTCAGGAACGCTATGCGGAAGCGGACATCTTGGTTATGCCGTCTCGCTGGGAGGGTTTCGGACTCTGCGCTATCGAAGCGTTGCGCGCGGGCACACCCGTGCTGGCGCGGCGAGTCGGCGCGCTATCAGAGATCGTGACGCATGGCGTCGATGGCTTCTTGTTTGATGGAGGAGCGAAGGAACTACGCGACGCGCTCATGAACCTGGATGCAGCGCAACTGCAGGCCATGAGAGTCGCAGCCCGTATGACGTTCGAGTCTCGTTATCGTCTAGACCGCCTTCACCGGCAGTACCGAGAAATGTTCGCGAGGCTAGGGACAGCAGTGAGCGTCGACAGTGCAAGAGGACGCGCGCCATGGTGACCTTGAATGGGCGCGACAGATGCATCGTTATCGTTCTTCTTGTTTTCGTTGTGGCTGTGCTAGCAACGATCTTTTCTTCTCTTGTGCCCATTTTTTGGCACGAGAAGCTGTACATTGATGGACTGACCATCATCGATAGCACACCAAGCCTCGAGCCGTTTGGAAGCTCTTTCAATGCAGCCGCTGTCTTTCTGCGCCCGTGGATTGCGATAGCTTCTGCATTTGGCGGTCAGATATCCAATTACGGCTCGCACTATGACATCGGCTTGCTTATTACCAATGGCGTCTTTGGCGTCACGGTGCTGGTGGTGTTCTCCTGGTTCGCGCTCCGATACAAGCCCACTTTCACGCTGAACAATCTCATGGCCGTTGGTGCGGTGATGGTCTTGCTTGCGCCTTTTTATTTTTGCGTGACAAAGGAACTAATCAGCTTACTTGGATCGGTGCTTCCGCTGGCTATGTGGTCGCGGAGAAGCGACAAAGGTGGCTTGGGAATTGCCCTCTATGTTGTCTCGATGACGTTTCTGGGCACCTACTTCCGGGCCTATTACCTGCTCTACGCTGTCGTGCTGTGCGTCAATCTCGTGGCGATGCGCCGCTTGTCGCTAGCGGTCATTGTCTACGGCAGTGCGCTGGTCGCGGTGTTCGTGCTTTTTAGACACTTGCCGTGGGACTTGCTGACCAAGGGACGTGCCGAGTATCTCGAGGGCGTGTCCGCCAGTCGCATCGAATACGATCTGCCCGACGATGGCTTCGTTGGATTCGTCGGCAATCGCCTGCTAGCGTTCCTGACGATGTTGTTTCCGGTCAACTTAGCATTGCGATCGCCTGCATACGTGCCTTTCATCCTGATGCAAATATGGATCAGCGTGCGCATGATCGGTTTGCTGAAAGCCCGGGCGGCCGGCGTGATTGGCTTTGCGAACCATGCCGTCCTGGCATTCACCATGGTGCAGGCGATATTCGAGCCGGACTACGGATCCTATTTCCGGCACCGGGTTGGGCTTTTGCTCCTTATGCTGCTGATGCTTTGCCGTTTCTCCAAGATTCCGCAACGGCCGGCTATTCAATTGCCTGCCGTGCCACCCCGGCGTTCGTTGATGCCTGGTCGGATGGCGAATGGTTCGATGCATTCCGCGCAGGCATGAATACGCTCTGGCGCTTTGTAACGGCGTTCGGGGATGTGGCCATGCTTGTGCCGTGCGCTTTTCTAATGCTGATTGCGCTAGCGGTTCCGGTTGCGACGCGTCCACAGGCCCGTGGCTGGCTGCTGCTCTGCGTAGCCGTCGTAGGGGTTACCGCCTGTAGCAAGTTCCTTTTCATGGCGTGGGGCTTGGGTGTCTCTACGATCGATTTCACCGGACTGAGCGGGCATTCGGCGGTGTCCGCGGTCGTCTGGCCTTCACTTTTGGCATTGGTAGGAGCCATGGTAAATCCCATGTGGCGCGTTCCGAGCATGGTCGCTGGGTTCGGCCTCGCACTCTCTATCGGCCTGTCGCGGCTAGAGCTTCATGCGCACTCCGCATCCGAGGTGGTATCGGGCTTGCTGGTCGGTGCCGTACCAACGCTGGTGTTCCTGGTTCGCTGGGGAGCGCATTGGCGATGGCATGGGCGCGCCTGCTGGATCATTCCCATCATTCTGTGCGTTATCGTTCTGACGCATGGCGAGCGCTTTCCTTCACAGAAATGGCTGAAGGACGCGGCAGCCCGCGTCAACGCCGACCACAAGGCGCATGTGCGCCAGCGCGCCGGTACGTAAATCGGGCGAATCCCGCGAAAGGCTCAGTGGTACATCAAGTTGATGGTCACCAGCGTCAGCACCAGAACCAGCGCCGTGAGTGGTAAGCCCACGCGCAGGAAATCCTTGCCGCGATAACCGCCCGGGCCCGCCACCATCATGAGCGCCGGATGGCCGGAGCTCAGCAGGAAGGTGTTGGACGAGGAGACGGCCACGATCAGCGCGTAGGCCGACGGGTTGTTGCCGGTAGCGATCGCGACGCTGATTGCAACGGGCACCATCATCACGGTGGCGCCCACGTTGGACATCACCTGCGAGAAAAGCAGCGTGAGGATGGCCAGCGCCAGCTGCAGTACCCAGTGGTTGGTGTGACCCAGATGCTGCAACACCACCTGCGCGATCCATGCGGCGGCGCCAGTGGCGTCCATCGACCAGCCCAGCGGAATCAGGCAGGCGGTGACGAAGATGGTTTTCCAGTTGATCGCCTTATACGCCTCGTCCATGTTCAGCACGCCGGTGAGCAGCATGCCGATGGCGCCGGTCATCATGGCCACGGACAGGTCGAGATGAGTGAACAGGGCCAGGCACTTGGCTAGCAGAAAGAAGCCCACGGCCTGCCAGATCTTGCCGGGGCGCTGTTCTTCTTTCGGAATGTCAGTAACCACGACAAGGTCGCGGTCTTCCGTGGCTAGCGCCAGGTCGCGCCAGCTGGAATGCAGCACCAGCGTGTCGCCCGCGCGCAGGCTCACCGAGCGCACGTCGTCGCGATATACTTGGTCGCCGCGGTTCACCGCCAACACCGAAATGCCGTAGCGCTTGCGCAGTCGTAGTTCGCCAACGGTCTGTTTGAGGAAGCGCGAACTCGGCGGGATCACCGCTTCGGAAATACCGGCGCGTGAGGGGTTGAACAGCTCGCCCAACTGCCGCATGCGTGGCGAGAGCTTGCATAGCTGATTGTTGGCGAACTGATTCAATTGATCGCGCGGCCCGAGCACACCGAGTACCGAGCCCACCCAGATTATGTGGTCCGCCGGTGGCGCCATGCGTGAGTCGTTGCCGCTCTTGATGGCGAGGATCAGCGGCGCGCCGTACAACTGCTCCACCTCGCCAATGCTCATGCCTACCAGCGGGCTTTCCGCCGTCACCGTAAGTTCGGCGGTCTCGCCGACGATGCCATAGGTGTCAGCGAAATAGCTCTCCGTGCGGCCCGGCGTGACCTTGAGGCGCTCGTCCTCACGTTCCGGCAGGAGCTTCTTGCCGAAGAAATAGAAAAAGCCGACGCCTGCGAGGGCGAGCACGAGGCCGACCGGCGTGACGCTGAACAGGCCGAACTTCGGGATCGTGTGCGCACCCGCCGGCAGGTTGGCGTTCGAACTGGCCACCAAGTCATTCAGCACGATCAGCGGCGAGTTGGCGATTAGCGTGGTGTTGGTGGCGGTAAGGATGCAGAACGCCATCGGCAGCAGCAGCCGCGAGATCGGCACACCAGTACGGGCGGCAAGACGGCTCGTGACCGGGATCATCAGCGCCGCCAGCGCCTGACTGGGAATCACCGCGCTGAACAGGCTGGTGACGAGGTTGATCACCACGCCCAGGCGCGATTCCACGCCACGGGCCATGCGCATCACGAAGCTCGCCGTGAGCGTGAGCACGCCAGCGCGATCCAGCCCCGCGCCCATGATCATGATGGCAATGATGGCGATGACCGCGTTACCGGCAAAGCCATTGAACACGCGGTCGGAAGGAATGAGTCCGGTGAGGCCGATCACGACCACCACCAGCAGAGCCACCATGTCAGCGCGGATCCACTCCAGCACCAGCATCAGCATGGTGAAGCCCACGAGCCCCAGCACCAGGATCATTTCGGGGGTGAGGGCGAGTCCCACTAGCGAACGCCCCTTGGCTGGGCGTCTTGGCGGCGACTGGATGTGGGCAGTGGGAACTTCACGCTGCGACGACTCGTCCCTGTTTGAGACGTGAGTATAAGCGTGTCGTGCGGCGGTCTGGTGAACCTAGGCTGCAATGTGGAACGTGGTGGTGTTTTGTTTGTTGGTTTGTGAGGCGAGTGGTTGCGCAGTGCTGCTTGTTTTCTCCCTCTCCCTTCCGGGGAGAGGGTTGGGGTGAGGGGTGGGTGCTCGCCTCGTGGCTTCATCTTTAGCGGTCATCCCGGCGTAGGCCGGGATCCAGTAACGTTGCGCTCGGTTGTCGCGTATCGGCGATCTGGCCGCCTACGCGGCGGGCGTTTCACCCTCCTGCCGGAGGGCGAGTTACTTTTCTTTGCTTGCCCAAAGAAAAGTAACCCAAAGAAAGGGCACCCCGGATGAGGCGCCTTCCGGGCTATCGCCCTCCAGGTACGCGTGCGGGTTCCGGGCTTTTCGACGGGGCTTCCTGCCCCGGCGAAAAGTGGCTGGCATCCGTGCCAGCCACCCCTGCGGGGCCTTCTCTCCACCCGCACGCCGCCTCATACGGGGCCCTGGTAGATCAAAAGCACCAAGCGGACGGCTCGCGCAGCTTTGCTGCACATCGCATCGCGGCAGGCCTCGTTGCTCTTGCTCTAAGTGCACAAGGTCAAGGCAGGAGAGGAAGACGATACCGTTCAATGGCAAGTTCTCCACAGCTGTCGGAAAAGCGTAGCGTCTGCTTTACCTTACCCCAGTGGTGGGGAAGCGTAGCGCTCCCTTTACCTAGCCTCGGCGGTAGGAAAGCGTAGCGTCTTCCTTCCCTGGCCTCAGGGGTAGGGAAGCGTAGCGAAGCCTGCTTTAAGTCCTCTCCGCATCGGCGCGTTGCGAAGCGCTTGGAAGTACCCGCTGTGTTGAGGCGAAGGTGGCCAAGCAACACGATTCCTCAGCCGTTCGGGCTTATCCCATCGAAATGCCGCGGGCGTTGGCTTTACGGCCATTTTCTTTGGGTTACTTTTCTTTTGGGCCAGCAAAAGAAAAGTGACTCGAGCGTCCCACGGGGACTAGCTTCGCGTCGTCGGCAT
>NZ_NRDP01000045.1:0-8167 GCF_002878475.1 Dyella sp. AD56
CCATCCACGGGCCTCGCGTCAGGCAGATGCCCACCCGATCACCCGCCTGCACCCCGGCGGCCAGCAATCCGTGCGCGATCCGGTTCGCTCGCATGTTCAATGCGGCGTAACTCCACTGCTCTTCGCCGCACACCACCGCTACCGCGTCTGGCGACAAAGATACATGCCGCTCAAAACCGGCATGCATCACCTCTTCCGGATAGGCGTGGTCCGTCGCATTCCATGCGTACGTCACTTGATCGCGTTCGGTGGGCGTGAGCACAGGCAAGCGCGCTGGCGTTGTGGACGCCACATGAGGGCCATCGCCCTCAAGCGCTTCAACGAGCACATGAAGCGCGTAATGCGTGCGTGCCAGTACGACCTCGGGCGCGATGCCAGCGGCGCAATGCGCTTTGAGCGCAAAACCATCGCCATAGTCGTCTACCGATAGCGCGACTGGATAGTGAGTGTGCTCGTCGCTCGCGAGCAGCCGCATACCGAACGCGGCATCTGCCTGTGTCGCCTCTCGGGCCTGATAGACCTCCGATAGAAACCCGGCGCTGTGACGGTAGTTGATCAGCGCCGCAAATGCCGCCGCATTGGCACCAAGACCGGAACATCGCTGCGCCAGCGCCAAGGGCGCGTGCTCGTGTTCCAGCAGAGCGCCCATCTGTGCATGGATGGCGAGCAACGTCGTTGCAGCTGACGACGAGTCCAGATCGACACGCATAGGCAGTGTGTTGATGAACACACCGGGCGCGCGTGCGATGCCCTCTCCTCCCAGCATGCGGCCGCTGAGTACCGTCCCAAACACGACATCGCTGCGGCTACTGCAGGCTCCCAGCGCCATCGCCCAGGCCAGGTGGAACACCGCAGCGGCACTGACTCCCGCTTGCCGGGCACAAGCTCGGGCGCGCTCGGCAAGCGCATCGTCAACCCTGCGCACCGCGTTTCTCGCGCCGGTTACTCCGTCGTGTACGGCTGCCACCCCGAACGGGGCCGTAACCTCCTCCACCGTCGCCAGCAACTGCGTGAAATAACGCACGTGCTCAGACTCTGACCTGCCGGCCATACGAGCGATGAAGTCGCGATATGGAGAAACCGGTGGCAGAAGCCGGGCTTGGCCACGGACATGCGCAGCTACTTCCTCCAGGATCTGCTCCAGGCTGACATGGTCGCTGACCATATGATGATTGAGTAACGCCAACTGCCACGTTCCCGTTGCGCTATCGAACGCCCGCCAGGTGCGCAATAGCGGTGGACACGTCAAATCCATGCGAACCAACGCTGGATCGGAAACCCGTAGCAACAGATCAGTCGCGGATTGACCGACACCGGGAAGGACTGCCTCAATAGGTAACGGTGCCGTGCGGTGCACTAGCTGGAGCGGTTCTTCTATCCCACTCCAATGAATCGACGTGCGCAGAATATCGTGACGGTCGATCGTGGCCTGCAAGCCTTCCAGGAATGAGTCGAGATCTTCGCTTCGAGCGAACTCAAGCAAGGTGCGAACCAGATAAGCGTCCGGACCTTCGTCGCGCAGGTAGTGGAACAGCATGCCTTGCTGCAACGGAGAAAGCGGATACGCGTCATTCAGATCGTCGATGCTTCCGCGGGCGTTCAAAAGCGCTTGGCGCACCGCGGGGCTGGACAATGTCGGCATGCCACTTGCGCGCAGATCCGCCTCGCCGGTGGATGACATCTGCACGACCAGCCCTGCCAGGTCACTGAGCACAGGAGCAGAAAAAACACTGCGAACATCCAGATGCAAGCCGTGCGCACCCAGCCGCTCGATCAGGGTCACGACCATCAGTGAATGGCCGCCGAGTCGAAAGAAATGATCGTGGCGGCCAATTCGTTCGATCCCGAACAAATCAGCCCAGACGGCGGCAATCTGCGATTCGGCCTGCCCCTGTGGCGCTTCATAAGCCCGCGCGCCCAAAGCATTCCGGTCCGGTATCGGCAATCGGCCAAGGTCAAGCTTGCCGTTGCGCGTGAGCGGCAGCGACGACATCGGCACGAAGGCAGACGGTATCATGTGGTCGGCCAATGCCGCGGACAACGCCACGCGCAGCGCCGCTGCGTCAAACTCCACCGCATGGGTCGGTACGACATAAGCGGCCAGAGTCAGGTCGCCCGATGCATGGGTTCGCGCCACTACCGCAGCCTCCGCGATAGACGGCAAACACAGCAACGCCGCCTCTATCTCGCCAGGCTCGATTCGAAAGCCACGCAGTTGGATCTGCTGGTCGATACGTCCGAGATGTTGGATATCTCCGTTTTCGAGGAAGCGCCCCAGGTCGCCCGACCGATAGAGCCTCTCCCCGGGGGCAAACGGATTCTCGACAAAGCGTTCCGCCGTGAGGGAATCGCGATTCAAATAACCACGTGCGACACCAAGGCCACCCACGTACAACTCGCCCACCGCGCCGTAAGGCAGCATGCGACGCGCGCCATCGAAGATATAGACCGAGGTTGTTGGTATCGGCCGACCAACGTTGTTGTCTGGCTTGAGCAAATCTTCGCCAGATAGTTGTTTGAAGGTGACGTGGACGCACGTTTCAGTGATGCCATACATGTTCACCAGCCCGACATGCGGGTAGCACTCATGGAACGGCGCCAGCTTGCTGGGGTTCAGCGACTCTCCGCCAAATACCACGTATCGCAATGCGTCCAGTCGTGAGTCCGGCCTTGCTGATAAAACACGCGAAAGCGCGTGAAAGGCCGATGGCGTCTGGCTGAGTACGCTCACGCCCTGCGTCAGTAACCACTGCGCAAAGGTCTCGGTATCGGTGCGAACCGGGCTTGGAACGATGGCAGCGTGTCCGCCGTAGACCAGCGCCCCGAAAAGCTCCCAGACCGAGAAGTCGAAGGCGAACGAATGAAACACCGACCACACGTCGCTAGGCCCGAAGCTGAAAGGCATGGCGTCGTTGACAAGCAGCCGCACCACGTTGCGATGGGTAATCGGTACACCCTTGGGCCGTCCGGTGGAGCCCGAGGTATAGATCACGTAGGCCACAGCATCCGGAGATACGTCGTCGCCAACCGTGGCCGAAGATATCTCGGCCAGACTGGGGTCATCCGCCGCAACGGCGGCGTATCCGCCCGGCAGGGCACGTCCGGCATCCGCTCCGGCGGTTACCACGAGGCGCACGTTCGCATCGTCAAAGGTGAACGCAATGCGTTCATGCGGCGCGTCCGGGTCCACCGGAACGTAAGCGCAACCCGCTTTGAGAATAGCGAGTATCGCGACCACCACCTCTACTGATCGCCCGATAAGCAAACCAACTCTGTCGCCCGCTTGGGCGCCACGCAAATGCAGCATTCGAGCCAGTTGATTCGCCTTGGCCTCAAGGGCGGCATAACTCATTTCTGTGCGGCCATCGCTGACCGCGCAACGATGAGGTGCGCCATGGGCCTGAACCTGGATCAGGCCGTGTACCGTTGCAGACAGGGGATAAGTAACGCGTGGCCCGTGGGCCAGATCTAGCTGGTGGGCAATCTGGACCGGCGACAACATCGGCAGATCATCCACGCACCGGTCAAGATTCCGGGGCATTTCTCGCAACAGCGCAACATAGTGTCCAGTGATCTGCTCAACCAGCCATGGATCAAAGAAGTCCGCGTTGTAAACCAGCTGACAGGAATAGGTATCGCCCTTGTCCACAACCAACAGATGGAGATCGTTCTTGCCATAACCCACGTTGGTTTCGATGACTTGAGCGACGAAGTCACTCCCGTGAATGGTTGGCAGCGCGCGCTCAAATTGGAACAGCAAGTCGAACAACGCAGTGCGGCTCATGTCCTTTTCTGGAGCCAGCAGCTGGACGAGTCGGTCAAATGGCAGTGCGCGGTGCATATAGGCATGCGCCCTCGTCCGAGCTGCATCAGCCAATAGACCGCGAACGTTTGTAGAACCATCGATGCGCTGCCGCATAACGAGCAGGTTCGCGAACGGACCTATGGCCGGGCCGGCCACGTCGTCATCGCTTGGACAGCTGGTGCCGAAAACAATGTCCTCGTGCCCCGTGTAGCGCCGGACGAGCGCAGCAAACGCAGCACTGGCGACAGTTGCATCGTCCACACCCGCGGTCGCCGCTATTGCCCGTAACGCGGCCACGATATCGGCATCCATCTCGAACGTGTGTCGCGCGGCTTTGAACGTGTGCACCATAGGCCGAGGCCTATTCAGGGGCATCTCTACAGCCTGCAGCGGTCCGCGCAACTGTCGGAGCCAGTACAACGCCGACGGATCTGCCGTGAACGGCCCGCACTGCCCCCCCAGCAGTCGTGCTGCATAGGCGTCTGCCGATTCCGGCGCCATGACAGTACCGTCGTAGGCGTGCACCGTCGCGCGTGCAATCTGTGCCAACGTCGCTCTATCGGCGATGAAATGATGCACGCAGATGGCAAGCCACGCCTGGCCATTCCAGTCGCGATACAAGCGCGCACGGAGCAAGGCGCCACCGGTGAACGGCAGAGGCTCCTCCGCCCAATTGAGTGCGGTCTCCAGTGGATCGACTTCGACGCCCAAGCGCACTTCGGACCAGTCCACCGAGGTGTCATCAGCAATGCACTGATAGACCTTGGCGTCATCGGAAACGATGCGTGTGCGTAACGCAGGGAAACAGGAGACGACTCTCTCAAGAGCGGATCTCAGTCGCCCGGCATCAAGGTGGCCATCGAAGCGAAGCACCAACGGCAAATTGTGGTAACTCGGACTGGATGGATAGAGCTTGCCAGCTTCGAACACCTCGATGAACCATAGCCGCTCCTGATGTGCCGATAGCGGCATGCGGCTGATATCTATCGCGGCCGGCCACGGGCGATCACCCGTGCCGTTGTCCTGCACAAGCGGAGCGGACACCACCTCGGTTTCGGGTGCGTCCGTCATGGTGCGCAGCAGCGCCTCAAGATGATCCGCATAGCGGTCAATCGTTTCCTGCGAAAACAGCTCGGCTGCGTATTCGTATCGCAGTTCGATATCGCCATCGTCGTCCGTGACATAGAGCGTGAGATCGCACTTGGCCCGCACTTGCAATGCATCGAGCGGTGTC
This sequence comes from Dyella sp. AD56, assembly GCF_002878475.1. NCBI lineage: Bacteria > Pseudomonadati > Pseudomonadota > Gammaproteobacteria > Lysobacterales > Rhodanobacteraceae > Dyella > Dyella sp. AD56. Next base: position 5,040 of record NZ_NRDP01000045.1, read on the forward strand.
ACGTGCACGCCAGGCAACACCAGTTCGCTGCGTGGCATGTTCTGGCACAGAAGCATCGTTTGGAACAGCGGCGTATGGCTGGCTGCCCCACCCTCAGGTCGGACTGCGTCGACAATTCGCTCGAACGGCAAGTCCTGGTGCCGATACGCAGCCAAAGCCGTAGCTCTGACCTTGCGCGCAAGACTCGCGAATGTTTCCGAATCATGCAGACGGAGGCGTAACGGCAGGCTGTTGATGAAAAAGCCAATCAGCGGCTCGAGCTCAACGCGCGCGCGATTGGCGACAGGCGCACCCACGACAATGTCGTCTTGCCCGCTCAAGCGGGCCATCAATGCTGTCCAGCCCGTCAAGGCGGCCATAAACAGTGTTACGCCGCGGCTTGCGCAAAACGCCCGCAGTGCAATGGCGAGCCGTGAATCGAGCGTACGTACCAGCTCGCCGCCCCGCGTACTCAAGACATGCGGGCGCGGCCGATCAGTCGGCAGATCCAGGCGTTCGGGAGCGTCACGAAGATGTGATCGCCAGTATGCGAGCTGTTCTTCCAACCATGCTTCGGGCAATGCCTGCCGTTGCCACACAGCGTAGTCGGCATACTGCACGGCCAAGGCCGGCAAGGGGTTGTGCCTGTCCGAAGCAAAGGCTGAATAGAGCGCGGACAGTTCATCTGTCAGGATGGATACCGACCATCCATCAGACGCGATGTGGTGTTGCATGACAAACAACGCATGGCAATCGGCGGCGACGCGCACCAGCAGGCCACGTATGGGAGCCTCACGTGCCAAATCGAAGCCCTGACGAATCTGGGCCAGACAGGCTTGGCGAGCGGCATCCCAAGCGCTGTCGACAGCCAGATGGCTCAGGTCCATGTCGTCCAGCGTGAAACCCGTCGACGCAGGAAGGATGCGCTGGCAAGCCGCGCCATCATCCGCCCCTATCAATGTCCGCAAGGTTTCGTGACGAGCGACAAGGGCATCCAGCGACGCACGCAGAGCGGTAACATCCAGTGCACCCTCAAGGCGGAACCAGGCGGGCATGTAGTAAGCGCTCGCCTCCTGTGCATCCAGCCGGTCCAGGAACCACAATCGCTGCTGGGCCCAGGACAGCGGCAGATGGCTATCACGCGGCACGGGCACGACAGGCGGCAACCTCGACGCCTGAGCTCGATTCACCTGCGCCGCCATGGCGCTCAGTGACGGATGCTCGAAGATTTCCCGCAGGGGTAACTGCACACCCATGTGTTCTTCGATGCGTGCAACTAAACGCACAGCCATCAGCGAGTGTCCGCCGATCTCGAAGAAATGATCGTGGCGCCCGATCCGGTCCAGCCCCAGTAAATCGGCCCATAGCTCAGAGAGCGCAGCCTCGACACCGCTTTCCGGCGCAACGAAGGCACTCCTTGCTAACGCGTCTTCACTGGGAGGGGGCAGCGCGGCGCGATCCAGCTTGCCTCCTGGAGTCAAGGGCCAGCGCGATAGCACGACAAAGGCCGACGGAAGCATGTATTCCGGAAGCCTGCGAGCAAGCAAGGCACGCAGGTATGCAGGCAGTTCGGCGCATGCTGTGGCAAGCAAGGGGGAGCTACACAGCCCATCGATGCTTGCCCGGTGGGAAGCCACAGGGAACGATACACCCGACAATCGCGACATCAACTCCGCATGGCCAAAGGCTGCGTCGTATCGCCCGTCTTCGCAGTCACAGGCCCAGCTCATCTGTACGGCCAAACCACGATCCATACAGTGCGCCAGAAGCTGCGCGGGCAGTAGTCCGTGATGACCATCGCTCCCGGTTTGCGCTTCTGTGGCGGCCTCTGGTCGATAGGGAACAAAGCCCGAATCCACGCGACGCTCGCCAAGCATGCGTGCGAATGGCGTGACCCACGGATGGGGAATCGCCTGCACGCCTGTCACGATAGCTTTGTTCGTGGAGGCGAGATCGAGCGATTGGAGCAACGCTGCTGTACCGCGCCATTCTTCCCACGCAGGATGCAGTGGCATGCGCTCCGGTTCATCCGCGCGCATGCGAATGACTACGTCATAACGGAAGGCAGCCATTTCTGTATGCCGCCCGCCAAGCTTGGGCATGATTCGTATATCGGCAATGCCGGGGTGACGTTCGCGCAGAGCGGCGAACCAAGCGGGATCGACCAGCAGCTCCCGGTCCGACAATGCCCGGCGGCGTGCCTGCTCGAAGACCTGCACGCCATCGGCATGGGCACTCTGGAAAAGGGCGACCGATAGATGGAAGGCCTCCGCGAAGCGATGATGACGCACATCGCCGACGAACAGGCATCCACCTGGCTCCAGCTTCGACAGAATTCCGGCGACAGTGCGTTCCAGGTAATGGGCGTCTGGAAAATACTGTGCGACGGAATTGAGGATGGCGGTATCGAAACGCCCTTCAATCGCGGTGAGATCGTCGGCTGACGCAGCATGCACCGCGGCTACCGCCGCAACGGCCTGTGTGCGCGCTATGCGTTTTTCGAGCTTGCGGACGGTCCGGGCCGACAGGTCGGTGCCAACGTAACGTCGACAGTCTGCCGCCAGGTTTTGCAGCAGCAATCCGGTGCCGCAACCAATTTCAAGCACATGTCGCGGCTGCAGCTCTCGGATACGCATCAATGTGGTATCGAGCCACTCGCGCATGGCGTCGTCCGGGATCGGAAGACGTGTGTAACTGCTGTTCCATCCAACAATGTCGAAGTCTGCCGACGACGCGCCGATGTCCTCGTCGGCCTGCTCGTCAAAGACATCGGACCATTGAGCGACCTGCGCATCGGTCGCGGCCGAATCGCGGGCCGCCGACAATCTGGGAATAACGTAAGCCACAATGCGCGGCTCATTCCCGCGATCATCCACCACCGTCACAAGCGCATCGCGTACCTCGTCGGCATCACGCAAGCTTGCGTGAATCTCCCCCAGTTCGATGCGGTGCCCACGGATCTTGACCTGATCGTCGTTGCGCCCAAGGTATTCCAGCATGCCATCCATGCGCCGACGTACCAGGTCGCCGGTTCGATACACCCGGCCAGCGTCCTCGGCAAACGGATTGGTGAGGAAACGCTCTGCGGTCAGCTCCGGTTGGTGCAGGTAGCCGCGCGCCACTCCGGCGCCGCCCAGCCATAGTTCACC
>NZ_NRDP01000046.1:0-13216 GCF_002878475.1 Dyella sp. AD56
GCTTGCCCTGCGCCCATCGCGGCGATGCGCTGTTGCAGTTGCGGTTTCTCGGCGATGGCGGAGGCGTAACGCGCGTGGGTGTCGCGCAGGTCGTCCATCTCGGCGTGGATGGATTGCAGCGGCGCCACGAACCACCAGTGCAGCAGGGCGAAATAGGCGATCACCAGCACGACGAGCAACAGCAGGATCGCCGCGATGCGGCTGTCGCGCGGCTTGAGCGCGGCCAGCTTCATGGCGCGCTACCGGCCGCCGCAGGCGCGGCCTTCGGTTTGGCGTCGTTGGGCTTGCGCAGCTGCGCCACCATGTAGAAGCGTTCCTTGCTAGTCACAGCGTCCTTCTGTATCGATCCCTGAAAGGCGGGCTCTGCAAGCCACGCCGCTCCCTTCAATGCCTCCAGCAACAACGCCGCCTGCGTGCCCTGCCCCTGCATACCGACCTGCCCAGCAGGGTCGATGTTCAATCGTTCCAGCCATGCATTCTGCGGAAGCCGCATCGACAATTCTTGCAGAATCGACAGCGTGCTGACACGACTCTTTTTGCGCTCAGCTAGGAATCCTGTCGCTCCCGCATGGTCCTGCAACTTCTGTCGCAAAACAGAGACCGCCTTGGCCTCCAACTGCATGCGCGCCACTTCGTCCTGCATAACGCGCAACGCAAGCTCGCGATTGTGCACCCATTGAAGCATGGAGAACGTGCATAGCAACACGGCACTCGCGAGAAGGATCAGGTTGAGCCTAGCCCGCCGATTCGTTCGCCGCGGCACGTCGACAGCGGGAAGCAGATTCAACCCCTTGCGTCCATCGCCTTCGCGGACATCGACCGCATCCAGCACAATGCCGAGTTCGCGAAACCTTGCCAACAACGGATCAAGCAACGAACGGGGAACGACAATCAACTCCGTCGACAGCTGCCCATGATTCACCGCGAAAGCAGGTACTTCGATCTCGTACACGACATCGGCCACGCAGAACGGTGTTTGTCGATCGATCTCGTAGGAAGCGACCTGCCTCAAGGTGTTTCGCGCGGCCAAAGGAAACGTGACGCGACGGCGTAAGACCCACGCATCTGGCACCAGCAATACGAAACACGCCGAATCAGGCGACAGGCCCTCGAGCGCCTTCCCGATCACATCCCGTTGCTGCGCCTCGGCCTCGGTATCACTCCAGCACGCCACGGGCGTTGTGGCGTGCGGTGAGCACCACTGCCACTGATCACCTACTGATGCGATCACATGCCATTCGATATCACCCGAGAACCATCGCCTCAAGAACAGCGGAAGCATCTGCGCAAGCTCGTCCAGCCACCAGCGACACAGGCGCGCACCGTGCGACGCATGCCATCGCCGTACGATCGAGGCACGCCACGCTTGCGTGTTGGCACTCATTCCGCGGCATCCTCCTGCCAGCGCAAGATGGAGGCGCTCCCGCGCCCACGCACATGGTCGATGCGAACCGTGGCACTGACGCGCGACACCGTGCCATCCTTCCCCGTTGCCGAGGCAACAATCGTTCTCACGTTACTGCCGCGTGTGTTGCCCATGGGCATGCCGTTAGGCAGCATCGGCAACGGCATCTTCGCGCTTATCGCGTCTCGCGTGGAGGCGAAGCGCTTGGCCGTTGCCATGTCCATACCCGGCAACGCCGCAAGAGCCAATGGCGGTGCAAAAGCTGGTGCAGGCGTTGCTCGCCGTGACCATACCGTGAGAACGGGAGCAATCTTGCGATACAGGGCCGGCGTCATGCCAAGGACGGTCTGCAGCTCGTCAGGCGCGTTGAATTCGCTATAACGAGGACCTCCTGCCTGCCCGGCCTGTGTGTAACGCTGCACGCCCTCTGCGCGATTGAACGCCCCCGCCGCATCGCGTGACTCACGCACATTGTCCGCGAGCGCAGTTGCATCCGCCGCATCCATGCCCGCCGCGACGAATAGATTCCGAAGCACCTGGGGATCGACCGTGTTGATATCGACTTTGCCAAGCTCATCGACGATGCGTATATCCACGCGTTGCCCGTCGATGCTCAGGCCATACGGACGTCCGTCACCTATCCATCGACCGCCATCTTTGGCCGTTATCTCGGCCATGGCTCGCATCACGCCGGCTTCAGCGATATAGCGCAGCTGCGCCCGAGTCGACAGATAACGTGTCTGTTTTGCCTCGGTGCGAGCTAACGTGGCGAAGCCGCCGAGCAGGATCGCCAGCAGCGTGCAGGCCCATAGCACCACCAGCAAGGCAATGCCCTGCTCTCGATGTACTGAACGGCCTCTCCGATCGGCGGGCATCCATGTCCTCCCGTGGACACCTGACTTAGCGTGTCGTGAAGCTCCAAGCATTGCAGCGCAAGACGACATTTTTGTGCCATCAGTATTGCGTTGCGTTCGGTAACAACCTAGCCAATGCGCGCGTATTTATCGCGTTCGCGCTCTGGCGTATCGGCGTCTGCACGAGCAGCCAGGTTTCACCATCCGCTCCACGCTCCAGTTCCACGCTAACCAATTCGGGCAGCCGTCCCGCGACATGCCACTCATTGCTCCATGCACCGGGGCCTTGTTCGCTTTGACGACCGTAGTAACGAAAGCGGCCGCGTGTGATGCCCTCCGCCAACGGTTCCGGCGCGAAGCCGATGCCATGCGAGGCACCCGTCGGGCTCATGCCATCACTGCTTAGCTCGAGCCGAAGCCCTCGTTGGCCATCGCGCACCAGCGCCAAGGTCTGCAATTGCGGGCCCTGGTGATCGAGATAGCCGGGAAGCGGACCAACAAACCGGATGCGTTGCTCGTCGCCCTCGAACACGATGGGCACGCCCTTGCCGTCGACCTTCCAGGGAATGGCACGAGCCTGGAGAAGATCATTACGGAGGAAGCGTTGCACCGAACGCACTTCATCCAGATTCTCCATGGAACCCGTGCCAGCGCTGACCATATGCGTAGCCGTCCGTATGCCGGACAACACCCCCACCAGCAGAATGCTGAGCAAGGCGAGCGCGCTGAGCACCTCCAACAAGCTGAAGCCTCGCGCGCGCTTCACTTCGTACTCCCTGCCGAAGCCACACTCTCGTCGACGGCTCGCAGCGTGGTGTAGTGAATCACTTGAGGGCGTCGTGGCGAACCCCATCGCACGTCCAGGTCGACGCGATACAAGGTGAGTGGGCTGCCCTGCGGCGGGTCGTCGTCCTGCCAGGGTGTGATGCGCAGATGCCAGCGATAATCCTTGCTGAAATCGCCGTCGCTCTCACCTGCTACCAAGCGATCGGTCACGCCCAAGGCATCCAGCTTCGCTTGTGCCCACATATCAGCTTTACTGATCTGTCCTGAGCGATCCGCCAAATGCAAAGAAGCGCCCGCCACCTGCAACAATGCCGCAAACGCCACAGCCAACAGAAGGATAGCCGCGATCACCTCCAACAAACTAAACCCACGCGCGCGCCTCATCGCTTCGCACTCACATCCGCCACACTCACCGCCCCGGTCAGCCACGACACATTCACCCGCCACTGCCGCCGCTCGCGCTGCAAGGTGATGTGCCCGCCGGTGGAGCTGCCGTCCGGGAAGAAACGGATACGGCCCGTGTAGCTATTGACCTGATCTTCCTTCGCACTGGTGATGCCGATGCGCATGCCCGTCGGCAGGCGCACCGCCGGGCCGTTGTCGGCCCGATAGGTGTTGTCGCGCGTGTCGACGTCCAAGGTGTGCTCGTTGCCGTGCACGATCGCCTGCGTGCGCACGCCACGCAGCGCCGCGGCCAGTTCGCCGCTCGCCGCGCTCACGCGCGCACTGGCCAGGCCCTGCGTGACCGACACCGCCACGGCCGCCGCCGCGATGCCGATCAGCAAGATCACCGCCAGCATTTCCAGCAAGGTGAAGCCGCGCGCCGCACGTGGAGTACGGTCGATCCTTGCGCGTGGCGGCTTCGCCGGCATCGTCTTACTGCCAGTTGCCAACGTCGGCGTTGTAGCCGTCGCCGCCGGGCTTGCCGTCCTGGCCGTAGAAGATCAGGTCGAAGTTGCCGTGGTCGCCGGGGTATTTGTAGCCAAACTCATGGCCCCAGGGATCGTGCAACTCGGACTCTTTGGCGTACGGGCCTTGCCAGTTGCGCGCGTTGGCCGGCTTCGCCATCAGATCCTGCAGCTGTTGCGGCGGGGTGCCGTTGTCGAGCGCGTAGTTCTCGATCTTCTGGCTGAGCGTAGTGAGCTGCGCCTTGCCGGCGCCGTACTTGCCCTTGTCGACGTTCTTGCCGACCTGGGTCACCACCACCGCGCCGATGATGCCGATCAACACGATTACCGCCAGCATTTCCAGCAGGGTGAAGCCGCGTGCCGCGTGGTGACGGCCAAAAGTCTTTTGTCGCATGGGGTACCTCGTCGTCGTTCGATGGGGGCTCTACAAGGGAACTACTGAATGTGGCTGGTGAGGTCGAGCATGGGCAGCAGGATCGCGGCCATGATGATCGCCACCAGCACCGTCATCACGATGGTGAGCGCGGGCACCAGCGCCGCCAGCAGGCGGTCGATGGCGCGGCGGCTTTCCAGCTCGAAGGTGTCGGCCACCTTGAGCAGCATGGTGTCGAGCTGGCCGGCTTCTTCGCCCACCTGCACCATCTGCAAGGCCAGCCGCGGGAAGCGCTGGGATTGGGCCAGCGCGAAGGACAGGCCGGCGCCTTCCTTCACTTGCTCGGAGGCCTGCGCCAATGCTTGGTCCAGCGCTTTGTTGGCGGTGACCTGACGCGCGATGCTGAGCGAGGTGAGCAAGGGCACGCCGTTCTTGAGCAAGGTGCCGAGCGTGCGCGCGATGCGTGCGGTCTGCACTTTGAGCAGCAGCGGGCCGACCAGACGCATGGTCAGCAGGCGGCCGTGCCAGGCCAACAAGGCGGCCGGGTCGCGCAGGCGCGCACGAGCGATAGCGACGCCCATCACGATCAGCAAGGCGATGGCCCACCACCAGGTCTGCAAGGTGCCGCCGACCGCCAGCACGATCTGAGTGATCAGCGGGATCGGCACCTGCATGTCTTCGAAGATCGGCACGAACTGTGGCACCACGTAAGCCAGCAGCAGCAACAGCGAGCCGAGTACGCCGACCATCAGGAAGGCGGGATAGATCAGCGCGTTGATGATGCTGCCGCGCAGTTGCTGGGAGCGCTCCAGGTAATCGGCGAGGCGACGCAGGGTGTCTTCCAGCGAACCGCCGGCTTCGCCGGCGCGCACCAGGCTGATGTAGAGCTTGGGAAAGACGTTGTGCTCGTCGTCCAGTGCTTGCGACAAGGGCGTGCCGCCGCGCACGCGGTCGCGCACGCGCTCGATCAGTTGTTTGGCGCTGGCGCCTTCGGGCAGGTCCATCAGGATGCCCAGCGCGCGATCCAGCGGCTGGCCGGCACCGAGCAAGGTCGCCAATTGGTGGGTGAACTGGGCGAGCTGGTCGCCGGTGAACGGACCGCGCTTGAACCAGCCGGCGATGCCGCTGCCAGCGGCATCGCTGTCGGCAGCGCGCGCGTCCAATGGCGTGTGGCCCTGGTCCTGCAGGCGGCTGACCACTTCCTCGACGCTGGCCGCTTCCATCTGGCCTTGCAAGACGTCGCCGGTGGCGCTGACAGCGCGGTAGCGGAATTGGCTCATGGCCGCACCTGCGCCACGCGCATCCGCGCATCAACTTTCTTGCGTGACACGCAACACCTCCTCCAGGGTGGTGACGCCCGCGACCGCCTTGGCGATGCCATCCTCGTACATGGTGCGCATGCCTTCGCTGCGCGCGACGCGCTCGATCTCGCCGGCATCGGCGCGCTGCATCACCATGCGGCGCAGCGGATCGCTCATCACCAGGAATTCCATGATGGCGCGACGACCGCGGTAGCCGCTGGGGTTGGCCGCGCTGCTGCCGGGTTTCCACAGGCGGATCGGGCGCTCGTCGGTGTATTTGTGCAGCTCGAACTGCTCGATCACTTCGGGCAGGGCGTCATACGGGGTCGCCGTCTCCGGATCGAGCCGGCGCACCAGGCGCTGCGCCAGGATGCCGTTGACGGTGGAGCCCAACAGATAATCTTCCACGCCCATGTCGAGCAGGCGGGTGATGCCGCCGGCGGCGCTGTTGGTGTGCAAGGTGGACAGCACCAAGTGACCGGTGAGCGCCGACTGGATGGCGATGCGGCAGGTTTCCAGGTCGCGCATTTCGCCGATCATGATCACGTCCGGATCCTGGCGCACGATGGAGCGCAGGGCGCCGGCAAAATCCAGCCCGATCTGCGGTTTGACCTGGATCTGGTTGATCCCTTCGATCTGGTATTCGACCGGGTCTTCGACGGTGATGATTTTGACGTCGGGCGTGTTGATCTGGGACAGCGCGGTGTACAGCGTGGTGGTCTTGCCCGAACCGGTGGGGCCGGTGACCAACAGGATGCCGTGGGGACGGTCCAGTACGTCGACGAAGCGTTGCTGGAAGTTATCGGTGAAACCCAAGGAGGCGAAGTCGAACACCACCGACTCGCGGTCGAGGATACGCATCACCACCGATTCGCCGAAGCTGGTCGGCACGGTGGACACGCGCAGGTCCAGCTCCTTGCCTTGCACACGCAACTGGATGCGGCCGTCCTGCGGCAGGCGGCGTTCGGCGATGTTGAGCTTGGCCATGATCTTGACGCGCGAGATCACTGCGGCGGTGGAGCTGGAGGGCGGCGCTTCGACTTCGTGCAGTACGCCGTCGATGCGGTAGCGCACTTTGAGGCGGTTTTCGAACGGCTCGATGTGCACGTCGGAGGCGCGCTGTTCGACGGCGCGCTGCAAGATGAGATTGACCAGGCGGATCACCGGCGCTTCGGAGGCGAGGTCGCGCAGGTGCTCGACGTCGTCTTCTACCGCGGCGCTGCCGTCGAGGTTTTCCACGATGGTGCCCATGGCGGAACGGCCGGAGCCGTAGTAGCGCTCGATCAGGCCCTCGATTTCCGAGCGCAAACCGATGCGCAACGCGACCGGGCGACCGGCGGCCAGTTGCATCGCTTGCAGTGGGTAGGGATCGGCGGGGTCCGACACGACCAGCGCCACGCCGTCCTCACCCACGCGCACCGGCACCACGTGCTGTTGCTTCAGGAAGCGCACGGAGACGTCGAGCTCGGCCGGTGGCATGTCTGGGGCATCGCGGGCCGCCAACAGCGGCGTATCCAGCAACTCCGACCACGCCTCGGCCAGGTCCCGCTCGGACACCAGGCCCAGCCGCGCCATCAAGCCCGTCAGCGTGCCGTCGGGGGATTCTTCATGCAGGCGGCGAGCGCGTGCAAGGTCTGTATCTTTCAGCCGGCCCTTGGCCAGCAATTGTCGAAATAGCTGCGTCTCGTCGGTAGAGGCAGAATCGTTACGATGAAGAGCTACAACCTGCGAGGACATGAGCGTTCCCGAACGCAGTAATTCATCACAGGCTGCCACGCCAGGATGACAGATTGTCTTTCACGCAAAAGAACGTGGGAGAGGGCCCCCGCCCTCCCCCACGTTCCACGGCAAAACAACAACAGCAGTGGATCAGGCGCCCACGCAGCCCTGCACCTGGGTCTGTGTGAAGCTCGTGCTCAGGAACGACAGGCCGGTGGCCTTGCCGATCGTCTTCACCGAACCGGTGATCGTGGAGTTATACGGCGCCCACATCAGGTTCTGCACGGCGGTCTTGTCCGAACCATTGTTGGCGCTGTTGGCCAACAGGTAGGACACGGCCACGATCGGGTAGCCGCTGGACGGGTTGGCGTAGGCCGAAGGGTCGACGAGCGCGATACACTGCGTGCTCGGAGCACCCGAGATGGCCGCCATGGTCGGACGACCAGTGGTGGCGTTAGCGCCGCTGATCACATAGTTGTAGTTGACGCTGCTGCTGCTGATCGGCAACGCCGCATTGCCGAAGTCATTGATGGGATCGAGATTGTTCACCGTGGCGTAGAGGAGACCATCATTCGCCGCATTGGCGGCTTCGACGTAAGCGATCGTGCCGTCATTGTTTGCCACGTAATTGGCAACGTTCGGGTTACCACTCTGGCCCACCCAGTTGCTGGGCAGCGTCGACTGATACTTGGCGACCACGTTGGTGAATGCCTGATCGGTCACGAAGTGCGAAGCAGCCGTGCCGCCGCAGACGGCGGACAAATGGTTGCTGAAGCCGAAGGTGGTGCCACTACCATCCGAACGGAAGACCACATTGATCGGACCCGAAGCGCTCGAGATCTGGCTCCAATCGGTGACCTGACCGGAGAAGATCTGGCACACCTGCGCGTCGGTCAGGTTCAGCGTGTCAACGCCGGACTTGTCAAAGGCAATGGCGACCGCACCGGCGACCGCCGGGAATTCCACCGGGAAGCTGGACGAACGGTTGGTGACGTAGTTGCTGTAATCGCTGGCGCTCAGCGGCGAATCCGCACCGGCGAAGTTCGGCTGGGTCAGATCGCTACGACCCACCGCAGCGGCACCAAAGCCGGTCGGCGTGGCGGAGCCATCCGGGCAGGCGTTCTGAACGCTGGTGCCGCTCACGCCGGCGAGGATGTTCTTACCGGCACCACTGCCCGTCTGGCAGTAGGAGGTCTGCGGGTTGCCGGCCTGGGCGGAGTACACATACAGGAACGAGCCGGTAACCGGCGTGATCTGACGGTGGGTGACGTCGCCACCGTAACCGAGCGCCGGCAGGGTGGCACCGCCACCAACCAGCGTGGTACCGGCATGGGCGGCCGAAGCAATGGCGGTGAAGCCGAGAACCAGCGCACCCGCGAGCGTCTTCATGCGGGTATTTCCATTGGACCCGAAAATCATGACTTACCCCTTGGCAGAAATACCTCCGGAATGGAGGCCTAATCCTTTTTACGTTTGTGCAGTGACATAACCATTAAAATTAAAAGTAATTGCAAATGACGATGACATGACTTGCAAGAGCACTTTTAATTTAGACAAATTAGCCATGAAACATAGCGCGTCACCAACGTGATGAAGGCATGAATTTTTTATTCGAATAAAAATCACAACGAAAATCACATTTCGCTCTAATCAATAAATTCGCGAATCATGGTGGCGACCTCCATGTCGAGCCCCGGCCGCTTGGCGAGATCGATGAGGTCCAAGCGACTCATTTCGCGCACAACGCTACGCACAGCGCTGCGCCGCCCCTCCTGGCACCATACGTTGAATACGGGGATCAGCGAGATGAGCACATCCGCAGAGGGGTCATCTGGCACGAGATCTATTTTCCGCCTAAGGCGATTGCGGACCACGTAACTGGAGCGGGCATGCCATGCAATGACGGGATATTCAAGCAATTGCCTTGAAAATACCCTATTGCATTGATTAATCAACCTCTCAGCGGCCTTTTCCTGGTGCGCATCAATCAGATGCCTCAATACCATTGAAAATGCAGCCAAACGCCCACCATCCCCGGTATTGCAGGGTGCATCCATGGCTATCATCGGTCGGTGTGGATAAGCCTATAAAACGCCCATTATCTAAATCCATCAATGGACACGCAGAACCTGATCCGATGACACGTCATGCATCGGAATGATCACCCTCCGGCCTCCCATGCCCGAGCAACCAGATGTCACCGCATGGAAGTGGCCCGACTCGCGTGCTGCCGGTTGATTGTCGGCCACACGCCTGCTTCGAGCTCATGTCCATGTTTTCCCTCACTCTGCGAGCCGAGCGCGCTCCTCCGGCGTCAATTGGTTTCGCGCGCGCGCACTGAGTTGGCCGGCACCAAGTACCTGTACAGGGCTGTTGGGGTCGTAGCGACGGTGGCGATCCTTGTCGTCGATACTGCCCGTACCATCACCGAAACCCAGCACCTGCACCGAAATGACTGAAGGCATCTTGTTGCGGGCGTCATCCTGCTGCTGTCTGTTGGCGTCATCCACGGCCTTGGTCACTGCATTGGCCGCAGCGCTCGCCGCATTGAGCGCCCCCACGTTGACCGATGCCGCCACCGGCACGCCGATCTTTTCGCCCTGAACCTGGATGTTGTCCGCGTTGGCGATCTGAGCAGCCGCCACGATAAGGTTGCCCGACACACGAATGCCGGCGTCGCCCGCGTCCACGGTGCCGCGTGGTGCGATCAGGTAGACATTGCCTGTCGGTGCACCCGGAACCGTCTGCAACGTGGCGATACCTGCACCGCTTACCTGACCGCGCGCATCGATGCGACACCACGCATCGATGCTGCAAAGATAGGTCGGCGGCGGAATCTCCGCCGTGGTTTTAGCGCCCTGGCCTGCATTGATGTCGCCATTGGAACTCCACATCACCAGGTTGCCGCCCTGCTCGGTAAAGATGCGGCTCTGCGCCAGCAATACGCTGCGATCAGTGAACATGTTGATGTCACCCTTCTCCAGCGACAGCACACCCATGCTGTTGGGGCCGGCAACCACCTTGCCGTTCTGGGTGATCACCGGCGGAGCGGAAGCGCTGCCCAGCAAGGCCTGGCCGCCCGGGCCGAGGATAGTGATATTGCCGCCCTGTTGGGTCTGGATGGTGGAGCTGCGGATATCGAGGTCGCCCGTATCCACGGTCTTGGCCGCACCATTGATACCGCCCTGCCCTGTTCCATTCGCCGTGTAGCCATAGGATGCGGGGAACAACGTATCGATGGCCTGGTAACCGCGCGCGTATTTTCCATAGTACGGGCTCGCGGTGTTGTTATAGTCCGCACCCACCTGGGCGAGGATCTTGAACACCGACTCGGCAACGAACTGTTGCTGTACATAGTCAGGTTGCTGGCCGAACAGCTGACGCGCCTGTTCCGGCGTCAAGGTCACCGAGACCTTGTCTTGCGCAAAACCGGTGTCCACCACCTGGCCTGCCATACGGCGTTCCATAAAGGCGACCAGGTCCGGCATCAAATTTACGCCATCTGCGGTGGCATCCACGTAGCTGGCGATAAAGTTGGCAACCGCCACGCCCGGGGCCACGCCAAACAATACGTCGACATCCGCGCTCGCGTGAGGCAGGTAGGGGTTGATCTGGTTGCCTACGCTGTCGATGCCCGTATAGCTGTCATCGCCTGTTTTCGCCACCGACGAATTGGTGGCGATATCGATCTGGCTGGTGAGCGGGCCGATATTGCGCCCCGCCTGCACCAGGAAACTGCCGGGACCACCCAGCAATAGCGCGGCAGCAAGCTCATATGCCCCAGGGTCTTTCGTTGTCACGCCCCCGCCGGAGCCGAAGGTAGCGCTGATCGGCGTATCGTAGATATCGCGTCCCGCGGCAATACGGGTGACATCCCCGTCGTGCGCCTGTTGGCCCACGAAGGAAAGATCGACGATATCCCTGCCTGCATAGACCAGCGCTGGCTTGTTGGGCAGCAACTTCAGCGAGCGATACTGGAAGCCATTGCTCGCAGGAATGCCATTGACGATGTCGCCCTGCAACGCATAGATCCGCACCGGCTGGGTATCGTCCGCATGCAACGGCGCGGCGGAGTGCAGCAACATGGGTGTCGGTCCAGTGAGATAACCGTATCGCCATAGGGCGCCAAAATTGGAGGTTCCTGCCGATCCGTACGGCTGCAGCGACGACGGAAGCAGATCCGCGGGCGCATCGATCAGTCCGAAGTTATACGCGGCAATACCGCTGTATTGCATGGTGTAAACCTGCTGGCTGAGATCAATGTTGTTAGCCGCCAGCAGGTTCAGGCCACCAGTCGCCGAGGGATACAAGGCACCCGCGCCACGGACGTCCACATTGCCGGACAGCGCCTGCAGGTTCATGGTTGCCGGCAGGATCGATCCTGGATCAATCCCGAAATTGCTGCTGTTCTGTACAGCGCTGTAGCTGAACAACGTGGCCGGAACGCTAAGGCTATCCAGCACAACATTGCCTTGACTGGCGCTCACCCGAACGGAGGAATCCGCGCTGTAGCTCTGCGAATCAAATTGCCCGGCTGGCGTCAGGCTGCCGAAATGGCTAGTAGCGTTGTTGAGAGAGCCAAGCAGATACGATGGATTGTAAATGCCACCGATATCGACGCCTAGACGCGCCTGCACATTGAACTGCGCATCCTGCAACGCAAACAGCGTCGAGACATTACTGGTGAGACCTCCGTAACTGCCATTTGCGGAGGGCACCGTGTAACTGACATTGCTGCCGACGAGACCACCGGCCTGAATGTCGGCCACGCCCCTGGCCACAAAGTAATCGCCGCTGAGGATATTGCCGCCGGCATTAACGTCGAGGTTGCCACCACCCACCGTATCGACACTGGTTTTATCCGCGTTGGCGTACCAAGTCGTCGGCAGTGATACGGACAGCTGGCTGACATCGCCACCAGCCGTCACCGAGACGTTGCCGCCCAGGCTCATCACGCCCTGACCGAAATTGGCGAAGTTGATCGAGGATGCCGAACCGTCTGCCGCATTCGCAGTCTGCATCCAGGGCCACCAGTACTGCGAAATATCCGCGCCGGCGGTCCCCTTGGTCACGTTACCCGTGGCATCGACCGGATCTTGAATTCCGTGGATGTTGCCTTTGGCCGCCAGGCTCAAGTCACCTCCTGCCACGGGATTCACCTGCCCGGTGCTCAGCATGTACGGAATCATGCTGTCGGCTGGGTCGATCCAGTTGGGGCGAATCACTGAGACACTCGTATTGACGCTCGTCCCGTCCGCCGGAACGCCAGCGGTATAGACGACAGCCGGCGAACTGGCGTCCAGCCAGTCGATGTCGCCGCCCGAAGCGATATCGATCGAACCGCTGCCGGTTCGCACCGTGGTCGGGAACAACAGTGTCTTGCCGTTGTAGATACTGCTCGACGGCGCCTTCAGTGTATCGGCCACCGCAAAGTGGCCGTCGAACGACACATTGCCTGCATTGGCAACCGTTGCCAACGGATCGACAGCGCCCAGTTGCGCACCGGCAACCAAACGATAGGAAGTGCTCGAGCCGCCAAGCAGGGTCGCGGAGGCCAACGACGCCGGACTGCCCAGCGACGGCATGTTCGATGGACTGTTGTTGGCCGCGCTTGCGGGCACATCCACCTTGGTCGGTGGCGGGTTGGAGCCACCGGAGCCCGCAGCATTGGCAGCCGGGGCGAAGGGTGCATAGAAGAGCTGCCGTCCGAAACTCTGATTGCCTACGCTGAGATAGACATAAGTCCAGTAATCCAGGTGGCCTGAGATGTAAGTGGCGTAATCGCTGGTGTAGTTGGCGTAATTGGTATCCACCGGAAGCAGCAGCGGGGATGGCGTTGAGCTTCGCTTTGAAACAGGCGCATAAGCAAA
>NZ_NRDP01000047.1:0-7780 GCF_002878475.1 Dyella sp. AD56
GTAACCGAGGGGTGGCCTTGGTTCATTGAGAACGGTAGGGCCTTTACGGTCTCAGTGATCGCCTGAGTTGCACCGTCGAACAAGAGGATGGTCATGCGGTGCGCGTCCCTGCTGTATTTGACGCGACCCTCTCCACGCCCACCGACAAAGTGAGCAACCACCAGGTTGGCCAGCGCATCAGCTTCAGATCCTTGCCACGCTTGCGGCGCACCCGCTCCAGGTACTCACCCTGCGTGACGATGGCCGGATCCACCACATGCACCACCTGCCCTTTGGCGCCAGGTGTTTGCGCTGCCAGCAGCAACGCATCGACTACGTCATCCACGTACACCAGCGGCAACGTCTGCAACGGTGATCCCACAGCGATCCATCGGCCAGCAATGCCAAGCGTGCCGTTAGGCGTGACCTTTTCCGAGCCGGGTCCAATGATCTGCCCCGGGCGAATCACGACTGCCGGCAAGCCGTGATCGCGAATCGCATCGCGCACGTACGTCTCCGCCGTCAATTTGGTCTGCGTGTAGCTGCCACGCCAATCCGGATGAGGCTCCAGCGTCGATGTCTCGTCGATGGCCTCCGCCGGATTCCGCCCGGCGTGATCGAGCACGCTCATCGAGCTGACGTAGACCAGGGATTCCGTGCGGTGACGCAGGCAGGCATCGACGACGTTTCGCGTGCCCCACACCGTGCCGGCTTCGAACTCGCGTGGGCCGCCACCCATCGCGGCACCTACGTGGTAAACCACGCGCGCGCCTTGCACCGCATGATCAACGATGCGCGGATCACCCAGGTCACCCAGCACCACCTGCTGCGCTATGCCAGCTAGCCGTGGGTCGGGGCGACGCACCAGCACGCGGACGCTCTGCCCTTTGCGGCGCAAGGCATTAACCAGCGTGCGGCCGAGAAAGCCCGAAGCACCGGTCACCAGCGCATCCACAGGTTCCAGCGTTTCGATGCGCGCTTCCAGTTCCTGCCGGCGTTCCTCATCGGCTTGGCGGCAAGCGGCTTCCATCAGGGCAATCGGGCGTCGACCATCTTCCGCACTCACCGGCGGCGCCGTGCCGTCGAGCAGAGCGCGTGCAAACGCCTCGGCCCCGGACTGGATGCCGGGTGATGGCCGCAAGCTTCCCGTGGCGAAGCGCAATATGTTCCATGGGATGCGAAACACGTCGCGCAACGCGCCAACGAATGCCCCCATGACAATGCCGATGAATTTAGGCCCAGGCAGCACACGACGTACATGGCAGACCTGCAGGAAGCGGTCGACTTCGATCACACCACGTGTGCCTTGCACCACGATGCGGTTGAGCATCGGTCGCACGTTCCACGACAGCATCACGCGACCCGTGCCTTGCTCGCATTCAGCGAGCGCCTGCCACTCATCGAACTTCAACGTGGTCGAACGACCGGTGGAGCGGTAACGGATATCCACCCTAGCGATCTCGCCCAGGAAGGCCTCCATCGTATAGAGGCCATGCACGCCGAGGTCGCGGAACGGATACGAGCCCTGCGCCACCATTCCCGGCAAGGGACCGCCGCCGTAGGGCGGATAGTCGGAGCTGCGCCACACGTCCACCGCGACGAGATCGCCACAGACTCCGGCTGCAACCAGTTCCTTTGCGCGCATGATCATGGGGTCGAACAGATCGGAATGATCGACCGACAGCACGAGGCCTTTCTCACGCGCCTTGGCGATCATCGCATCGCACTCGGCCACTGAATCGGCCATGGGCTTTTCGACGAATACGTGACAACCCATATCGAGCGCGCGCAAGGTCAATGCGCAGTGACTGGACGGCGGCGTCAGGATGAAGATGGCGTTCGGTCGCCGCTTACCCAGTTCGGCCAGATCCGATGTGGCCCAGCCGATGTCATAGGTCTGCGCCAGCTTGTTGGCTGCGTCGAGATCCAGATCGCAGACACCCACGATCTCGACCTCATCGAGTCGCTTCAGCGCCTCAATGTGATAACGCGCGACATAACCGGCACCGACGATGCCGATACGCAAGCGCTTGTCGACGATAAGGCTCATCCTGTCACCCGACGATCGGCAAGAGTCATGTCCGCCGTGGCGAGCGACGTGGCGACTTCGCGCAGCACGTCCTCCACCCGGCGGTCCCAGGTCTGGTCCGCCACCGATGCCATGCGTTCGGCGGCACCGTGTTGCGGACCATCGGCAATGGCCTGATCGAGTGCGGCGAGGAAATCATCGCGACCATCCGCAATGCGTACCAGCGATGCGAAACGTGCAATCTCCGGATTGCCAACGGCAACCACGGGCTTTCCCGTGGCGAGGTACTCGCGCAGCTTGAGCGGGTTGGCGTTTTCCACCTGCCGGTTACGGCGATACGGAATGATGGCGACATCGAACGCCTTGGCCCATGCCGGCAGGCTTGTGTAGGGCTGCGCACCGGCCAGCACTACGTTCGGCAATGCATCCAGACCAGGCACCTTGATCGCCGCGTAGCCCACCAACAGAAAGGTCCACTGCGGTCGTCGTTGCGCCAGCCACGCAATGAGTTCCACGTCGATCCATTCATGGATCGAGCCAAAATAGCCCACCACCGGGCCCACGAAACCCCGCGCCGCTGGCGGCAGTTCGGTGGCCGGGTCGGACGCCTGAGCGAACAGCTTGGCATCCACCCCGTGGGGCGAAAAACGCGTCTGGGGATTCTGCGCCTGCTTGGCCGCCACCAGCGCGGGCGGCGCGACGAAGACAAGGTCGGCGGCTTTGGTGAGCGCCAGGTCGCTGGCGGCGATCACCTCCGCATCCACGCCGGGATGCGCCGCATAGTCGTCGATGCAGTAATACACGCAAAGGCTTTCACCCAGCCGGCGCGCAAGAAACCCTGGGTGCGGTGTGACGAACCACGATATGCGCTGGCGCCCGCCGAGCACCCGCATAGCGCGCCGAAGCGCCCACTGGCTGAACAGACGATTGAACAAAGGCACGCCCGGCACGCGGCGAAACGGCAACTGCGGAACGGTGCAGCGCCACAGACTATCCCCCACGCGTTGCGGCGGGCGCAGCGCCTCACGCAGCTTGCGTAGTGCGCGGCGCAGGTCGCGCCCGCTCGCCTGTGGCGCGCGCATGCCCGGTGAATCCACGTAGAGCACGGGCATGTGCGCGGCCAGCCGCTGAGCCACGTGATGGCTGCTCGTGCGGTTCTCGGCAAACCAGTCGTTGCCGAAGTAGACGACGCCGTAGCGCTCTAACATGCCCGCTCCGTAGCGAGGGCCGGGTGTGAAACCACCATGGCTGTCCCCTGTCCAGGTTGATCACGAGGAGCGAAGACCGCATGCAACCCCGGTTGCGTCGCCCTGTCTGCCCGGACGTCGGGTCCGGCCTGTATCGACGTGATGAGCCTAGCGCAACGCCCCTCGCGCTCACATAAGTCGAATTGCCAAGGCGGCGCTGGAAATAACGGCTTTTTCCGCTGTCCGGCACAGGCATCCGCCCACCGGGCGAGGGCCATCGGCCGTTCGCCATAGCCTTTCGGTCGCATGCGGTACTGACTATGTGCCCAATGGAACTCAGGCCCGCTTGGCGACACAGTGGGAACCATGAAAGCGGCGCCCGCGCGCCGCTGCGCCCGCCCCTCCTTTCCGTCCTTTCCGTGCGTGAAGTCGTCATGACGCTCCGACCGAAAAAGATGCAGCTGCTGCAATACCTGCCACGCGGGGTGGTGTCGACGCGCGCGTCGGAAGAGGAGAAGGCGCTATACCTCACGTTCGACGACGGCCCGCATCCCGACCACACGCCTGCCCTGCTCGAACTGCTCGGCCAGCATGGTGCCAAGGCGACGTTCTTCCTGATCGGCCGCGAGGCGGAACGCTATCCGCAACTCGTGGAACGCATCGTCGAAGAGGGACACGTGCTGGGTAATCACTCCTATAGCCACCCCATGTTCGATGCGCTCACGCACACCGAGCAGTGGGTGGAAGTCGAACGCACCGATGAGGTGCTGTCCAGTTTCGACGGGCGCAGCCATCACGGTTTTCGGCCGCCGCGTGGCGTGTTCTCCCTGCTGCTGACGCTGCGCTTTGCGCTCAACCGGCGCAAGCTCGCGTACTGGTCTTACGACACGTTGGACTACCAGGGACGGGAACCCGATGAGCTGGCCAATCGCCTCCGCGCGCAACCGCCTCGCGCTGGTGACGTGATGCTGATGCATGACGACAGCGACTGCTCGTTACGGATGCTCGAGTTGCTGCTGCCAGAGTGGAGGCAGCACGGTTTCACCTTTCGCGCGTTGCCGGCGTGAGCACGGCGAAGCGCAGCGTGTGGATCGCCACGCACTGGCGCTTCAAGCACTAACAGGGGACATGTGATGAGCCAAACCTTGGTCATCGTGACGCTGGTACTGGCGATGCTTCTGGCCTTGTTCTGCGCGGTAGCGTGGATGGCCATCCGCTCGCGCAATATGCAGGTATGGCTAGGCAGCTATCTGCGGCAGCGCCCCCGCCCCGCCGTCGAAGGCCCCACCCACATCATGTTCTGCTTCGTGGACCACTACGAACCAGCGTGGGGCCGCGTGGACCTGGAAACTCAGCGCCGCCGCGTCGACCGTTGGTACAAGGATTACCCCGCCATGGCCTCCCGCCATCGCGATGCCGATGGCCGCCCGCCGCAACACAGCTTCTTCTATCCCGAAGAAGAATACTTGCCGGAGCACCTGGACAAGATCGCCGGCCTTTGCGCGGATGGCTACGGCGAAATCGAGATCCACCTGCATCACGACAACGACACACCCAAGAATTTCTGCAACACCATCTCCCGCTTCAACGAACTGCTGCACGCCCGCCATGGCGCGCTATCGCGCGACCGGCACACCGGGCAACTGCGCTTTGGCTTCATCCACGGCAACTGGTCGCTGGACAACTCGCGTGCCGACGGCCGCTGGTGCGGGATCAACAACGAATTGATCCTGCTGCGCGAGCTCGGTTGCTACGCCGACTTCACCCTGCCCTCCGCGCCCAGCGAAACCCAGACGCGCACCATCAACGCCATCTACTACGCCACCGACGACCCCTGCCACCCGAAATCCCACAACACGGGCACGCCCGTGCGAGTGGACGGCACACCCACGGGCGACCTGATGATCGTGCAGGGCCCGCTCGGGCTGGACTGGAAGCGTCGGCGCAAGCTGATCATGCCGCGCATCGAAAACGCCGATGTGCGCCACAGTTGTCCGCCGACGCCGGAGCGTGTCGACGCGTGGGTGCGCACCGGCATCCACGTCGAGGGTCGTCCCGATTGGATCTTCATCAAGATCCACACGCATGGCACGCAAGAGCGTGATATGGACACGCTGCTCGGTGATCCCATGCATGCCATGCACGACCATCTTGAGAAGCACTACAACGATGGTCGGCGCTATGTACTTCACTACGTTACCGCGCGGGAAACCTACAACATCATCAAGGCGGCCGAAGCCGGCATGGAAGGCAACCCAGCGCGCTATCGCGACTTCGAACTGGCGCCGCCGCCTGGCGTAACGAAATGGACGCACCAGGACTCCGCCTTGGATGAGGCGGAGGCCATGGCTGACGTTCCTGGCATGGGGTGATACGTAATGCACTGGCGAGCCAAAGGCGTACTGCAAAAGCTGCTGGGACATATGCCCGGTGGCGAGCAAGCGCACTACGCGCTCCAGCGCCGCTTCGGCGGACTGCGCGGATTCACCCGCGAATTCGACATCAAGATGGACGACTGGCGACTGATGGCGGGCCACCTGCGCGAAGCTGGCCTGCCGATCGCCGGCGCACGCCTGTTCGAGATCGGCAGCGGCTGGTATCCCACGTTTCCCTTCGCCTGCTATCTCGGCGGCGCGAAGCGGATCATCACCGTGGATCTGAACCGCCATATCAAGCTTGATCTGGTACTCGACTGCGCCGACAACCTCGCCCGTCACACCGCACTGATCGCCGAGGCCTGCGGCGTGCCGGAGGCCGACGTACAGCGACGCCAGCAGCACCTGGCCGACCATTTGCGTAAGGGCAACGACATCGGCACCGCCACCGATGGCGTAGTGGTTTACCAGGCACCCGCGGATGCATCGAGCACGGCCCTACCTGCGCATGAACTCGACTGCGTGTTCTCCAACAGCGTGCTCGAACACGTAGTGCCGACGGCGGTGGATGGCATTTTCCGCGAAGCAATGCGCATCCTTGCGCCCGGTGGCGTGATGTTCCATTCAGTCAATTGTGGTGACCACTACGCCTACGTCGACCGCACAATCAACCAGCTCCATTACCTGCAGTACTCAGATCGCCAATGGCGACGCTGGGACAACGCCTTCCTCTACCAGAACCGCATGCGCGCCTATGAATTCGTCGACCGCGCGCTCGCTGCTGGCTTCGACATTGTCCTGAACACCGAATGCGCCCGGGAAAACCGTATGGCCGAACTGGCTTCGATGCACGTGCATCCCCAGTTCGCAGACATTCCCCCGGAACGCCTGTGCGTTACCTCCATCGACTTCATCGGCCGCAAGCAGCCACGGGATACCACACCATGAGCAGCGCACTGGTCAGCGTCGTCATGCCCGCTTACAACGCCGCCAAATACATCCGCGGCGCGGTGGTTTCCGTGCTATCGCAAACCTACCCATCGTGGGAACTGGTGATCGTGGACGACTGCTCCACCGACGAAACCCCCCACCTGCTCGACGCCCTGGCCGATGCCGACGAACGCATTCGCGTCATCCATGCCCGCACTAACGGTGGTGTGGCTGCCGCCCGCAACACTGCCATCCATGCCGCACTAGGCAGTCATATTGCCTTCCTCGACAGTGACGACGGCTGGCATCCGCGCAAGCTGGAGTGGCAGATGGAACACATGGAGGAAACGCGCTCACGCGTTTGCTACACCTCCTACGACCGCATCACCGAAGACGGCCACCTGCTCTCGCGCGTGCGCCCACCGGCATCCGTCGATTACGCACAAATGCTGCGAAGCAACCGCATCGGCAACCTCACCGGCCTCTACGACCGCGCCCTCGGCGATGCTGCCTTTCCTGCCGTCGGGCACGAGGACTATGTGTTCTGGTTGGAAATGGTGCGCCGCGCGGGACATGCCACCTGCGTCCCTGGCGATCAACCGCTGGCCTATTACCGTGTTCGCGAGGATTCGGTGTCGGCTGACAAGTGGCGGGCAGCGTGTTGGCAGTGGCGGATTTATCGGGATTTTGCGCGGCTCGGATGGTTGTCGTCGTCGTCCCATATGTGTCATTACGCGTGGGAGGCGGTGCGGAAACGGATGGCGTAGGTGGGGTGGTTGCGCTGTCGTGGACCGCGCTTGCGGTACCGGCGGGCACCATGGCGCGGTGACGCATTGCTCCCTCTCCCTTCGGGGAGAGGGGTTGGGGTGAGGGGTGGGTGGCTCGCCGTACCATTTCGATGAAACCGTCATCCCTGCGAAGGCAGGAGGCGCTTTTCAACAGCCGAAGGGCTGGTCATCCAGTTTCGTCAGTGGTCGGCTGTCGCCTCGTGCGCTACCGCGACCTGGCCGCTTACGCAGCGGGCGTTTCGACCTTCTACCGAAGGCCGAGTCACTTTTCTTTGCTTGCCCACGCACGCGCAGGAGCGCGTGCGAACGGCGAAGCCGGCCCGAAGGGCGGAGGGCAGGATGCCCGGAGTAAAGAAAAGTAACCCAAAGAAAGGGCACCCCCACTTGGCGCTGGCCGGTGAAGCCGGCCAGTTCGTGAGGGGCGGCCGGGCTTTTCGACAGGGCATCCTGCCCTGGCGAAAAGGGATCGGCATCCATGCCGATCCCCCTGCG
>NZ_NRDP01000048.1:0-2525 GCF_002878475.1 Dyella sp. AD56
GTTGCGTCTCGCTGCTGGTCACGCCAGGACGTACGCCGGTATCGACCTCTTCACGCTTGATCCATTCCAGCAACGTCTGCGGCACGCAGCCAATCTTCGGGGCAATCGATTCGACCGCCGCCCACAGCGACGGATACTCTCCGCGATGCTCTTGCACCATGCGCACAGCGCGCTCACGGATCTCAGGTGAGAACTTGTTTGACTTCTTCATGGCTCCATCTTCTCAAGAGTTGGAGCCTCCACCAATCCCGGGGCGATTCAGGCAGTTGATACTCCGGCAACTCGTGTCGTCTCTCATCCAGACCCGCGCAGTTTTGACTCGGAGTTCTCGCTAAAGCATGGCGTACAGTTCAGCAATTCCAAGTACCGTTGGCAGGTCCGTTTTCGATCCTAAACGGACTTCAGGGATGATCACGTATTTGACTTGACGGGGAACACATGGCGACGCTTGAACGCGCAATAGCGATAGCGGCTGAGGCCCACGCCGGCCAAGTCGACAAGGCTGGGCACCCTTACATTCTGCATCCGATTCGCGTGATGCTTCGCATGAGCACGTCGACAGAGAGGATGGCCGCGGTACTTCACGATGTTGTCGAGGACTCCAGCGTGACACTGGACTCTCTCAGAGCGGAGGGTTTCCCACCGGAAGTCATATCCGCTGTCGATGCTCTAACGAAACGACAGGGCGAATCTCGGATCGACGCGGCACACAGGGCAAAGCAAGATCCCATCGCACGCTTGGTGAAGCTCGCCGACAACGCGGAGAACATGGATCTATCGCGGATAGCCGAACCGACAGAGCGAGACTATGCAAGGGTCGAAGAGTACAAAGTTGTTCGGTCAATTTTGCTTGGCGGAGAAGACTAGGTCGCCATCGTAAGGTCTGTTTTCGACGGCGGTCTCAACCGGTCGATGCAATACTCCTGCTGCTTGCACGGTCGTTAGTGTGTTGCATGGACCGGTTGATGCCGCCACCCGAAGCTTATACTCAGATACAAGCTGAGAAATTCGGTGCAGTAGGAGGGGTGGATGCCGACGTTTGTGCTGGCTTTGCTCTGGATAGGCGCGATCGTTTCACTGATAGGTTCGTGGATAACCTGCACGATGCTTATCTTTCGGCTAAGGGAAGGCTACCCGGACGTGTACGCCAAGGTAGGCTCACCCAGCGCGCTCTCAAGAAAGGCCGAGTTTCTTTGGCAACTAAAGGCCCATGAGAGTGGGCTCAACTCGGATACGCTCAGACTCAAGAAGGTGAGCGTGCGCTTCGTTCTCGCATTTGCGGGCTTTGTGCTCGTCTTTGTCGGAAGCGTTATAGCTAGCGCCCTTATTGGTGGCCTATAACGTTCTCCTCCAAGAAATTCGTACGATTAGGAGGTCCGCTTTCGACCCATAGCGGACCCTATTGGCAATGTCTAAAGGAGGGGGGATGGAACTGACCGGAACGCAGATTGCGCATTCGATAGCTTGGAATGGAGTCCTGCTGGCGCTTCTTACTGGCGCATTTCTGCTATTTCTTCAGATTCGGACCTATCGGAGGATCGGACACAGGTCCCTGCTTGTGGCGGCGACAGGCCAAGTCTTCGGATTGGTGTATGGGGCATTTCAGGTCACGACATACTTTCTGCAGCCAAATTCGCCGGCTCGCTGGACTCTTTTCTATCTCGCCAGTGCCTGCCTTTTCGTTGAGTGCATTGTCGGTGCGATCGGCGCCCTCCTGATATTTCGCGCGTTTGAACAATCGGTGCTCCGCCTTCGCGCCACCCCGCCGCCGCTGTTGAAGGTTGGAGGCTAGAAGCCGAAATAGAGGCAGTTAAGCGTCCGCTTTCGACCCAAAGCAGACCTGAGTGTTGAATGCAGCAGGGGGAGATATGGTTCTCAAGGTTAGGCAGGCACTGGACTACCTGTTTATCCAGTGCACGTCGATAGGAGCACTCGATAACGCGGATGGCCGCAGATCCAAGGCCATATTGCTCGTGGCAACTTGGCTGTTCGCTATCTTCTTGACCATCCTCGCCGCCATCAGCTTTTGGCTATACGACTTCATGGGCCCGATACGGCAATGGGCACAGGGATTTTCCGGCCCCAAGGTGCCTGGTCTCGTAGTTGCGCTTGTAATCGGTACCCCGGCACAGTTGCTTTCCATGAGAATCGGTCAGCGAAACGTGGGCCGGATCGCGCCGCGAGCAACGTTTCGAAAGTCGCTGGTTATTGGTGTGTGGTACATGGCGGTGCTCATGTCCATACTTCTGAACCTCAATAGGTATGGGGCTTTGGTTGCGCTAGGCCTTCATGTTGTGTTCCCGACGTCCCCCCGCTTTCAGTAGCGGGACGAATTAGAGCCCAGTGTCACTTTAGCTGCTTCGCATAGTCGGCGGGCGTGAGCCCGCCCAAAGCCTTCTTGGGTCGTTCTTCGTTGTATTCCCGGCGCCAGGTTTCGATCTCGGTGCGTGCGTGAAGCAGGCTGGGAAACCAGTGCTCGTTGAGGCATTCATCGCGCAAGCGCCCGTTGAACGATTCGATGTAAG
>NZ_NRDP01000049.1:0-1740 GCF_002878475.1 Dyella sp. AD56
GAGCCTGGCAAGCCCAACCAGAACGCTTACATCGAATCGTTCAACGGGCGCTTGCGCGATGAATGCCTCAACGAGCACTGGTTTCCCAGCCTGCTTCACGCACGCACCGAGATCGAAACCTGGCGCCGGGAATACAACGAAGAACGACCCAAGAAGGCTTTGGGCGGGCTCACGCCCGCCGACTATGCGAAGCAGCTAAAGTGACACTGGGCTCTAATTCGTCCCGCTACTGAAAGCGGGGGGACGTCGTTGGGTCGATGGAAAGATCAGTGGCGCTAGGAAGACCTGGGACAAGGACGGCGTGCTACTAGCTGATGAAGCCTATGCCGACGGAGCGCTGGTGGAGCGCAAAGATGTCAGCGCTCAGGTAGCGAGTGGTGCCGATCCGCTTCCGCCGGAATTGATGAAAGCGCTGTCGGAGCCGGTAGTCGTAGCATCAGCTCCACAGCCGGCGGCGGCAGGAAGCACTCCCGCAAGCCAATCGCAAGTTAGTCCCGCGGATATGGATGCGTGCGTGAATGACTGGGTGGCTGCACACCGCAAGGTTGTCGGTGAAGACGCGCTGATTGCGGCAGACCAGCTTAGCGAGTGGCGGGAGTGGTGCGGCCAAGGAAAGCGTGCACCAAAGTAGATGAAGAGTCCTGATTGGGCGGTGCGCCCAATAGAACCTGAGAAGGTGATTCATTGCTCGGAGTCGGCATGAAGTCATAGAGAGTGGGCAGGAGAGCACTTGCTCTCCTGCCCACTTACTCCCGGACCTTTTTCTTTTTGGTTTCGAACTAGACGTGTCTGTCGGGCGGCGCGCAAGAGCGTACTTCGGTTCATGCCAACGTCTCCCTTCGCTCTTCGCGTGCGGTGATTAGCTCGGGAATGTTTGGGTCCGCCGGTGAATCATCGATCTTTCATGTCTCGCCATCGCAGTTGTCCCAGTGCGGCGCCGAGCGCGAGTCGGTCGTAACGCCATTCAGCCAGCGCCTGGATGCGTTGCTGTCGTGCTTTCGCTAACGCAGTCTGCGTCTCCAATAGCTCCAGGATGGTACCGACGCCAGATCCATAGCGCCGCTGAGCTGACTCCCATGCTTCCGTCGCTACATCCTGGAGTTTGGCACTGAGCGTCAGATTCTCCGTATCGGTTTGTAAGGTCTGATAACTCGTCCACACTTGCAAAGCGACCTGCTGTCTGGCCTTGTCCACGGCTACCGCCTGTTGATCCACCTGCGCCTCGGCTGCGTGAACTTGATAGGTCGTGGCAAAGCCGGAAAAGAGTGGAATATTCACCTGCAGCCCGACATAGCCGTCATGCCCTGTGGCGGGGTAGTGCTGCAAGCCGAGTCCCAACTGTACCGGTTCGTTGTTCTGGCTGTACTGTCCCACCAGCTTGATGGTTGGGCGGCCTTGGGCCTTTGCCTGTGTGACAGCCGCTTGAGCGGCTAGCAGTTCCTTCTCTGCGGCCAGCACGGCCGGATGTGAATCGCCCCGGTTTTCGCGGAGGCTATTTGGTTTAAGTGATCATGCGGCCTGCACCAAGTCGGAAGCCAGCTGACGGTAGTAGTTAGCTTCGGCCTCGGCGGGTGGAATATACCCGATGGGTTCGAGTAAGCGTTGGTGGTTGAACCATGACACCCATTCGAGCGTGGCCAGTTCCACCGCTTCTCTGGTTTTCCATGGTGCTCGGCGGTGAATCAGCTCGGCCTTGTAGAGCCCGTTGATGGTCTCGGCCAACGCGTTGTCATAGCTGTC
>NZ_NRDP01000005.1:0-285851 GCF_002878475.1 Dyella sp. AD56
TTCGGCGGCTCCGGCGGCGGCGGCGGCGGTGGCGGCGGCGGCGGCGGCGGCTCGATAAAGTTCACCTGGACCGTGCGTTCTTTTTCTTTCTGTACCTGCTTTGGCGGTGCCATAGGCGCCACCAACAACAGGAACGCGAACGCATGAAGCGCTATGGCTACGGCCAGCGCCCAGGTACGCCTCCAATTGAACGGCCCTTGGCCGGTTGCATCGTTACTTGAGGCCATCTGTCACTATCTGGAGCTAATTGATCGGTGAGACGTGGTCACGATTTCCAGTGGCAAATCGATCCATAGGGATGACATTTGCCACTAGACGGGAGCACGGAAAGGATTCAACGGTACAACAGCACATGGCATTTGTATAGCACTTGTGAGGAAGACAAATGGACGTCTATCTGCCTCGCAGTTGTTACACGTCTGCCTTACTTGCTAGCACCCTGCGCCTTCAGCCAAGCCTTTGCTTTTGCTTCGGTTTCGGGGTCCTGTGCCGCCTTCTCCATGGCTGCGATCGTGCCCGGCTTGTCCTTCAGGCCACGGCACGCTTCGGCCAGCAACATATAAGCAGTGCCCTTGTGCTGCACGCCCTTGTCGATGCCCTGTTGGATGAGGCCCTTGGCCTCGCTGAACTTGCTGTCCTGGATGAGCAGCTGGCCAGCGCGGATGTTCGCCTCGCCGTCCTTCGCCATCGGGATAGCCTTCTGGTAAGCGGCCAGCGCACCCGAGGTGTTGTCGGACATGTAGTTGGCGGCGCCCAGCAGTTGGTAGTTCTCGGCCGTCTGAGTGACGATGCCCTTGCTCAGACCTTCCTGAAGGACAGCGGCGGCCTTGGTCGCCGGTTCCTTCTGGTCACCACTGTTCTGCCCGGAGACCAGGTAGAGCTTGGCGAGGTTGACGTAATCCTTCTCGGTCTTGAGCTGACCGTTGGCCCGGGCCTTCTCCATCAGCGAGATGGCTTCTGGATACTTCTGGGCCTGCATGAGCACGGCGACGGCGTTGGTCAGCGCGTTCGGATCATTGGGATTGGCAGCGAGCTGCTGCTGGGCCACCTGGGCAGCCTGGTCACCCTGACCCGTTTCGGAGTAGCTGGCCATCAGGATCTGGTTCCAGCTGTCGTTCGGCTTGTCGGTCATCGACTGCGCCTTCTTGATGGCGGCAATCGCTTCCGGGTACTTCTCGAGACGGTAGTAGGCATTGCCCTGCAGCGCGTACGACTCGGCGGTTTCCTTCTTACCTTCCGCACGCCACTTGTCGACGGTGTCGATGGACAGCTGGTACTGCTCATCGGCCAGATAGAACTGGGCGAGCATGTACTCGAGCTGGAAGAAGGTGTCGTTCGGCATGGTGCCGTTGTCGAGCGCGCGCTTGAGCAAATCGATGGCGCCCTTCACGTCGCCGTCGTTGTAGTGCACGTTGGCGAGGCCTTGCAGGGCCAGCGCCTGGGCGTACTTGCTCTTGCTGCCGTCGACGATCGGCTGAAGGATCTGGATCGCCTTGTCTTTGTCTTGGTTGTTGACCGCGTCGAGGCCGTCGTTGATCGCCTTCTGATCTTTCTCGCTGGTGAGGTCCAGCTTCGGTTCCTTGCGCGTGGCGTTGGGGTACAGCACTTCCTTCTTGTCCTTGGAAGAGCTATCGCCCGCGATGACCGGCGTGCTCACCACGGCCAGGGCCAGCGCCGTACCGGCAAGCATCTTGATCAGTGGAACACGCTTCATGGCAGTCCTCAGTGTAAGTTTCACGCGGTTACAACGCGGGGGATCGCTGAGCGTAACCTGACTAGGCTGCAGATAACAAGTCGCACCGCGGCAACAAAGATTGTTAAAAATCAATAAGTTGAAACATACGCCGACGACTGGGCATGATTTTCAAGTCCAAGCCCCCTGTCACCCGTGACTTTTTGGCCTGGAAACACGCTATCGGCGGTAGTTTTTCTAACTTTAGATAATGTACTAATGCATTAGTACATGCCGCAAAAAGAAAGCCCGTCGGCGATGCGAATGGCTCCGCATCGCCGACGGCCAGTAGTTCAAATGTCCAGGTTTGCCACCTTCAGTGCATTGGCTTCGATGAAGTCGCGACGCGGCTCCACGGCCTCGCCCATCAGCATGGAGAACATCTGATCGGCGGCAAAAGCGTCTTCGATGCCGACCTGCAGCATACGGCGAGTTTCCGGGTTCACGGTGGTTTCCCACAGCTGCTCCGGATTCATTTCGCCCAGACCCTTGAAGCGCTGGATCATGC
This sequence comes from Dyella sp. AD56, assembly GCF_002878475.1. Classification (NCBI taxonomy): domain Bacteria; kingdom Pseudomonadati; phylum Pseudomonadota; class Gammaproteobacteria; order Lysobacterales; family Rhodanobacteraceae; genus Dyella; species Dyella sp. AD56. The sequence continues at coordinate 2,241 of NZ_NRDP01000005.1, forward strand.
GGCCCTTCTTGCCCTCTTCCAACAACCAGTGGCGTGCTTCGGCGAAGCTTTGCACGCCGCGCGAACCGTTGCCTCGGCGAACCACGGCGTCCACCTGCACCAGGCCGGCCAGCTGCTGGCTCACATGGAGGATTGGGCGGAACTCGGCGCTGCCGAAGAACGGCTGCGGCAACAGCCACGTGTGGCTCAGGCCGTGCTGATCACGCACCACCTCGATGGCGGCAGGCTGCTCGCCTTCCGCGGGGCGCAGCGCGATACGGTAACGAGGTTTGCCCAGACCACTCGCGGCCAAGCGCAATTCCACGCCCTTCAACCAAGCCAGCATGGCCACGCTGTCATTCCACAGCGCCGGTTCCAGCGGTGCATGTTCAAGCAATGCGGTGAGCACGGTTGCATCGAAGCGATGACCAAGGCGTTCGATCTGGTCTAGCGCGAGCTGGTAATCGCGCAGTAGCTTCTCCAGCGGTTCGCCGGAGATCGCCAATGCATCAGCCGTGGGCTCCAGCCCGGCGCCGTCGACGGCGCTGGAGACGAGGTAGCCGTTGAGTGCCGCGTCGTCCTTCAGGTACATCTCGTTCTTGCCCTGCTTGATCTTGTAGAGCGGCGGCAGGCCGATGTAGATGTGGCCACGCTCGATCAGCTCTGGCATCTGGCGGTAGAAGAACGTAAGCAGCAGCGTGCGGATGTGCGAGCCGTCCACGTCCGCGTCGGTCATGATGACGATGCGGTGGTAGCGCAGCTTGTCCGGGTTGTACTCCTCCTTGCCGATACCCGTGCCGAGCGCGGTGATCAGCGTGCCGACTTCGGCAGAGGCCAGCATTTTGTCGAAGCGGGCCTTTTCAACGTTGAGGATTTTGCCCTTCAACGGAAGTACGGCCTGCGTCTTGCGGTTACGGCCCTGCTTAGCCGAGCCGCCTGCGGAGTCACCCTCGACCAGGAACAGTTCGCACAGCGCCGGATCCTTTTCCTGACAGTCGGCCAGCTTGCCCGGCAGGCCGGCGATATCCAGCGCGCCCTTGCGGCGGGTCATCTCGCGAGCCTTGCGGGCGGCCTCGCGAGCACGCGCGGCATCGACCACCTTGGACGCGATGGCTTTGGCTTCGTTCGGGTGTTCCAGCAGGAACTCGCCCAGCTTTTCGTTGACGGCCTGCTCCACCGCGGTCTTCACCTCGGAGGAAACGAGCTTGTCCTTGGTCTGCGAGGAAAACTTCGGGTCAGGCACCTTCACCGACAGTACGGCGATCAGGCCTTCGCGCATATCGTCGCCCGAGAGGGCTACTTTGGCGTTCTTGGCCAGGCCTTCCTTCTCGATGTAGCCCTGCAGAGAGCGCGTCAACGCGGCGCGAAAGCCCGTGAGGTGGGTACCGCCATCGCGCTGAGGGATGTTGTTGGTGAAGCAGAACATCGTCTCCTGGTAGGAGTCGGTCCACTGCATGGCCAGCTCCACCGAGATCCCGTCCTGGTTGGCGCTGAGGCTAATCACGTTGGGATGCAGCGCGGTCTTGAGCTGAGCGAGGTGCTGCACGAACGACTTGATGCCGCCCTCATAGGCAAAGGTATCGTGGCGACCTTCGCCCCGCTCATCCTTCAGGTCGATGGTGACGCCTGAGTTGAGGAACGCCAGCTCACGCAGACGCTTGGCCAGGATGTCGTAGTGGAATTCCACGTTGGTGAACGTGCCCGTGCTGGGCAGGAAGCGCACTGTGGTGCCGCGCTTACTGGAGTCGGCTACCGGCTTGATCGGGTACTGGGGCTCGCCATGGGCGTACTCCTGCTGGTACTCCTTGCCCTCGCGGTAGATGGTCAGCCACAGGTGCGAGCTGAGCGCGTTCACCACCGACACGCCCACGCCATGCAGGCCGCCGGACACTTTGTACGAATTGGCGTCGAACTTGCCGCCTGCGTGCAGCACCGTCATGACCACTTCTGCAGTGGAACGCCCTTCTTCCGGATGTGTGTCGACCGGAATGCCACGTCCGTTGTCGCTAACGCTGACCGAGCCATCGTCCAGGATGGTTACGGTCACATGGTCACAATAACCAGCGAGAGCTTCGTCGATCGAGTTATCGACGACTTCGAACACCATGTGGTGCAGGCCGGTGCCGTCATCGGTGTCGCCGATGTACATGCCGGGGCGCTTGCGCACCGCTTCCAGACCTTTCAGGACCTTGATGTTGCTCGAATCGTAGGTTGTATCGTTCATTCGGTGACCGATTCCTGGGCGCCTCATCCCGCCCGGGCGGCGCCAAGTAAGGCCGGGCTGGGGACACAATTGGTTGATTATAGCAGGGGGCTGAGATGCCCTTGTTCCACGTGGAACACACGCGCCGAGCTGCCTTGAAGTGCTTCCGGAACCTCTGTTCCCGTAATCAGTACCTGAGCACCCACTGAGAGCAACTGTTCCACAACGGCCGCCTGATGGAGCTTGTCTAGTTCCGATGCCAGGTCGTCCAGGCATACCACCGGCCACTCACCTCGCCGTTCCGCGTACAGGGCCGCCTGCGCGAGCGTGCACCCTAAAGCGGTCAACTTCTCCTGACCGCGGGACAAGTGTTCCCGCTGGGGTGCGTGTTCGAAAACGAGAGACCAATCGGCGCGATGGGAGCCCAGCGTGGTGTGCCCTCGCGCCAAATCCCTGCCACGGTGACTGGCCAGCAATGAACCCAAAGCGCTGTCGTCCGCCCAACCGCGACGATATCTAAGTTCGACGCCACCGAGCTCCGGCAGTAGTCCATTCATCGCCCTCTCGATATGGGGGCGAAGCGCGGCTAAATACAGATCTCGAAGACGATCGATCACGGTCGCGGTGGCGTCTAGCTCAGCCTCCCAGGGCAGGAACAGGGCTTCTGAGACCGGAGAACTCGCTCGAAGCAGTGAATTGCGCTGCTTCAGGGCGCGCTGGTAGCGCCTCCAGGCGAGCATGAACTCGTGTTCCACGTGGAACACGCCCCAATCGAGGTAGCGCCGCCGTTCTTCTGCGCCACCGGCGATCAAGTCGTGAGATCCCGGCTCGAAACAAACGACTGCGCACTCCCCTACCAGTTCGCTAAGGCTGACGACCTCCCCGTCCATGCGGGCTTCCCAGCGAGCGCCCTGCCGCCCCAACCCCAAACGGTGGGTTCGCCCATCGTCGTGCCGAAGCTCGGTAAAAATAGACAGCGATTCGGCTCCGCGCTGGAGCAGAGCGTCCTTCGCGCCCGATCGGAACGATCGGGCATGCGAGAGCAGATAAGCCGCTTCGAGCACACTGGTTTTTCCGGCGCCATTTGCTCCCGCGAACACGGTCACCCCGGGTTCCAGGGGAATCACGACGTCCGTAACACAGCGCAGACCACGAATTCGCAGTGTTTCAAGCCGCATGTCAGCGGGTTCCCGAAGCAAGAACGCCGGAGCGTCTTTCGACGGCTCCGGCGTTCGCGTTCGGCTTGCCCCGTTGGGGCAAACGGGAAATCAACATCAGAGGCGCAACGGCATGATCACGTGGCGCGCCTGATCGCTGTCGTCTTCCTGCACTAGGCAGCTCGACTGGGCATCACGCAGGTTTAGGCGAGCTTTCTCACCACGCAGCGCCGCCAGGGCATCGAGCAAATAACCCACGTTGAAGCCCACAGCCAGATCCGACACGGTCGTATCGGCCTCGACCTCTTCCACGGCCTCTTCCTGCTCCGGGTTGTGCGCCACGATCCGCAGCTTGCCTGGCGACAGCTCCAGCTTCACCCCGCGGTACTTCTCGTTGGAAAGAATCGCCGCACGCTGCAACGCACCTCGCAGCACTTCGCGGTCGAGCGTCGCGTGCTTGTCGGCGCCAAGCGGAATCACCGCTTCGTAATCCGGAAAACGACCATCGATCAGCTTTGAGGTAAAGGTCACATCACCGCGACGAACACGCAGGTGATTGCGGCCGAACTCCAGTTCGATCTCCCCATCGCCTGTTTCGAACAGACCGATCAATTCATTCACGCCCTTGCGCGGAATGATGATCTGGCGGCGAGTGGAAACCTTGCTGTCCAGCTTGGTTTCCTTCAATGCCAGACGATGACCGTCGGTAGCTACGCAACGAAGCGTGTGCTCCTGCAGATCCAACAGCATGCCGTTGAGGTAATAGCGCACGTCCTGGTTGGCCATGGCGAACGCGGTGCGTTCCATGAGATCGCGCAGCACTTCTTCCGGCAGCGTAACCCGCTCAACCAGCTCTATCTCATCGATTGTCGGGAACTCAGTGGCCGGCAGCGTTGCCAACGTGAAGCGGCTTCGTCCCGCGTTCATGGCTACGCGATCGCCATTGAGCTTCAGCTCAATCTGCGCTCCATCGGGGAGTGCACGAACGATGTCGAACAGCTTGCGCGCTGGAATGGTGATCTCGCCGTCGACCAGCTTGTCAGCCGAGGTCGTAGCGATCATCTCCACTTCCAGATCTGTACCCGTCAACGACACTTTGTCGTCGGCGACCTTCACCAGCAGGTTGGCTAGAACCGGCAGGGTCTGACGGCGTTCGACGACACCGACGACCTGTTGCAACGGTTTGAGTAGAGCTTCTCGTTGAATGCTGAATTGCATATATGCGCTTCCCCAATCCTGCTTTTCTGTTTTTAAAAGAAGTTCTGTAGTAGTGGTAGGCGGCGTGGATAACTCTAAAATCAGAAATTACCCTTATAAATCAATGCTTAAGCTGATTATCGGGCTGTGTTCCAAAGAGCCTGATCACTGTGGGTCGATTGTGGATAACTTGGAGGTCCAAATCGTCCACCTATTATCCACAGGTTGCCACAGTACTTTTCAAGCAATCCGTGCACAGCCGCACCGCCTTTAGCCGGTCAGGATGCGAATGAGCTGTTCCCAATCCTGGCGCATACGTGTGTCCGTCTCGCAATGCTTCTTGATCGTGCGGCAGGCGTGCAGCACCGTTGTATGGTCACGGCCGCCGAACGCTTCGCCGATCTCAGGCAGGCTGTGCTCGGTAAGTTCTTTGGACAGTGCCATAGCGATCTGTCGGGGGCGCGCCAACGAGCGCACGCGTCGCTTGGACAACAGGTCCTGCAGGCGGACTTGGTAGTAGTCGGCCACTGTCTTCTGAATATTGGGCACCGTGACTGCCTGCGCATGCGTGGCGAGCAGGTCGCGCAGAGTCTCTTCTGCAAAATCGATGGTGATCGGTTTGCCGTAGAAGTTGGCTCGGGCCGCCAGAGTGTTGAGCGCGCCTTCCAGGTCACGCACGTTGGAACGGATGCGCTTGGCCAGCAGCATCGCCACGTTCTCCCCTACCGCCACGCCCTTGTCATGCGCCTTGGACAACAGGATCGCAGCGCGCGTCTCGAAGTCCGGCGGCTCGATCGCTACCGACAGACCCCAACCCAGGCGGGACTTCAGGCGTGGCTCCAGCTTGTCCACTTCCTTCGGATAGCGATCGCAGGTCAGGATGATCTGCTGCTTGGACTCGAACAGCGCGTTGAACGTGTGGAAGAACTCTTCCTGCGTGGTGTCCTTACCAGCGAAGAACTGGATATCGTCGATCAGCAGTGCGTCCACCGAGCGGAAGCGGCGCTTGAACTCGTCCATGCTCTTGGTGCGCAGTGCCTCGATCATTGAGCCGACAAACTGCTCGGAGCGCAGATACAGCACTTTGAACTCCGGGTTGCGCTCACGCATCAGGTTGCCGGCAGCGTGCATCAAGTGGGTTTTACCCAGGCCGGTGCCGCCGTAAAGCAGCAACGGGTTATAGGCGCGGCCCGGATTCATCGCTACCTGCATGGCGGCAGCCTTGCCCAACTGGTTCGACTTGCCCTCAACGAAGGTTTCGAAGGTGTAGTGCGGGTCCAGGTTGTGGTTAAAGGTGGCTGAGGGCACCTCCGCTACGGCGGGCTCCGCTTTGACCGGAGCCTGGGCGGGCCCCGTAGGGGGCTTGCCGGTTGCTGTAGCGCGGGGCGAACTGGAGCCCACTTCCAGGCGCACAGTCAGGTCATGGCCTGTGAGCTGGCTGATCACCGTTTCGATGCGGGCCAGATAGCGCTCGCGCACCGTCTCCAGCGTGTACGGATTGGGTGCGTACAGCTTCAGGCCATGGGTGTCGTCGCGCGCCTGCAGGGGCATCAGCCACGTATGCAGGTCTTCGGCGTTCAATTCGCCCTCGAGACGCTCGAGACAGCGCCGCCACAGGTCACTCATGGGAAGTCTTCAACCACTGGAAGGAGCGCTTTCGCGCGGGGTGGACCGGAAAGTCTAACAGCAGGAAGCCAGCTTGTTGGTACGGATATCCACACGGATATCCACAGGCAGTCAACAGGTTTTTGTCAACCCTGAAAACATCCCATTTGACAGGGCGCTTTATTGCCCCCCATAATTTCCAACCTTTTTATCAACTTATTCGGAGGAAGCCATGTCCAAGCGGACCTTCCAGCCCAGCAAGCTCAAGCGTGCCCGCACCCACGGCTTCCGTGCTCGTATGGCCACGGCCGATGGCCGCAAGATCCTGAACGCGCGTCGCGCCAAGGGTCGCAAGCGTCTGATCCCGTAAGCGGCTCGCCAGCATGCGTGCCGCCGGCCTGCCGCGTGAAGCGCGGTTGCGAAGCGCCGGTGATTTTGCAGCTCTGCGTCATACCAGCGGCCGCCTCGGCGGCCGCTGTTTTTCTGTGCGCTATCGGGTCAACGACCTGGGCCATCCTCGCCTGGGTCTGGCCATCTCCAAGCGCGTCTCCAAGCGAGCCGTCGATCGCAACCGCATCAAGCGCCTCGTACGCGAGTCGTTTCGACGCGCCCGTCTTGAGCTTCCGTCCGTCGACCTCATGGTGATGGCGCGCGAGCAGGCCTGCGGCCTGCCGGGCCCGGAGCTGCTCGCCGAACTACAGCAGCTGTGGAAGAAATTGCGTTCCGCCAAAGTCGAGATCACGTTGAAGCCGGGCGACCCGACCGGCACAATCGTGCGTTGACCTTCTCCACCCTCTTCCGCGGCACGGCGTCGCGGGATGCACCGGATCTGCTCCGCGATGAATCAAACGCGCACGTTCCTCATCTTTGCCCTGCTGGCTGTGGCTTGGTTGCTGTTCCAGGCCTGGGAGAAGGATTACGGCCCGCAACCGCCGGTTGCCCCCGTCGCTGCGGCGACGGCCGGCACCGACACCAGCGTGCCTGGCGCCACTTCGTCGACGGCCTCCGCCGCTGCCGTACCGGGCACGGTCAGCGAGGCATCCGCCCAGCTGATCACGGTGAGCACCGATGTGCTTCGCCTGACCATCGATACGCGCGGCGGCAGCGTGGTGCGTTCGGAACTGCTTCACTACCCGGTGGCGCCAGTCACCAAGCAGAACCCCGAGCCCGCACCGGTGCGCTTGCTCGATGACGACCGCGCGCAGTACTTCGTGGCGCAGAGCGGCCTGGTGAGCAATCAGGGCGATGCACCCGATCACCGCGCCGTATTCTCTGTCGCGCAGACGAGCTACACCTTGGCCCAGGGCCAGGACGAATTGAAGGTCGATCTGACCTGGCAGGATGCGGCGGGCCTCAAGGTCACCAAGACCTTCGCACTCAAGCGCGGCAGCTATACCGTCGCCGTCGACCAGAAGATCGACAACGGCGGCAGCACCGTGTGGGCCGGCAATGCGTACGAGCAATTGCAGCGCGTGGCCCCGGCGCAGCAGAAGAGCTGGTGGCAGAACTTCAGCGATCCGTCCTCGCACAGCTTCTATGGCGCTGCCTGGTACAGCCCGGAAGACAAGATGTCGACGCTGCCCTTCGCCGATTTTGCGAAGAAGCCACTCAACCACGCCATCACTGGCGGCTGGGCGGCGATGTTGCAGCACTACTTCTTTGTGTCGTGGATCCCTTTGGCGCAGGACGCCAACACTTACAGCACCAGCGTGATCAATCCGGACACCGCGCAGCCGGTGTACCTGATCCGCGCAGTCGGCCCAGCACTCAGCGTCGCGCCCGGCCAGAGCCTGAGCAGCACCTCGCGCCTGTATGTCGGTCCCAAGTTGCAGGGCACGCTGGATCTGGTGGCCCCGGGTCTCGACCTGACCACCAACTACGGCATGCTCACCGTGGTCGCGCAGCCCTTGCACTGGTTGTTGTCGAAGCTCCACTCCATTAGCGGCAACTGGGGCGTGGCCATCATCCTGTTGGTTCTGCTGCTGAAGGCTGCGCTGTGGAAGCTCACCGCTACGCAGTTCCGGTCCGGCGCCAAGATGCGCAAGCTGCAGCCGCGCGTAAACGCCCTCAAGGAGCGTTACGGCGACGACAAGATGAAGATGCAGCAGGCCATGATGGAGCTGTACAAGAAGGAGAAGGTCAACCCGATGTCGGGCTGCCTGCCGGTGCTGATCACCATGCCGGTGTTCTTCGGCCTGTATCGCGTGCTGATGGAAAGCGTGGAGCTGCGCCATGCGCCGTTCTTCGGTTGGGTGCACGACTTGTCCGCGCCCGATCCGTTCTTCGTGCTGCCGGTGCTTTATATCCTGGTCATGCTGGCCACGCAGTGGCTGTCGCCCTCTGCAGCGGGCATGGACCCGGCTCAGCAGAAGATGATGAAGGTGATGCCGGTGGTGTTCGGCTTCATGTTCCTGTTCTTCCCGGCAGGTCTGGTGCTGTACTGGGTCATCAACGGACTCACCAGCTTGACGCAGCAGTGGCTGATCACGCGCAGCGTTGAGCGCGCGGACGAGAAGGCGAAGGAAGCCTGATTGTTTACCGCTTTAGGGAAAAGGGCCGCGAAAGCGGCCTTTTTCTTTGTTGGCTCGACAAAACGCCTCGCCCACCCTCACAACCAGCCCGCATAATTCGCTCATGCCCTACGCCGACACCATTGCCGCCATTGCCAGTGCTTCGGGCGCCGCCGGTGTTGGCGTGCTCCGCGTGTCGGGTCCGGCCGTACCGCAGATAGCCGCCGAGCTGCTGGGGCGCGATCCCGATCCGCGCCACGCGCACTTCGCCGCTTTTCGTGAGCGCAATGGTGAACTGATCGACCGCGGACTGCTGCTCTACTTCCCCGCGCCCGCCTCCTACACCGGTGAGCACGTGCTCGAACTGCAGGGCCACGGCAGCCCGGTGCTGCTCGATACGTTGCTGCGGCGCGTATGTGCGATGGGCGCGCGATTGGCGCGTCCCGGCGAGTTCACCGAGCGTGCCTTTCTCAACGGCAAACTCGATCTCGCCCAGGCAGAAGCCGTGGCCGATCTCATCGCCGCGCGTTCGCAGGCAGGGGCGCGTGCAGCGCTGCAATCGATGGAAGGCGTGTTCTCGCGCAAGGTGCACGATCTTCTGGCGGCCTTGATCGCGCTGCGCGTGCACGTGGAAGCGGCGATCGACTTTCCCGAGGAGGAAATCGATTTCCTCGCCGATCCCGCCATCATGCGGCAGCTGCACGCCTTGCGTGCGCAGCTGGATGAGCTTCTATCTGAGGCTCAACGCGGCGTGCGCCTCAACGACGGTCTGCGGGTTGCCATCATCGGACGTCCAAACGCGGGCAAGTCCAGTTTGCTGAACGCGCTTGCCGGCAGCGACCGCGCCATCGTGACTGACATCGCTGGCACCACGCGCGACGTACTGCGCGAGCAGTTGAACCTCGACGGCATCGCGCTAGAACTGGCTGATACGGCAGGCTTACGCGAAACGGATGACCCGGTCGAGCGCGAAGGTGTGCGTCGCGCTCACGGCGAGCTCGCGCGTGCAGATGTCGCGCTGCTAGTCACCGACGCCCCGCATGTCGGGCATGACCTCGCCCTGCTCGCCGATCTTCCGGCCAGCGTGGAGCGCATCGTGCTGGTGAACAAGATCGATTTGGACGACCACCCCGCCCGATACGAGATACGCACCGATGCGATCTGGGTGTGGGCGTCCGCAAAACCGGGATCGGCCTGGACACCTTACGCGATCACCTCAAGCAACTCGCTGGATCAGGCGGTGGCGAAGGCGCGTTCAGTGCGCGTCGCCGTCACGTGCTGGCGCTGGAACAGGTCGCCGGGCACCTGGGCCACGCGGATTCGGTACTGCGGACCACCCGGGCCGGCGAGCTTGCCGCCGAAGAGCTGCGCCAAGCCCAGCATGCGCTAGGCGAAATCACCGGCACCTACACCAGCGACGACCTGTTGGGGGCCATTTTCAGCTCCTTCTGCATTGGCAAATAGGGACTGTCGTCGTCGTTCTCACATTTGTCAGATTTCCCTTATAGAGAAGTCTTATTCCCTCTGGCATCATCGGGCGCCAGTGCGTAAGGTCTTGTTTGGCCTGCGCCAGGTCTTGAGCCCCAACAAAGAGGCAGTTCCATGGAATGGTATCTGAAGGTTCTTAAGCAGCATTACGCTGATTTCAACGGTCGCGCGCGTCGCCAGGAATACTGGATGTACACGCTGTTTAACTGCATTGCGCTGGTTGTGCTGGTGATCCTCACCAAGGTCAGCAGCATCTTCGGCATCCTCTACGCGATCTATGCACTGGGCACGCTGCTGCCGTCGCTGGCCGTCACCGTCCGTCGCTTGCACGATATCGGCAAGTCGGGCTGGTTCGTACTGATTTCCCTGATCCCGATCGTCAGCCTGTATCTGATCTACCTGCTCGCGCAGGACAGTCAGCCAGGCACCAACGAGTACGGCGCCAATCCGAAGGGCGCGTAACGATCCAAGAGAGCCGGCCGAAAGGCCGGCTTTCTTTTTGGCCTATCGAAGTTGATGCTCCACGATGACATCTGGTCGCCGCAATAGGCCAGCAATAACAGCCCGTTACCGAGCAATCTGCTGACGGGCCTTATGCATTGGCGCTAACATGCTGAGTTTGCAAGCGAGCGACTCGGCGTCCCAGGCATGCTCCATTTCTTATTCGGCGCCTTCGGGCTGTCCACCCTCTGGCTTGTTCCCCTGATCTGGCGTGTCGGCAGAAGTCTGCTGAAGCGGCGCACGTTGTCAGGTGGTGGTGAAGGGACGATCCGTTTCTGGCTTGGCGCACTGTTGGTGCTGTTAGCGAGCGCAACGCTCGAAGGCCTGCTGATCGATCAGTACACCGATGCTGCTGATGCTGGCGGCGCGATCTGCCGTGCCTTGTCGCATGCTGTCGGCGGGCTGCTTGGAGGGTGGTTGAGCGCGCTGGCCATGCTGGCGGTGATCGCCATGGCCCTGCCGTGGTATCTCGGCGTGACATGGCTGGCGATGTTCAAGCGTGTTTCCGCGGGCATCGATGTCATCGCTGCGCAGCTGCAGCGCGTGCTTGAGATGATCGCATCTAGACGGGGCAAGACGTTTACCGTCCGTCGTTCCGGCGGCGCGGTGCGACGCCCCGAACGCGGCGGCGCGCGCGCGCGCCGGGCGGCACCTGCCGCTACACGTCGAACCCAGGCTGCCCCCGTATCTGCCGCCGCACCAAAGCCCGCGCCAGCTATGGAACCTTCGGAGTTGTCATCGCGGGCGCCGGTCTCGCGCGTTCGCTATGCCGCGCAGCAAGAGAAAGTGATTCGCGAACCCTGGCTCACACCAAGGCATGGACGTGCAGCCCCGCTGGCAGCGAAAGTGCCACTGACCCGCCCCGCTCCAGCGACGGCCGCGAGCCAGGTGATCGCGAAAGCAAGCGCGCTCCCTGCCGTTGCTGCCACGGCGGCGGTGGAAGCATCTCTCCACGTCGCGGCCCCGATGATGGCCCCGGTTCCGGTGGAATCGTTGCCGAACGTCGAGGCTTCGCCAGTATCCATCGATGCTCAAGTCCCGGCGCCGTTCGAGCCGGAAACGGCGGACGAGCTGCAGGACGAGTCCTTCGACATGGATCTTCCCGCGGCGCGCGCGCCACTGGCGGTTACGCCCGTGGCGCCGGGCCGCCGTTGGGCAGCCAATGACGACGCGGCCGTCGGCACACCGACCAGCGTCGTCTCGCCGCAACCATCGGCTCCCGCGCGCCAACGTTCGACGGCCATGCTGCCTCCGCTCTCCCTACTGGCCGCTCCGCGCCAGGATTTCGCAGCCATCGATGACTTGCAGCTCGCCGAAACCGGCGAGCTGATCGAACAACGCCTGCGCGAGTTCAAGGTCCCGGTCACCGTCGTCGGTGCATCGGCCGGCCCGGTGATCACCCGCTTCGAGGTCGAGCCCGCCGTGGGCGTGCGCGGCAACCAGATCGTTGCGCTGATGAAGGATCTCGCGCGTGGTCTTGGACGGACGTCCATTCGCGTGGTCGAAACCATCCCTGGCAAGACCTGCATGGGCCTGGAGTTGCCCAACGAACAGCGCCAGATGATTGCGTTGTCCGAAATCCTCGACTCACCCGCCTACCGCGATGCGGATTCGCTACTCACGCTCGCGATGGGCAAGGGCATCACCGGTGAACCGCTGGTGGCCGACCTGGCCAAGGCACCGCATATGCTCGTGGCCGGCACTACAGGTTCGGGCAAATCGGTCGCGGTGAACGCGATGATCTTGTCGATGCTCTACAAAGCCACGCCTGACGACGTGCGCATGATCATGATCGACCCCAAGATGCTCGAACTCTCGGTCTACGAGGGCATTCCGCATCTGCTCGCGCCCGTGGTCACCGACATGAAGCTTGCCGCCAACGCGCTGGCTTGGTGCGTGGCTGAAATGGAGAATCGCTATCGCCTGATGTCCGACCTGCGCGTGCGCAACCTTGCCGGCTTCAACCAGAAGGTGCGGGAGGCGCGGGCGTCTGGACGTCCATTGATGAATCCGTTTCCCGCACATCCGGAAGTGCCGGAACTACTCGACACGCTGCCGATGATCGTGGTGGTGATCGACGAGTTGGCCGACCTGATGATGGTTGCCGGCAAGAAGATCGAAGAACTCATCGCGCGCCTTGCACAGAAGGCACGCGCCTCAGGCATCCATCTCATTCTCGCCACACAGCGCCCATCGGTGGATGTGATCACCGGCCTCATCAAGGCGAACATCCCCACGCGCGTCGCCTTCCAGGTGTCCTCAAAGATCGACTCACGCACCATCCTTGATCAGATGGGTGCAGAAAGCCTGCTTGGCCAGGGTGACATGTTGTTCCTTCCGCCAGGTACGGGTTATCCACAACGTATCCACGGCGCTTTTGTTGCTGACGAAGAAGTGCATCGCATCGTCGCGCACCTAAAGCTTTACGGCGAACCCGATTACAAGGACGAGATTCTCGCAGGACCACCCAGCGAAGGATCAGGTGAACTGTTCACCGAGGACGGCGTCGATCCCGAACTCGATCCGCTCTATGACGAAGCCGCCGCCTTCGTGCTGCGCTCGCGTCGCGCCTCCATTTCCTTCGTGCAACGCCAGTTCCGCATCGGCTACAACCGCGCCGCGCGTTTGGTGGAAGCGATGGAGGCCGCGGGATTAGTGTCGTCTATGGGTATCAACGGTCAGCGCGAAGTGCTGGCGCCGGGGCCGTCGGACTGATTGCCACGTGCAGTCGTCGTGATGCGTACACGTGCGCTCCTACCACTGGGTAGAGGATGCGCGCTGCTTAAAGCAACGCGTCGAGTTCGGCACGTGTCGGCATACCTCCCTGCGCGCCAAGGCGTGTGACCGAAAGTGCAGCGGCGGCGCAAGCCTTGCGCACGGCTTCGGGTAAGCCTTCGTGCAGGAACACCGCAAGCGCCGCGTTGAATGTGTCGCCGGCGCCGGTGGTGTCGATCACGTCCACCTTGAAGCCGGGTTGGTGGGTAGGTTCGCCGCCATCGCGGAACCACGCCCCATCACTGCCGCGCGTGAGCACCACGGGCGCGGGTGCGCGTTGCATCAGCGAGCGGAAATCCTCGTCGCCGTCGGCACCCAGCAGGATGGCGAGTTCGTGCTGGTTGGGCGTGAGGTAGCGCGCGAGTTTCAGCCATTCCACCGGCAGCTTCTGCGCGGGTGCGGGGTTGAGGATCACCGGCTTGCCCAGGCGCTGGCCGAGGCGAAGCGTGGCTTCGACGGATTCCAGCGGGATCTCCATTTGCACCAGGATCGCGTCTGCGCTGGCCAGCGTGGATTGCGCGTGTTCGATCTGTGCGGGTGTTACGCGCGCATTGGCGGCGGGGACGATGATGATGTGGTTGTCGCCTTCGGCGACGGTGATGGAGGCGGTGCCGCTGCCGCAGTCGGCGATGCGGACGACATGCTCCAGCGACACGCCTTCGCGAGCCAGGCCGTCATGCAGTTGCGCGCCGAACGCATCGTCGCCTACCGCACCAACCAGGGCGACGTCCGCGCCGAGACGCGCGGCGGCCACAGCCTGGTTGGCACCTTTGCCGCCATGCACGGTGAGGAAACGCTCGCCGAGGATGGTTTCGCCGGGTGCGGCGAAGCGCGGTGCCAGCGTCACCAGGTCCATGTTGATACTGCCGACCACGACGACGCGTGCCATACCTACTCCATCCGAGCCTCAATGCGGGGATGAGCGAGGATACGGGATGGCGACCCCGCAAGATATCTCGCGGGGTTCAAAGGATCAGCGCCGTGATCGCTTCGCTCAACCGCCGCTGCTGCTCGCCGCCGCAGGCACCTTCTGCCCACGCTTTTCCTGCGCGCGCTCCATGGCTTGTTCGCGCATGGCTTTCCACTTGTCGCTCTGTTCCTGCGTCAGCACGCCGCCGATCTGGCTCTGCGTGTCCTGCATGATCGACTGTGCCTTGGCGCGACGGTCAGCCGGTTTCAGGCTGGCGTCACCCTGCATTGCCTGCAGTTGCTGGTCGCGCTGCTGCAGCAGCGGGCCGATCTTGGCCTGCTGATCCGGCGTGAGCTGGAGCTGTTTGGTCAGGTGCTGCAACTGCGACTGCGCGTCGAACTTGTGCATGTGCTGATTGCCGGCCGGCGCGGTCGACGGGGCGGCCTGCTGGGCAAAGGCCTGGCCTGACAGGGCGGCGACCAATGCAAAAGCGGCGAATGCGGGAAGGCGATTCATGGAGGCTCTCCTGTGGATGTCCTGCCGGGAACGCGGTGGCGCTGCGGTGGTTGACGATGGCTGCGGCGGGTTCGGGTTGATTCCCACCCTATCGCCCCGAACATCAACAAAACGTCCGCCCCGAATCGTTTACTCCTAGGAGCCGCCATGATCGAACTGCATTACTGGCCCACGCCCAATGGGCACAAGATCACGCTGCTCCTCGAAGAAACGGGCATTCCTTACACCATTAAACCGGTGAACATCGGCAAGGGCGAGCAGTTCCAGCCCGCGTTCCTGGCCATTTCCCCAAACAACCGCATGCCTGCGATGGTGGATAACTCGCCGATGGGCGGCGGTGAGCCGATCAGCGTGTTCGAGTCGGGCGCGATCTTGCAGTACCTCGCCGAGAAAACGGGCCGCTTCATGCCTACCGATGTGCGCGGCAAATACACGGTGCTGGAATGGCTGTACTGGCAGGTGGGTGGTTTAGGCCCGATGCTGGGTCAGAACCACCACTTCAACCGCTATGCGCCGGAGAAAATCCCCTACGCGATCGACCGTTACGTCAACGAGACCCGGCGCCTTTATGGCGTGCTGGACAAGCGTTTGCACGGCCGCGCCTTCATCGTGGGCAAGGACTACACCATTGCCGATATGGCCGCGTATCCGTGGATCGTGCCCTACGAAAACCAAGGCATGGTGCTGGAGGATTTCCCGCACCTGAAGGCCTGGTTCGAGGCCATTCGCGAGCGTCCCGCGACCAAGCGCGCCTACGCTATTGGTGACGAGATCAAGGGCAAGTTTGACCTGACCACGGACGAGGATGCGCGCAAGGTCCTGTTCGGACAGGGTGCGAAAAACTGACTTCACGCGGTGCATTCAGCGCGAAATGCACCGCTTTTTACGGCAAATCACTGGCTTCCACGCGCGCAACGCGTTCTAATCGCCGCTTGTTCTTACGTACGACGCGTTGCCCAAGGAAGTACCCATGCGCGCCCTCCTCTTTGCCGCCCTGACAATGGTGGCCCTGCCGACCATGGCCGAAAAACTCACGATCGAACGCATCTTCGACGGTGGCAGCCTTGCCGGTGCCGCGCCGCGCGGCCTGCAGATATCGCCGGATGGCGGCCGTGTCACCTTCCTGCGCGCCAAACCGGACGATCAGAGCCAGCTGGATCTGTGGGAGTACGACCTCAAGGGCGGCAAGACCCGCCTGCTGGTGGACTCGAAGAAGCTGGAACCCAACGGTGAGCAGCTGTCGGATGCGGAAAAGGCGCGCCGTGAGCGCGAACGCACCGCAGGCCTGCACGGCATCGTGAGCTATCAGTGGTCACCGGACGGCAAGCAGCTGTTGATCCCGATCAACGGCAAGCTCTACGTCTACACGCTGGCGACACCGGATGCGGCGCCCAGGCAGCTCGACACTGGCGATAACGTGATCGATCCGCGAATCTCGCCAAAGGGACACTACGTGTCCTATGTGCGCGACCAGAATCTGTGGGTTATCGATCTGACCAGTGGCGAGGCGAAGCAGCTGACCCACGACGGCGGCGGTACCGTGCACAACGGCGAGGCCGAGTTCGTCGCGCAGGAGGAAATGGACCGCAGCACGGGTTACTGGTGGGCGCCTGACGACTCCGCCATCGCCTTCGAGCGCTACGACGAGTCCAAGGTGCCGGTGACCAAACGCACCGAGTTGTATGCCGACCATACCGACGTGATCGACCAGCGCTATCCTGCCGCCGGCACGCCGAACGTCGCGGTCAAACTAGGCTTGGTGTCCCCGGCCGGCGGCCAGCCGCGCTGGATCGACCTGGGCAAGGATCCGGACATCTATCTGGTCCGCGTGAATTGGTTGCCGGACGGCAAGCACGTCAGCTACCAGCGCATGCCGCGCAGCCAGCAGAAGCTGGATCTGCGCCTGGTCGATGCGAAAACGTTGGCGCAGCGCACGCTGCTCACCGAAACCAGCGACACGTGGATCAACCTCAACGACGACCTCAGCTTCCTCAAGGACGGCAAGAGCTTCCTGTGGGGCAGCGAGCGCAGCGGCTTCCACCATCTGTATCTGTACGGCTTGGACGGCACACTCAAGCATGCCGTGAGCCAAGGCGACTGGCAGATCGATGGCCTGCTGGCGGTGAACGAACACGCCGGCACGGTGTTCGTCGCCTCGAACAAGGATGCGGTGCCCGAGAAGCAGGTCTACGCGCTCAAGCTCGACGGCAGCAACGCGGGTGCGCCGGTGCGCGTGAGTCAGGACGCGGGCACGCATGCAGCCACCTTCGCGCCGGACGGCAGCTTCTACCTCGACAACTTCTCCAGCGTGGATACGCCGCCACAGGTCAGCCTGCACAAGGCGGACGGCAGCTTGGTTACCTGGATCGAGCCCAACAAGCTCGACGAGAAACATCCGTTCTGGCCCTACCGCGACAGCCTGATCAAGCCGGAATTCGGCACGCTCAAGGCGGCCGACGGGCAAACCCTGTACTACCGCCTGTACAAGCCGGCCGGTTTTGATCCCTCGAAGAAGTACCCCGTGTTCGACATGTACTACGGCGGCCCGCACGCGCAGTTGGTCGCCAATGCGTGGGGCGACTACTTCAACCAGTACATGGCCAACCAGGGCTTTGTCGTGTTCACCCTGGACAACCGCGGCATGGCGCGCCGCGGGCGGCAGTTCGACAGCGTGATCTATCAGCAGCTTGGCGCGGCCGAGGTGGACGACCAACTGGTCGGCATCCGTTGGCTGAAGTCCCAGCCCTGGGTGGACGGCAAGCATGTCGGCGTGTTCGGTTGGAGCTACGGCGGCTACATGACGACCATGATGCTGGCCAAGGCCTCGAACGAACTGGCGGGCGGTGTGGCTGTGGCGCCGGTGACCAACTGGCGCCTGTACGACACCTTCTACACCGAGCGTTACCTCGGCCGCCCGCAGGACAACGACGCCGGCTACACCCGCAGCTCCCCATTGGCGTGGCTGGATGGCCTGACCAGCAAGCTGTATCTGGTCCACGGCATGGCCGACGACAACGTGCTGTTCCTCAACTCGACCGAGCTGATGGCGGAATTGCAGAAGCGCGGCACCCAGTTCCAGTTCATGGCCTACCCGGGCGCCAAGCACGGCCTGAACCTGCCGGGGCAGCGCAGCCACGTCTATCACCTGATCGAGAATTTCTTCCAGCAACAGGTGAAGGGAGCGGCGGTGCCAGTGGTGCCGAAGCCGGTGGTGCAGCCGGCGGCGGCTACCACGACGCGATAACCCGCTTCTCGTTCGTCATTCCGGCGTAGGCCGGAATGACGAATAGGAAACGTGGTTGATGCTCTGGCGGCGGCCGCGCGTACAACACGGCATAAAAAAGCCGCCCCAGGGGCGGCTTTTTCGTTCGTTCCTACCAACCGGTACTTATTGGGCGTGACCCACACCCGAATCACCCTGTTCCAGCGGCGGCGGAGTGCCGGCCACGGCGAGCAGCGACGTGGCGTAGCCATCCTCGATGCTGACGGTGGACACCTCGTCCCAGGAGAAGAATGACGCCTCGCGCAGCCATTCCGCGTCGGGCGAGATCTCCTGCATGTTGAAGCCGTCCTCTTCCACACTGATCAGTCGGCCGATGTAGCAGACCTCTGACTCGTCCTCGCTGTCCACGTGCACGCCGATCACCGGTGCCTGGGCGGCGGCCGCCTGGATGACACTGCGAATGTCGTCCAGCGGGAAGCCCCGCGGGGGCCGCGGCATCAGGTGTTTCAGGACAAGCGCCTTCTCCATGAAGGGAGCATGCTTGTCCGGCGCTTCCAGCTCGGACACGTCGCGGTGACGCATCACATACATGCCGTCATAGGTGATGCCGTCGCCGACGACCCACAGCAGAAAAAATTCGCGACCCACACCGCCCACGTAACCACAGAAGCTGCCGTGTTCGAGTTCGCCGCGCCACAACCGAACCAGCTGGTGCTGCTCTTGCGCCTCGCGGAGCTGGGCGCGCTGGCCGGTGGTCTTCAGTTCAATCACATTTCCCATGGTCAAAATTTTACCAGCCCGGGGCTTTCCCCTTGTTTACAGGATGTAACGTGACAGATCTTCGTCCTCGACCAGCATTCCCAGGTTTTTATCGACATATTCGGCGTCAATCAGGTAGTTTTCGCCGGATTTATCGGCAGCTTCGTAGGAGATCTTCTCCAGCAGCCGCTCCATGACCGTGTGAAGACGGCGTGCACCGATGTTCTCGGTCCGCTCGTTCACCTGGAAAGCCACCTCGGCCAGTCGGTCGATGCCAGAGTCGGTGAAATTCACCGTCACGCCCTCGGTGCCCAACAGTGCGACGTACTGTTTGGTCAACGCGTTATGTGGCTCGCGCAAGATCCGCTTGAAGTCCTCGACCGACAGCGCCGACAGCTCCACGCGGATCGGCAAACGGCCCTGCAGCTCGGGAATCAGGTCCGACGGCTTGGCCAGCGAGAACGCGCCGGAGGCGATGAACAGCATGTGGTCGGTTTTCATCGGGCCGTACTTGGTCGACACCGTGGAGCCTTCCACCAGTGGTAGCAGGTCGCGCTGCACACCCTCGCGGCTTACGCCTGCGCCACCAAATTCGGAGCGCTGGGCCACCTTGTCGATCTCGTCGATGAAGACGATGCCGTTCTGCTCGGCGGCCTGCATGGCCTGGGCGCGCACTTCTTCCTCGTTGAGGAGCTTGGCGGCTTCTTCCTCGATCAGCATCGGGCGAGCCGCCTTGATGGCAACCTTGCGCTGCTGGGTCTTGGCGCCACCGATGTTCTGGAACATCTGGCGCAGCTGCTGGCCCATTTCTTCCATGCCCGGCGGCGACATGATCTCCACGCCGACATTCATTGCGAAATCCAGCTCGATCTCGCGATCGTCCAGCGCGCCTTCGCGCAGTTGCTTGCGCAGTTTCTGGCGGGTGTCGTTCTGTTCCGCGCTGGGTGCGGTGTCGTGGGTCCAGTCAGTGGGCGTCTGGCGGCGCGGCAGCAGGGCGTCGAGGATGCGGTCCTCGGCGCGATCTTCGGCCTGAGTGCGCACGCGCTTCATGGCCTGCTCGCGGGTGAGTTTGTAGGCCACGTCAGCCAGATCGCGGACGATGGACTCGACGTCCTTGCCCACGTAGCCCACCTCGGTGAACTTGGTGGCCTCTACCTTCACGAACGGCGCGTTGGCCAGTGTGGCAAGGCGGCGGGCGATTTCGGTCTTGCCCACGCCGGTCGGGCCGATCATCAGGATGTTCTTGGGCGTGACTTCGTCACGCATGGTCGGCTCGAGCTGCATGCGGCGCCAGCGGTTGCGCAGCGCAATGGCCACGGCGCGCTTGGCGTCGTGCTGGCCAATGATGTAGCGGTCGAGTTCGTTGACGATTTCGCGGGGTGTCAATTCGGACATGGGGTCACCGGAAGGTTGATCTTCAACGCGTCGTGCGAGGCACGACGGCGGATGCTGTCGCGCCGTGCGCTTACAGCTCCTCGATCGAGGTGTTGTGGTTGGTATAGATGCAGATGTCGCCGGCGATCTTCAGTGCGCGTTCGACAATGGCACGCGAATCCATCTCGGTGTTCTCCAGCAGCGCCAGTGCGGCCGATTGCGCATACGGACCACCCGAGCCGATGGCGATCAGGCCATGCTCGGGTTCCAGCACGTCACCGTTGCCAGAGATGAGCAGCGAAGCCTCCTTGTCGGCCACGGCGAGCATGGCTTCCAGACGACCCAGGCGGCGATCAGTGCGCCATTCCTTGGCCAGTTCCACGGCCGCACGGGTCAGGTTGCCACCGTGCTTGTCGAGCTTCTGCTCGAACAGCTCGAACAGGGTGAAGGCGTCAGCGGTGGCACCCGCAAAACCGGCCAGCACGTTGCCCTTGCCGAGGCGGCGGATCTTGCGGGCATTGGCCTTCATCACCGTGTTGCCGAGGGTGACCTGGCCGTCGCCACCGATCACGATGCGCCCGTTGCGGCGTACCGAGACGATGGTCGTGGCGTGAAAGGATTCCATGGGGGACTCCGTAAAGAGTGAATTCGCCAGAGGTGGGGCCGTGTGGGCGGAATCCAAGCCGGACCGCTGGACTCCGGCCACCCCGGAGCGGTCTAGCGGCGATTCCATGCCACGACAAGCAACCCCGCCACTAGGCACCACACCAGCAACGCCGATCCCAGCGCTGGCACCAGCCGCATGCGTGCCACCAGCCAATACAGTGACACTAGATAGGCCAGATAAGGCACCACCGCCCACATGCCGAACAGGATGGTGGCGCGCAGGTCTGCCGTGCCGCGCTCGCTGCCCACGATGTAGTGCGCCATCAGAGCGAACGTGGGAAACAGCGGCAGCAGACCGGCGATGTAGTAGTTGCGGGTGCGGGAAAGTAGGCCAATCAGCAACACCATCAGTGCGCCGACCAGGGATTTCACGAGCAGGTTCATGGATGCTCCGGGTGGTCCGACGGCTCAGAACCTGTGCTTGGCCAGCCGCCCGTCGCGATACACATACAACTCGTAGGAGCGCCCGCGCAATGAGTGCGTCGCCTCCACCACCACGCGATCGGCGCCGGCGATCAGCGGCGTGGCCAGTAGCTTGTGATCATCGGGAAGCTCGGCCCAGTCGATTTCCCGCTCCAGTTCGAAGCCCTTCCTGTACTTGAACTCCAGCGTGAGCCGCGTGCCGGCCCAGTCCAGTCGGCTATCGAAGCCCTGGCGTGTGCGGAACGTTTGCAGAGCGATGCCGTGGCGATCGGCGAGTTCTGCCATGGCGTTGCTGCACATGAAGCAGCCGGATATCACCATGGCTGCATAGCCGATGCGCTTGAACAGCGATTCGCTCAGCCGCGGCAGGATACGTCGCGCCAGCCACGCCGCGAGTAGCGCCGCGGCCGCCACGATGCCGCCGGCGAGCCACACCTCGGTCGTCAGCAAACCGAACAGGCCATACAGCACCAACTTGATCAGGTGCAGGATGATCTCGTTGGCTGCCCGCGTGGCCACGATCTGTTCCTTCTCCAAGCCGTAGCGCAGGTAGAAGCGGTTGAATAGCAGCCCGACCGCGCCCGTGAGCCCGGAGACAAAGCCGGCCGCTCCGCCGATCAGGCACAAGCTCCACAGCGGCCGCGCGCTAGGCCGGGCAGGTGCCGTCGAGGGACGCAGCAGCAGCGGCAGGTTGCCCACCAGGAACAAGCCAAGCGCGGCTTCCAGGTAGGCGGGCTCCACATAGGTGAGCAGCCATGCGCCCAGCCACACGCATGGAATCGCCGCCGGCACGAACCAGCGCACGATGCGCCAGTCGATATACGCGAAGAACAGCGCGATGCGCGAGGCCGAACTGACCGTCGTGCCGATCGACAAAGCTGCAGGCACCTGCGCCGCCGGCAGGCCCATACGCAGGATGGGCAGCAATATCAGGCCCGCACCACCACCGCTCAGTGTGCTGATGACGAAAGCGGCAACGCCAACGCCGGAGAGGAGAAGCAACCAGGAGAACATGGCGAATCGACCATGGATGCGCGCGGCATCCGCATAAACAGCGGTCGATGCTACGGAGCGCCGATTAGAACCCGCTTAGCGGGCGGCGGGTCGGCCTACGGTCATGACCAACACCCTCGCCTATTTACGCTTGGCGCGCGGATGCGCGGCATCGTAGACACGCGCCAGGTACTGGAAATCCAGGTGCGTGTAGATCTGTGTCGTGGCGATGTCGGCGTGGCCCAGCAACTCCTGCACGGCGCGCAGGTCGCCCGAGGATTCCAGCATGTGGCTGGCGAAGGTATGGCGCAGCAAGTGCGGATGGATGCGCTTGGCGAGGCCTTGCTGCAGCGCCAGCGTCTTCAACCGAAGTTGCACGGTGCGCGGATTGATCGGCGCCCCACCGCGGCCTTTGAACACAGGCTGCTCGGGCACCATGCTCTCCGCCTCACCCAGCGCGCGCAGCGCCGCCACCGCATGCCGACCGACCGGCACGATGCGCGTCTTGCTGCCCTTGCCGAGCACGCGGACTTCGCCGGCTTGAAGATCGAGGTCGATCCAACGCAGGCCAGTAAGCTCGGACAGGCGCAGGCCAGAGGAATAGAACAGCTCCAGCATTGCGCGGTCGCGCAGGTTCAGCGCCCCCTCGGCTGGCGCTTCCACCAGCGAGGTTGCTTCGTCCACATCGAGCACCTGCGGCAACTTGCGATGCACTTTGGGACCGCGTACACCGGCCAGCGGATCGTGGTCGAGTAGCCCTTCGCGCGTGAGCTGGCGGAACAGGCTGCGGCAGGAGGACAACAAGCGTTGCAAGCTCTTCGGCGACAGGCCGGCGCGATGCTCCGCCGCCACGAAACCGCGCAGGCGATTGGATTCGAGCGCGCTGAAGCTGGTGACGCCCTGTGCCTCCATCCAGCGCAGCAGCTTGGCCAGATCGCGGCGGTAGCCATCGACCGTATGCGGCGATGCCTGTCGTTCCCCCGCAAGCCGGGTGAGCCAGGTGTCGACGTGATCCTGCGGTGTGGCCATGGGTAGAGCTTAGAGGACTTCCTGCGAGCGACGCAGCGCCGTGGTAACCGTGGCAGCGATCATCTTCAGAAACACCGTGCCCATACCTGGCTGGAAATGGTCGGCGTCGCCACTGCCAATCGCCAGAATGCCGAATTCGCCCAACGGCATCATCGCGGCCGAGCGGATCTCCGGCGCGTGGTCGCCAAACAAGCGGTACAGGCGTTCCGCTGAAAGACGGCCAGAGACGGGTTCGTGGTGCGAGAGAAAGTCAGCGAACTCTGGCACCTGAGAACGCCCACCCGGCACGTGCACCAGCCAGTCGGCGGGCGGTAGGCCCACGGGGCCGAACAGCATCAGGCGCACCTGATCCGTCTGGAAGTCCTCCGACAACCGTGCCACCACGCTGCGCGCCGCAACCGCGGGCGTGCCTGCGCGCAACACGGCGAGGTTGAGCTCGTGCACGCGCTGCATCAGCCGCTCGTTGTCCGCGGCGATGGAAATCAGCGTGGCCAGCTGCTTTTCCAACTCCGCGTTCTTCTCGCGCAGGCTCTGCAGCTGGTAGACGGCCAGCGACGCGACCCGGCCCTGCTCGCGCGGCAGGGTGAGCTGCGCGGCGATATCGGGGTAATCACTGAGAAATTCAGGGTGACGGCGCAGATAAGCCGCGACGTCGCTGGCGGAAAGCGTGTCGGCGATGGCGGTGTCGGACATTTCTACCTCAGCGGAGTCGATGCGTCGCGAGCCCGAGTGTGCGACGCCCGGCTACTGGCTTTCAACCGATATGGACAAAAAATGCTGTCAGCCCAACCACTCGCCGTCGAAAACGAAGGTCGCCGGCCCGGTCATCCACAAGGTATTCCCCGGCCCAGCCCAGTCGATGGTCAGCGTGCCACCTGGCAGGGTGACCTTGACCCGCTCGTCGACCTCACCTCGCAGACGCAGCACGGCCATGGCCGCGCTGGCGCCCGTACCGCAGGCGAGCGTCCACCCGCTGCCGCGCTCATGTACGCGCAGATTCAACTGGCCGCGGTCGATCTTTTGCACGAAGCCGGCGTTGGCGCCTTCCGGGAACCGCTCATGCGTGGTCAGCAGAGGGCCGAGGCGCTCCAGGCTGGGAGCTTCCAGATCCGGCACCACGGCCACGGCATGTGGGTTACCCATCGATAGCGCGCCGATTTCCAGCATTTCGCCGTCGACGCCGATGGCGTAGCGATCCGCCGTGAGGTCGGCGCGGAACGGGATCCGCACGGGTTCCAGCGCGGGCACGCCCATATCCACCGTCACCTCGTTCGGGCCGGTAAGGCGCACCGTGACTGGGCCGGAGGGGCTTTCCAATCGCACCGTATCGCCGATGGACAGTTCGCCTGCGCGATGCAGCCATGCGGCTACGCAGCGCACGCCGTTGCCGCACTGGCCCGACAGCGAGCCATCGGCGTTCCAGATGCCGTAGTAGAACGCACACGAGGCATCGCGCGGCGGCTCGATGCTGATCAGCTGATCAAAGCCCACGCCCGTGTGGCGATCGGCGATAGCGCGGATCTGTGCTCCGTCGAGCGGAAACGGGCGTTGGCGGCAATCGACCATGACGAAGTCGTTGCCGATGCCGTGCATCTTGGAAAACGAAAGCCTCATTACATGAACTTGCCGCCGGTAATCCGGCCGTTGGTATCCACTTCGGCGAAATAGCGGCTGTTGTTGGTACGCAACTCGCGCGTGGCGATCGTGCCCGGCAGCACCAGCAGCACGTCTGGATACGCCGCATGGAACTGATCCGGTGTCGGGTGCGCGGCGATGAAGGTGTTGAATGCCGTCATGTCGGTCACGAAGCCATGCACCGGCGCAGGTGTCACGGGGGTGATGACAGCGGGCGCGGCCGGTTTGGCAGCCGGTGTCGCAGGCGCTGCCGGCGTGGCCGGATGAACGGTGGCGGTTGGAGTCGCCTTGGGCATGTACAGCGGTCCCTTGTTGCCGCACCCGGCGAGCAGGGCAAGGACGGAGCACAGCGGGAGCAGCAGGAGGGATCGGCGCATGTCGGGGTATCCGGCGGGAACCGCCGCAGTATAGGCAAGCCTAGAAAACGTAGCGAGCAAACAGACACGCTCGGTTCAGCCCGCCGTCCAGACCCCGCCAGCCGCTATGATGCCGCCGTCGCCGCCCGCGCGCGGTTTGAGTGCACAAAGACGTACGACGATGGATTGGACCGCGCTGCTGCGCCTCCCCGCGACGATCCTGCTGATCCTGGCAGTGGTCGCGCTGATGGTCACCCTCTTCCAGTTAGTGGCGTTGCGTCACCGACTGGACCACGGACAGCGGTTGGCGGCGGCGGGACGCGCCGTGCTGCTGCTCGTGGCGTTCGCGATCACTTTGGCGCTGACCGGCATGGGCTTCGCCTTGCGCGGGTACCGCCTGCTTACCGAAGAAGCACCCGTGGTCGACATCGACGCACACATCCTTTCCCCGCAGCGCTGGCTGCTCGTGCTGCATTGGCCGGACGGCACCAGCCGGCGCGTGCAGGTGGCCGGTGATGCCTGGCGCGTGGAAGCGGTGGTGCTGAAGTGGAAGACGCCGCTGCTGCCGCCGATGTATCGCCTTGATCGCCTGTCGGGGCGCTATGACGACCCGAATGACGAGATGCACGCGCCGCGCACCGTGGTCGATTTCCGCGAGGCCGGTGATTTCGATCTACTCGACCTGCATAAGCAATACCCGAGTTGGGTGCCGGATGTGGATGTGCTGTTCGGCAGCGGCGTGTTTCTGCCGCTGGTGGATCAGGGGCATTACTCGGTGAGTTTGATGCGGACGGGGGCGTTGGTGGCTAGGCCGGATGAGGCTACGGTGCAGAGGATCGCGCAGCCGTTTTGATGGGGGCGCGTTTCTGCCGCAAGACTGCTCCCTCTGCCCTTTGGGGAGAGGGTTGGGGTGGGGGATCAATCTAGCCTCACCGTTGTTATCGTCATCCCGGCGCAGGCCGGAAGCGCTTTTCAACAGCCGAATGGCTGGTCATCCAGTTTCTGTATCGCTTGGTTGTCGCGTTACGGCGACCTGGCCGCCTACGCGGCGGGCGTTTCGCCCTCCTGCCGGAGGCCGAGTCACTTTTCTTTGCTTGCCCAAAGAAAAGTAACCCAAAGAAAGGGCACCCCGGATGAGTCGCCTATCGGGCTGACGCCCGATAGGTACGCGGTCGGGTTCCGGGCTTTTCGACGGAGCTCCTGCCCCGGCGAAAAGTGGCTGGCATCCCTGCCAGCCACCCCTACGGGGCCATCTCTCCACCCGGCCGCCGCCTCATACGGGGACCCGGAAGATCAAAAGCAACAAGCAGACGGCTCGTGCAGCTTCGCTGCACATCGCATCACGGCGGGTCGCGTTGCTCCTGCTCTAGTGCATTGCGCATGCGCCTCAGAAAGGCGAGGCGAGCACCCTGCCCTATCGCATCACGCAGAAGCGTCTTCGCAATCAGCCAAACACCTTCTCATACCGCCAAGCATCCGCCCCATCCCCGTAATAGCGCGCATATCGCCCAATGCGGGCATACCCCAACCGCTCATACAGCCGGATCGCATCCTGATTATCGATGCGCACTTCCAGGCGCAGCGACGTGCAACGACGCCGCGCCGCGAGTTTCTCCGCAGCTTCGAGCAAAGCCGAGCCCACACCCTTGCCGCGCGCTTCTGCCTTGGTGGCGATGGAGTACAGCCGCGCCACATGAGTCCCCTTGCGGAAGAACACCACGGCGGTGCCCAGGAAATGGCGGTGATTGGCGCTGGCGACGAGTACTTGCGCGCTTTCGCTGTCCAGATGACGTCGGTACTGGGCCCGGCTCAGGCGATCGGTGGCGAAGCTGCTCTCTTCCAGGGCAACGAGGTCGTCGAGATCCGAGAGTTCTGCGCGCCGCACACGTACAGCGGCGGTCGCGGGCATGGGTGTCATCAGGGGCGGTTCCGCTGGCGCGCAATGAAACAAGGCGCGCACTGTAGTCCCCCCTTCCCCTGGGGGCAACGATGACTTGTGGCGGATTTCAGAGCGTGTTCAATCTTCGGGCGCCGCGTCGCGCAGGATGTAACGAAAAGGTGGATGTCAGGGCGCGATGTGGTGACGGAACCGGTCATGATTTTCCTGGCATTTCGGGAAGGGGCGCCCCCGTCGCCTGGAAATTGAACCGCCTATGAGTCCGCCCGGAGGGCTGTCTTGTGTCGCGCCGCGCATGTGCGCACACTGCGCCACTTGCGCCGTGCCGCCCCGTTCCCCGCGTGACGACACTCCTCAGTTCTATCTGACAGAGGTGTCATGACTCGTCTCGTCCTTGTTGTCGAGAAGGCCTCCGACTGGAGCGTCTACTACCCGTCCGCGGACGTGGTTACCGCGATGGATTACCTGCGCGAACCTGTCGGCGTCGACGACGAGCGCACCCACGTCATCAACCTGTGCCGCAGCTACAAATACCTGGGCGCGGGTTACTACGTTTCGCTGCTAGCCGAGGCGCGCGGGCATCGCGTGATGCCGTCAGTGCGCACGGTGAACGATTTGCGCCGCCGCTCGCTGTACGGCCTGGAGATCGAGGACCTCAGTTCCAAGCTCACCCATTTCCTGCCGGCCGGCGGCCGAGACACCACTGATTTCGGGATCCTGGTCTACTTCGGGCAGACGGCTCACCCTGCGCTGCAGGACCTGGCGCGCCAGGTATTCGAAATGTTTCCCTGCCCGCTGCTGCGTATCGAATTCGAGCGCGACCGCATGTGGCAGATCAGTGCCATCAAGCCGGTGGGCCTGCACACGCTGGACGACGCACAGGAAGACGCCTTCGCCGAAGAGCTGGATCGCTTCAGCAAGAAGCTCTGGCGCAAGCCCAAGGCGCGCAAGCAGTTTCGCTACGACATCGCCATGTTGGTCGACCCGCATGAGGTGATGCCGCCATCGAACAAAAAGGCGCAGAAGCTGTTCATCGCTGCGGGCAAGGAACTGGGCATCGAAGTCGACCCCATCGGCAAGAACGATTACCAACGGCTAGCGGAATACGACGGCCTGTTCATCCGCGAAACCACTGCCAGCGACAACCATACCTACCGCTTCGCGCATCGCGCGGAGAAGGAAGGCATGGTGGTGATGGATGACCCCACATCGATCCTGCGTTGCACGAACAAGATCTTCCTCAACGACCTGATGGTGTCGCGCAAGCTCGCCGTGCCGCGCACGGAAATCCTTTATCGCGATGACGCCAAGGGCTTGAAAGAGGTTTCGGAGAAGCTCGGCTTTCCGCTGGTGCTGAAGATTCCCGACGGCTCGTTCTCGCGCGGCGTGGTGAAGGTGGAGAACGAAGCGGCGCTCAGCAAGGCGACGGGCGAGCTGTTCCAGCACAGCGCGCTGCTGATTGCACAGGAGTTCGTGCCCACCGAGTTCGACTGGCGCGTCGGCGTGCTCAACAACGAGCCGCTGTACGCCTGTAAGTACTACATGTCGCGTGGCCACTGGCAGATCTACAACCACGGTGCCAAGGGTGCGTCCAAGTCTGGCGAATCGGAAACGCTCCCGATCGAAAAGGCACCGGCCGATGTGGTGAAGCTGGCGCTCAAGGCTACGCAGGCCGTGGGCAACGGTCTCTATGGCGTGGACATCAAGCGTATCGGCGACAAGCCAGTGGTGATCGAGGTGAACGACAACCCGTCCATCGACGCGGGCGTCGAGGACGAATACCTCGGTGAAGAACTCTATCGCCGCATCATGCAGGAGTTCCTGCGGCGCATGGAGCTCAAGCGTTCCGGCGATACCAAATAGCCTGCATCCATAGTGGGGTGATTCCGGCAGCCCGTCCTTGAACTGCCGTCACGCGGGCGCGATCCATCGCGCCGCTCCAGCGAGGTGCCCAGCCATCCCAGGCCATCGTCAGGAGCCCCACGCCGCGACGTTCCTGCCGCGGCATCCACTGCCAAGTAGATTCGTTATCGGGTCAGTTCCAGATCAGCCGCGCGGCCGGACGACGGCGCGGACGGACCAGCAGGCCCAACAGTTGACGGGGCAGCGACGGCTCCAGCGCTAGCAGCACCACCAGCGGTGCGCCCGCCAGCCAGAACGCGGGCGTCCAGCCGAACGTGTCCGTATGGGCAGGCACCAGCGTGGTCAGCAACAGCGCAGCGCCGGCCAGCAGCCACAGCAGGGCAGCGCCAAGCAGGCGTTCGTGATGGGCAGTTCGAGTGCTGGGGCGCATGGCGGTAGTCCGTCGTCGTGTTGAGGCAAGCGTGCCCGGCGCTGATCTCAAAACCTGCGATGCCACACGCGGCGCGGCTTGCGGAGCTAAAATAGGCGGTCCGGCCGAGCCGGAAGCCGCTTCTGGAGCGGCATCGACTTTCATCAGGAGCGCGCATGAGTGCAGGACAGTTCGCGGTATTCGGCCACCCCATCAGCCATTCGCTGTCGCCGCAGATCCACCAGGCGTTCGCGCGCCAGTTTGGGATCGACCTGGAGTACCGCACCATCGACGCGGCACCGGGCGAGTTCGAAACGGCCGTGCGCGAGTTCTTCGCCAACGGTGGCCGCGGTGCGAACGTAACGCTGCCGCACAAAACGGCGGCCTTCGCGATGGCTGACGAGCGTAGCCAGGCTGCCAGCCGGGCGGGCACGGCCAACGTGCTCACCGCGTTGCCCGGTGGCCGCGTTGCCGGCCACAACACCGACGGCGCCGGCATGGTGCGCGACATTACTGAGCGCCATAGCGTGGACCTGCGCGGCCATACCGCCCTGCTGCTCGGCGCCGGTGGCGCGGCGCACGGCGTAGCGTGGTCGTTGCTGGATGCTGGCGTGGATACGTTGACCATCGTCAATCGCACGCCCGAGGCTGCCGACGCGCTGGCCGACGCCATTGGCGAACCGGCCCGCGCACACACGCGCTACTGGGAAGACCTGGCCGATCTGGGCGCGTTCGACCTCATCGTCAATGCGACCTCAGCCGGTGTGCTGGGCAAGTCGCTCGACTTGCCGTTCGCCATCGTCGGCAACCGTGCGCTTTGCTATGACCTCTCCTACGGCGTGGCAGCCACCAGTTTCCTGGCTTGGGCGCGCACGGCTGGTGCGCGATACGCCTTCGATGGCCTCGGCATGCTGATCGAAACCGCGGCCGATACCTTCGAACTGTGGCATGGCAAGCGTCCGGATACCGATCCCGTCTACGCCGATCTGCGCAAGCAGTACGGCTGAGCACGCTGGTATGTCACGCCCGGCGAGTGTGTTGAGCTGCCGGGCGGGCTGCGGTGCGTGCTGTATCGCGCCGTCGATTTCTTCACCCATTCCCGGCATGCCCAACGGCAAGCCGGCTGGGATGCGCTGCATACAGCTGACCGACGACAACCGCTGCGCCATCTTCGGCCAGCCTGAACGTCCGGCGGTGTGCGCCGGCCTGCGGCCGGACCTTGCCATGTGTGGCGATTCACGCGACCGCGCCATGGCCTACCTGGACGCGCTCGAGGCAGCCACTCGTTCAGACTGACAAAGCCTTCACGCCGGCAGGCGGTCGCAAGAACCTGCATGCCCGGAGTGCGGACGTATAGACGTCTGGCCCACATCTCGCCGTGCTAGTTTTCCCGGTGCAGGGGGCACATTACGGGGAGAGAACGTCATGGTGCCTGGGGTTTTGGTCCGCCATCTGGCGGTGGGCGTGCTGGCGGCAACATTGGCTGGCGGTTTTGCTGCGCGAGCTGTTGCTGATCCGGTCGTCGGTTCCACCAATGTCGCCACGGCGGACCCGACCGTGCCGCGTCCGCCGGGCCAGCCTTGTGTGGTGACCTTGTTCACCAACGTAACGTTCGACGACTTCAATGCTCGTCCCTATAGCTATACGCCCCCTACCTCGTGCACCGGCGCGTGGGCCAAGGTGGTGCTGGAGGCGGACTTCTCCGTCACGGCTGGCCGCCAATACGACCGCACGGCCACCCTGTGGCTGGGCGGCGTCAACCTCTATTTCGGAACCACACAGGAACCCTCGGCCGCGGTGTCGCCGGCATGGCACGTCGAGCGCGATCTCACCGACTACTCGGCGTTGTTGCGCAGCGTGGGCCAGGGACAGGCGATCATCGGCAATGTGGTGAACAGCACTTACACCGGCGTGATTCATGGCACGGCGCGCCTGCTGTTCTATCCGGCATCGGCCGGTGCGCGTGCCGCCGTCGCGCCGGACGCGGTGTACCCGCTCGGTAGCGATCCGGTGGGTAGTACGACGTCGCTCAATACGTCGAGTGACAAGCTGGCACGCACGCTCACCCTGCCCACTAACGTGGAGCGCGCCTATCTGGATGTTTTCACCCAGAGCCAGAGCAACGACGAGTTCTGGTACACCTGCGTACCCGATGCCTACGCCACGGAAACCAATGAATGCGGCGGCGGTAACTTTCGCGAGGCGGAAATCAGCATCGACGGCACGCCGGCCGGCGTCGCGCCGGTGTATCCATGGGTCTATACGGGCGGTATCGATCCTTATCTGTGGCGACCGACGCCGGGTGTGCAGACGCTGAACTTCCTGCCATACCGCGTGGACCTCACGCCGTTCGCCGGCCAGCTCAGCGACGGCAACCCGCATGAAGTGGCCGTGCAGGTGGCGGGTGCGAACAGCTACTTCTCCGCCACCGCCGCATTGCTTGTCTATCGCGACGCGCATGCCACCCAGGTCACCGGCAAGGTCACGCGCAACACATTGACGGGGCAGGCGCCGACGCCAACTATCGGCAGCACGCTGGCGACGGCGAGCAACGGTAATATCGACGGTGCTATCACCACCAAGCTCGACCGTCGCTTCGTCATCGAGGGCTATGCCAACACGTCGCATGGTCGCATCACCAGCACGGTGACGCAGAACACCGGGTTCGATGACAAGCAGACCTTCACCATCAACAGCAGCACCTACCGTCAGCAGACGTGGCAGCGCACCTGGTCGGACAGCACGAGTCAGAGTCGCCTCGGCAACTTCCTGACGGCGGAACGGCACGAGCATTTCGACTATCCCTTCTCGCTCGACTACAACCAGCTGTTGGCTAGCGACGGCAGCTCCAGCGCTGCGTCCACCGTGCATCAGGGGTATCGGCAGCGCGACGAATTGCGGTTGTTGGGCTTGACCGTCTATGGGGCTGATGTCGACAACACCGTCGATTCAACCGACACGCTCGCCATCGACGCCAGTGGCAGCGTGACCGGCCACAGCGGTCAGCAGAGTTCACAGGCGTTTGTCTTCCGCGACACACTGGGCAGCTGCTATCGCGCATCGGTCATTACGCAGGCCGGCGCCGTGACCGGCTATGACTCGGGCAAGGGCTGCCCAGACAGGGTTAACCGCGTATCCTGGTTTGCGCATCCTGATGGATCGCCAGACAGCAGTCTGTTGCCGGGTCGCTGACGGTAGCCTTGCCGACCCGCGCCGCGTGCGTGGGTCGGCTTGCGCTTCGTGACGCGGAGCAACATCCCCGCAATATGTGATCCCTAAGCTTGCGCGCCTTGCCGGCGCGCCGGCTTCGATTGTCTGTGTGACTCATGTCTTCCGCTTCGTCGCGTCGTCGCGCCCAGGGTGTCGTTCGCTACAGTCTGCCGATCCTCATTACATTGATCGCTGCCGCCGGTGGAGTGATCTACTGGCAGATCAGGCACGGCAATGCCCCCGAGCAACCAACCAGCGATGTCGCGGCAGCCTCCGGCCCGGTCGTGCACACGATGCTGGGCACTGATGAATTGCTGCAGCGTGCGCGCGACGCCATGACGGCTCAGCGCCTACTCGCTCCTGCCGGCAACAACGCGTTCGAACTGTATCTGGCGGTGCTTCAGCGCGAGCCGGGCAATCGCGTGGCACAAGATGCCTTGCGCGAAGTGTTCCCGTTTGCAGCCAACGCCGCCGAGCAGACTATTGATGCGGGTGACGCCACCGAAGCGCAGCGCGAGATCGATCTGCTGACACGTGCCGATCCGCACAATTACACGCTCACTCTGCTGCAATCCAAGCTGCAGGCACAGCGCGCGACGGTGGCGCAGCAAGCTCAACAGGCGCAGCAGCAGGCCAACCGCCGCGCGCCGACGCCGCCGACGCCTTCACGAACGGTCGCTCCAGTGGCCGCCCTCCCACCGGCAGCCGCACCGGTCATTCCACCGGCCAAGCCCGCCAATGCGCCGGCATCTTCCGCACAGACCATGGCGTCACTGCATGTGCCGTCCACGCCAGTGGAAGCTGCGCCCGCATCGGCAGTGCATGCCCGTGTTCCAGTGATGGCACCAACGATGGCAGATGCCACGGGCGGGAGCGCTCCGGTGCTGACGCATCGCGTCGCGCCCGCATATCCGCCTGATGCGAAACGCACGCGCCGCCAAGGTTGGGTGGATGTCACCTTCATGGTCCAACCCGACGGTAGCGTCACCAGTGCCAGC
Source organism: Dyella sp. AD56 (assembly GCF_002878475.1). NCBI lineage: Bacteria > Pseudomonadati > Pseudomonadota > Gammaproteobacteria > Lysobacterales > Rhodanobacteraceae > Dyella > Dyella sp. AD56. The sequence continues at coordinate 35,917 of NZ_NRDP01000005.1, forward strand.
GTGACGGATGCCGACCCCAAGTACGTGTTTGATCGCGCGGCGCTCAGTGCCGTGTCGCGCTGGCAGTTCTCGCCGGGCATGCAAGACGGCAAGCCGGTGGCTGCGCAGGTGCGTCAGCGCATCGAATTCCGTCTGTGAGGCCGTTGCTCAGGCACGAAAGCGCATAATCATACGTGGCCTATCAAGGAGTCACGCCATGCAGCGCTTCATCGCCCCTGCCGTTCTCGCCATTGCCGTTGTCCTGGGTGGATGCCAGGCATCGACACCCGCCATGCCCACGCCCGTGCATGGTTACGTCACTGACATGAAGGCATTCGATGCTTTCATCGCCACGCGTCCGACGCCCGATCAGTTCCGTACCACTTATCCTGACGTGCAGTTGATGCTGCCTGGCACGGTGAGCACGATGGAGTACCGCTCCAACAACAGCCGCTATTACGCGGAGCTCGACAAGGATGGTCGCATCACTGGCGGACGCTTCAGCTGAGCTGTTGATGACGTTGTCGTGCATGCGTTCGTGAGGTGCACGAGTCACATCGCTGACATGATGTATCACTAATGTGACAGGCTTCCGCCGGGACGCCTGAGGGGCAGGTGCGCTTGTGCGCGGGTAACACCATGTAGCGGTGCCATGTCTCGTTTCGCTTCCCTTGCAGCACGCCCACGCGTGCTCGCTGTCGTTTCGCTGATCGTGCTCTTGGTTATTGGCGGCGGCATCTGGTTCTGGTCGACGGGGTCGGCATCGGGTGGCACAGGCAGCACCGGCGTGGCCAGTGCATCATCCGCGGCTGGCACCGACGACAACGGTGTGGGCATCCTGCTCGACCTAGCCAAGACCGCCGTGACCGAGAAGCGCCTCGTCGCGCCGGCCGGCAGCAACGCGTATGAGTTCTACCTCAGCGTGCTGCAGCTCGATCCGCAGAACAAGTCGGCAATGGACGCGCTGCATGAGACCTTCCCTTCTGCCTCCGCCGACGTAGAGCGCGCGATCAACGACAACAGCCTGGATGAAGCCCAGCGCGAACTGTCGTTGCTGCGCGAATTCGACAGCACCAACTACATACTGTCGTTGCTGGGTGGCAAGCTGGATGCGCAGCGTCAGATCCAGACCCGTCAGGACGAAGCACGTGCCGCGGCGATGCAGGCGCAGCCGCAGTCGGCCGGTAACGGTTCGATGCCGTAATCGCCTTCAGCGCAACAAGGGACCTGCTTTCTTAAGCAGCAGGTCGACCAGTTCGGGCTGCATGAAGTCGTAGCGATCAGGAATATCCAGGCACACGATGCGCTTGCCTTGGAGCCGCGCGCCATGCCGTACCTGCAGGCGCCGACGATGCGAGGCCTCCATCACCACGATCAGCTCGGCCCAATCCAACTGTTCGGCGGAAAGCGGAGTTTCCGCATCGTCGGCCAAACCGGCCGAATCGACCTGCAAGTGTTCCCACTCGCCAAACACCAAGGCTGCGGTGGGGCTGCGCAGCCGGTGCCGGCTGCACAGGAACAGCACGCGTCGTGGTGCCGTCATTGCGCCGCGAGGTACTCGTCTTTCAGGCGCACGTAGTGGTCCGCCGAGTAATGCAGCTGCTCGATCTGCTGATCGCTAAGCACGCGTACGAGCTTGGCCGGGTTGCCCAGCCACAACTCGCCCTCACCCACCACCTTACCCGGCGGGATCACGCTGCCTGCGCCGACGAAGCCGTGCTTCATCACGACCGCGCCGTCGAGCACGGTGGCGTGCATGCCGATCAGACAGTAGTCCTCAATGGTGCAGGCATGGATTACCGCGCCATGCCCGATGGTGACGCCTTCACCGATGATGGTCGGCTGGCCGCCGGGCGTATACGGGCCATCGTGCGTGACATGCACGACCGCGCCGTCCTGCACGCTGGTGCGCGCGCCGATGCGTATGTAGTTGACGTCACCGCGCAACACCGCGCCCGGCCAGATGGACACGTCGTCGAACAACTCGACCGCGCCGATCACCGTAGACGCAGGGTCGACATAGACGCGCTGGTGCAGCGTGGGCCAGATGCCCTTGTATTTGCGTATAGGATCCATGGGCCTATGGTACCTCGCCGATTCCGGTCGCGCCGTGAGTGGTACGGATTAACCCTGCTCCTCCAGCACGCGCTTGGTGTAGCGGTACCCCGCTTCCATCGCCCGCTCCCAATCCTTCCAGTCGAGCATGCCGATATGTTCCAGTGGCGGCGTCAGCAGCAGGTCAGCGCGTTCGCGACGATGCTCGCTCGGCCCTTCGCTGTTGACCATGGCGGCGCGCACCAAGGTTGAAACCAGCCCAGGGCGCTGGATGTCCTGCCGCCCCAGCAACAGCTGCCACCATGGTGGCGTGGCGAATTCCTCAGCGGTGGTGAGCAGGGAAATTTCTGCGCGGATATCGATGGCGGTGATGTGCGAGAGGCCGTCATCCGCCATCACGTCGGTGGGCAGGTTGTCGACCAGCGCGCCGTCCACGAACACGCGACCGTGGTGCAGCACTGGCGGCAGTACGCCGGGAATGGCGCTCGACGCGCGCAGCCACAGCCATAGCGGGCCGTCGCGATGCACCTTCATGCCATCGCCGGACAGACACGTCGACACACAGAAGAACGGGAGTGTCAGGTCTTCGATGTCGAGCGCGCCGAAGGCGCGGCGCAGCATCAGCGCCGCGCGGCGGCCACGTGTGAGTGCGACGATGGGCAGCGTCCAGTCCGACAGCGGGCGGCCCTGCACAAACGCGCGTCGCAGCGTATCGATCGTAGTATCCAGTTCCCATCCCGCCGCCACGCTGGCGCCGATGATTGCGCCGATGCTGGTGCCGCCCACGGCGTCGAACGTGTGGCCTGCTTCGTACAGCGCGCGCAGCGCACCTAGGTGCGCCACGCCGCGTGCGCCACCGCCGGCCAGCACGAGTCCGCGGGCATTGCCACTGATCACGCGTGCCAGCCGCGCGATGTCCGCCCGGCCACCAATATGGTGATGCTGCAGCTCTCCACTGAACTCGCTGCGCCATCGCTTCGCCGCGCCCAATGCCGGTTGGCGCCCCGGGTGCAGCAGGATCAGATGGCGGGGGCGATGGCCGGCGCGCGAGGGGTCCATTGGCATCGCTTCTGGCCACGGCCGCGACGGTTGCGCGGCTAGTGTTGGCAACAGCAACACATCCGCCTGCCGCAGGCAGCGCTCTCGCCACAGGCTGTCACCCAAGCTGTCCAGATAGATGACGAAGCGCGCCTGCGCTTCGCGCTCGGCAAACCAGTCGCTGCCCCGGCCGGCACCGTGCTCGGCGTCGATCACCACGCAGGTGCCCCAATGCTCCAGCTCCATCGCCAGCTGCATAGCTAGCGAGCGGGCGGGCACGTCGGCACTGGCGGGCAGTAGAGCGAAGGTGTGCGCTATGCCGGGGCTCTCGTCGCCCCGCATGCGTTCCTGCAGGCGGCCAATGGCGACCCGTGCCACGCCCAGCATGGCCTGCGGATGACGTTGAATCAGCGCCTCATACGCGGCCAGATCCAGTCGCAGCAGCTCGCTGTCGCGCAGCGCCCTTGCGGTGTGGTGGCGCGGCTCGCCGGTGATCAGCCCGATCTCCCCGATGCTGTCGCCGGCTGCCACCAGGCGTACCCATTCGGTGGGCCCGGCGAATACGCCAAGGCTGCCGCTGACCACGAAGTAAAGCGCGTCCGCCGGATCGCCCTGCTTGAACAGGGTGCGACCTCCGGGGAGGGAAAACCATTGCAGTTCAGGAACCAGCGCGGCCAGCGCCTCGTCCCCGAGGTGCCCGAACACGTCGCTTCGACGCAGCAGGGCGGAAAAATCGGGCTTAGACATGGCGCGGGATGGTAAGGCTGGTGTTGTGACAAATCGTGACGTGGGGAGTGTGACGGCGGCTTGATTTCGACCCATTGGGTCGCCACGCTGGCAGGGCATTCAGGAGACACCATGGAACAGACCAATCCGCTGCTGGCCGACGACACCCTGCCGGCGTTTTCGCAGATTCGCCCCGAGCACGTCACCCCCGCCATCGACGCCCTGCTGGCCGATTACCGCGCTGGCATCGAGGCACTGACCAAGCCCGGCGCCGCGCCCGATTTCGCGAGCGTCATGCTTACCCAGGAACGCCTGGAGCAGCGCCTGGCACGCGCCTGGGCGCCGGTAGGCCATCTGCATGCGGTGGCGGACAGTGAGGCACTGCGGGAGGTCTACGGGCCAGCCGAGGAAAAGCTTACCGACCACGCCATCGAAGTTGGCCAGAATCGCGAGCTGTATCAGGCCGTCCAAGCCCTGGCCGACGCGCCAGAGTTCGTCGGCCTGCCGCGCGCTGAGCGCGCGCTGGTGGAGCACGCGTTGCGCGACTTCCGCCTGTCCGGCGTCGCACTGGAAGAGCCGGCGCGTTCCCGCTACCGCGAGATTGGCGTGGAACTGAGCCGTCTCTCCACCGAGTTCTCCAATGCCGTGCTCGACGCTACCGACGCGTGGCACGAGCACATCACCGACGAGCGCGACCTCGCCGGCATCCCCGAGTCTGGTCGAGCGGTGCTGCGCCAATATGCCAAAGAGCAGAAGCTCGACGGTTACCTAGTCACGCTCAAGCAGCCGAGTGTGCAGGCTGTGCTCACCTACGCCGACAACCGTGGCCTGCGCGAGCGCGTGTACTGGGCGTACCAGACGCGCGCCTCCGACCAGGGCCCCCAGGCTGCCAAGTACGACAACAGCGGGCGCATCGAACGCATCATGGCGCTGCGCCATGAGGCTGCCCGACTGCTCGGCTTCAACAACGCAGCGGAGGAATCGCTGGCCACCAAGATGGCCGCGTCGCCTGCCGAGGTGATGGATTTCCTGCGCGATCTGGCCAATCGCGCCAAGCCGGTGGCGCGCAAGGAGCTCAACCACCTGCGCGAGTTCGCCACCACGGAGCTGAAGCTCGACAACCTCGAATCCTGGGACGTTGGCTACGCCTCGGAGAAGCTGCGCCAACGCGAATACGACCTCGACGAAGAACAGCTCAAGCCCTACTTCCCGCTGCCGGCGGTGATCGAAGGCCTGTTCGGCCTCACCCAGCGGCTTTATGGCATCACCCTCAGCGCGCGCGACGGCGTTGACGTGTGGCATCCGGACGTGCGCTATTACGACGTGCGCGACGCCGACGGCCGCGTGTTCGCCGGTGCCTACGTCGATCTTTACGCACGCACCGGCAAACGCGGCGGCGCATGGATGGATGTGTGCCGCGCCCGTTTCCGTGATGGCGAGAATGAGCAACTACCTGTCGCCTTCCTCACTTGCAACTTTGCGCCGCCGACCGAAGGTCGCCCTGCGCTGCTCACACACGACGACGTACTCACCCTCTTCCACGAATTTGGTCACGGCCTGCACCACTTGTTGACCGAGATTGCGCTGCCTTCCATCGGCGGCATCGACGGCGTGGAATGGGATGCGGTGGAACTGCCTAGCCAATTCATGGAGAACTTCGGCTGGAACCGTGAAGCGCTCGACCTGTTCGCCCGCCACTACGAAACTGGCGAGCGCCTGCCCGACGAACTGTTCCAGCGCATGTTGGCTGCGCGCCACTTCCATGCTGGCCTGTTCCTGGTGCGCCAGTTGGAATTCGGCATGTTCGATTTCCTGCTGCACCTGGAATACGACCCGGCCAAGGGCGCTCGCACCATGGAAGTGCTGGAAGAAGTGCGCCACGACGTCGCCGTGCTGCATCCGCCGGCATGGCAGCGCTTCCCGCACGCGTTCTCGCACATCTTCGCGGGCGGCTACGCAGCCGGTTACTACAGCTATCTGTGGGCCGAACTGCTCAGCGCCGACGCCTTCGGCGAGTTCGAGGCGAATGGCGTGATCGACCGTGGCACGGGTGACCGCTTCCGCAAGGAAGTCTTGTCGGTCGGCGCCAGCCGGCCTGCCATCGAAAGCTTCATCGCCTTCCGTGGCCGCGCGCCGGAACCGGAAGCGTTGCTGAAAAGCCACGGTCTGGCTTGAAAAACGCCGCCGCACCTCGTGCGGCGGTCTTCCGTTGGTCATCGCTTACAATGTCGTCATGAAAATCGCTTCGTGGAACGTGAATTCGCTGAAGGTGCGCATACCGCACCTCACCCAGTGGCTGGCCGATGCGCAGCCCGACATCGTTGCGCTGCAGGAAACCAAGCTCGAGGACGCCAAGTTCCCGGTCGATGAGCTGGCGGCCGCCGGTTATCGCGCGGTGTTCTCCGGCCAGAAGACCTACAACGGCGTCGCATTGTTGGCGCGCGCTGACGTGCACGGCGAGTTCGAGGATGTCGTCACCGACATTCCGAATCTGGACGATCCGCAGCGGCGTATCCTCGCCGCCACCATCGGTGGCGTGCGCGTGGTCGATCTCTACGTGGTCAACGGCAAGGCCGTGGGCGACGAGAAGTACGCGTACAAGCTCGACTGGCTGGCGAAGATGCGTGAGTTTCTGTCGCGCGAGATCGAGCGCTATCCCAAGCTGGTGGTGCTGGGTGATTTCAACATCGCGCCGGACGACCGTGACGTGCACGACCCGGCAGCGTGGGGCGAAGACATCCTGTGCTCGCCGCCGGAGCGCGATGCGCTTAAGCGGATCACCGATCTTGGCCTGCACGACAGCTTCCGCTTGTTCGAGCCGGCTGGTGAACACTACAGCTGGTGGGACTATCGTCAGGGTGCGTTCCGGCGCAACATGGGTTTGCGCATTGACCTGATCCTGGTCAGTGATGCCCTGAAATCGGCGGCAACAGCGGCCGCCATCGACCGTACACCGCGAACCTGGGAACGTCCTTCCGATCACACGCCGGTAACAGTTGATCTGGATATCTAAGAAACATAGCAACACCGCACAACAGGCAGCTGATGAATACACCCAAGACTGAATGGCCCACTTCGTTAGGCGATGCAGAACTCGAGGAACTGGACCAATACTTGCGCGGCCATGTGGGCGAGGACGACCTCCTGCTCGATGGTGTGCACGGGCTGCTCTCCGCGTTGACGGTGGGCCCCACGCACGTACTGCCTGAGGAGTGGTTGCCCGAGGTGCTGCACGAGCCCTTCGGCGACGAATCCGAAGGCAATCGCGTGCTGGCGCTGTTGGCCAAGCTCAATGATTCGATCGGCGCCGAACTCGACGTCGACGCCTACGAGCCGATCCTCGGCGAAGTGGACACAGAAGCCGGCCCGGTGCTTTCGGCGGCGGGCTGGTGCGAGGGTTTCAGTCGCGGCATCGATCTGCGCGCGGGCCTGTGGGAAAAGCGCCTGGCGGACGATCCCCAGTTGATGGAGATGCTGGGACCGGTGATGGCGCTGGCCGTGGACGAAGGCATCCTCAGTGCGGATGCCGAGTTCGAAAAACTGAGCGACGACGAATACGACGAGTGCCTGACACAGGTGCCCGGTGTGCTCAACGCGGTGAACCAGTACTGGACCGAACACCCGGTGACGGAAGCGGAGGTCGAGGCCGCCGTGCGTCCTGCCGAGGAGAAGGAAGAGTCCACGTCACCGCCACGTCAGCGCAGTGGGCATTGGGTGCACTGACGGAAAGGAAGTTGGCCCACGGGCCAGCCTTTCTCCCTAGAGAAACAATCCGTTCCGTCTGCGCATCTTGGGTACAAGGCGGTGCAGCGCCATCATGGTGGGCAGTCCAATCTCTTGGAGACCAACATGACCGAACGCAGCATTCTCCGCCGCATGCGCGGCATCGATACATCCGATGGCGCGGGCGTGAAGCTCAAGCGCGTCATCGGTCAGCCCGGCCTGGACATGCTCGATCCGTTCCTGTTGCTGGACGAGTTTCGTTCCGACCAGGCGGGCGATTACATCGCCGGCTTCCCCGAGCATCCGCATCGCGGTTTCGAGACCGTGACCTACATGCTTGCGGGCCACATGAAGCACCACGACAACCATGGCAACAGTGGTGATCTGGTGCCGGGCAGCGTGCAGTGGATGACCGCCGGCCGCGGCATTCTGCATTCGGAAATGCCCGTGCAGGAAGACGGCCTGATGTGGGGCTTCCAACTGTGGGTAAACCTGCCGTCCAAGGACAAATTGATCGCGCCGCGCTATCAGGACATCGGTCCGGAGCGCATTCCGGTCGCGCGTCCGGCGGATGGTGTGGAAGTGAAGGTGATCGCCGGTGAATTCGGTGGCCTGACCGGCCCGGTAGCCGAGATCGTCACGCAGCCGATCTACCTGGACATCGCCGTGCAGCCGGGTGCCTCGGTGACCATTCCGCTGCCTGAAGGACACGCGGGCTTCGCCTACGTGTTCGACGGTAAGGACGCAGACGTGGCAGGCCAGCCGTTGGCCCGCAGCGAACTGGCGGTGCTTTCGCGCAGCGGTGATCTGCACATTGCCGGCCGCGATACGGCTGCGCGCGTGCTGTTGGTCGCCGGCCATCCGCTCAACGAACCGGTAACCCGCTATGGGCCGTTCGTGATGAATACGCCGGAAGAGATCCACCAGGCGATTGCCGACTTCCGCGCCGGCAAGTTCTGAGCCTCGAAGGGGCCGCCTGTAAGGGCGGCTCCTGCTGCTTAGCCTGTCTACGCCATCCCAGGCCGCCGGTGGGGCCGTATCGGGATGGCGTTTCCTTATGGCTCGCTGGTGGTGGTTGCGTCGCCACTTTCCTCAAGCCTTCCCCCGCTCAGCCGTTAAGCCCTCCGTAGTAGGGGGAGTCTGGCGGTGGCGGCACGGATGGCAAGATCGATGCATCCCCATCCGTGCCTGCCGCCGGATTCACAAAATCAGCGAGTTAGGCCAGATGACTGGTTGTAAAACGACCTTAGACTGTCGTTAAATTTAGATTAATCTAAAGGGGTGCAACAGGCTGTACTATCTACTTACAGCACTTTGCGAAGAAAACACACATAACTCGTTGTATTCATTATTATGAATGCCCTGATTACTCTCATTGTCCTGGCCTTGATCGCGACGTTCGCCATCGCCATCAAGCGCGTACCGGCCGACCAGGTGCATAGCCTCTATCGCCGAGGCAAGCCGTACCGCCTGCTGCAGCCGGGTAGCCACATGACCCTCCCGTTGATTGATCGCGTGGAGCACCGCATCAACCTCAGCGGCCAAGTGCTGCGTTTCGAAGAGCTGCTGCCCAACGCGCATGACGTGCGCGGCACGGTGTACTGGCAGGTGCTGGAGCCCGAGCGTGCCGATGCGGTGATCGAGCAGGCCGACCAACTGATCCGTGGTGGCGCCCTGGCCGCGCTGCGCGACGAGCCGGAAGCCTTCCAGGCCGATCGCCGCGACCTGGGTTCACGCCTCAAGCAGAGCATGAATGGCGCCCTGCGTGAGCGCGGCATGATGGTGACGCGCGTGGAGCTGGAATTCGCCTGATCCGGAGTGCTGCCGGATAGGCCTTGGCGAAGGTGGCCTTAGAGCGCCCGCCACAGGGGAGACCCTTGAAGCCCGCTTCGGCGGGCTTTTTCTTTGGGCCTTCGCGGTGCAAAACCCTATCAACTGGCGTCCGGAGCGGCACACCCGGATACTTGCGACCCCGTTTCATCAAGGCGTTTCCCCGATGACATCCCGCAACGATCTGCAAACCCGGCTGGAACGCGGCATCGCTGCACTTAGCGTGCAGTTGCCGGCCGGCGCTGTGGAGCGGCTGCTGGACTACCAGGCGCTGCTGGCGCGCTGGAACGCCACGTACAACCTCACCGCCGTCCGCGATCCGGGCGAGATGGTGAGCCGCCATCTGGTCGATTCGCTAGCGGTTCTGCCCTATGTGCAGGGCCAGACGCTCGCCGACCTAGGCACCGGCCCTGGGTTGCCTGGCATTCCGCTGGCTATCGCCGCGCCAGAACGGCAGGTGCTGCTGGTCGACTCCAACGGCAAAAAGGTTCGCTTCCTGCGCGAAGCCATCCGCTCACTCAAACTTGAGAATGTGCGCGCTGTGCAATCGCGCGTGGAAGAGGTGGAAGGCCAGTTCGACTGCATCACCGCGCGTGCCTTTGCCAGCCTCGAGGACATGTTGGCCTGGGGTGGTCACCTTTTGACCAAGGAGGGCATCTGGCTGGCCATGAAGGGCAAGCATCCGGACGAAGAATTGCCGGGCGTGCCCGCCGGATTCGAGGTGCGGGCGATCCATACGCTCAACGTCCCAGACGTAGGCGGCGAGCGCCATCTCGTGGTACTCGGCCGGGCAGTCGGTTGATCAGGCTGCTAATCTAGCCCCCCTTTCACTCGTTCACGGTCTCGACGACACATGGCCCGCATCATCGCTGTCGCCAACCAGAAGGGCGGCGTCGGCAAAACCACCACCGCTGTCAATCTCGCTGCCGCGCTGGCTGCCGCCAAGCGCAAGGTGCTGCTTGTCGATCTCGATCCGCAGGGCAACGCAACCATGGCGTCCGGCGTGGACAAGCGCGAGGCCAAGCCGAACGGCTGCGAAGTGCTGCTGGACGAAGCGCCCATCGACAAGGCCATCGTCAAGACCGAGGCGTTGTACGACCTGCTGCCTGGCAACGGTGACCTCACCGCCGCCGAGCTCAAGCTGATGGACGCGATCGCCCGCGAGAGTCGCTTGAAGGACGCGCTGGCGAAAGTTTCAGATCGCTACGACATCATCCTCATCGACTGCCCGCCGTCGCTGCATCTGCTCACGCTCAACGCGCTGGCAGCGGCGAACGGCTTGCTGATTCCGGTGCAGTGCGAATACTTCGCGCTGGAAGGCCTCTCCAGCCTGCTCGACACAGTGAAGGCTGTGCGCCATCGCCTCAATCCGAATCTGGAAATCGAAGGCCTGCTGCGCACCATGTATGACGTGCGCAACAACCTCGGTAACGAAGTGTCCGCACAGCTCACCTCGCACTTCGGCGACAAAGTGCTGCGCTCCATCATCCCGCGTAACGTGCGCCTCGCCGAGGCACCCAGCCACGGCCAGCCGATCCATTTGTACGACCGCAGTTCGCGTGGCGCCATCGCCTACATCGGACTGGCTGGCGAGATGATCCGGCGCGAGCGCGGCCTGAACTCCACGGCGCAGGATCAGGCTCATGACGTGGTCACGCCGATGCTGCACGCCGGTTCAGACGAGACGCTCGACGACGTCGTCGATATCCATCAGGAGTAAGCATGTCCGCTGCGAAAAAACGGGGCCTGGGACGTGGGCTCGATGTGCTGCTGAGCGGCAACGACGAACCCGGCAAGCCCTCGGTACTGGAGCAGGAAGGCGAGCTGCGCTCTCTGCCCATCCATCATATCCAGCCGGGCAAGTACCAGCCGCGCCGCCATTGGAACGACGAGGCGCTAGATGAACTGGCCGCATCCATTCGCGCGCAGGGCCTCATCCAGCCGGTGGTGGTGCGTCAGATCGGCAAGAATCAGTTCGAGCTGATCGCCGGCGAACGCCGCTGGCGTGCCGCGCAGCGCGCGCAGCTGTCCGAACTTCCCGCACTGGTGAAGGACGTGCCCGAAGTGGCCGTGCCGGCCATGGCGTTGATTGAAAACATCCAGCGCCAGGACCTTACCCCGCTGGAAGAAGCCGACGCGCTCAAGCGCCTGATCGACGATTTCGACCTTACCCACCAGCAGGCCGCTGACGCCGTGGGCCGCTCGCGCGCTGCCGTGTCGAACCTGCTGCGCCTGACCGAACTGCCGATCTCCATCAAGCGCCTGCTCGACGAAGGCAAGCTGGAGATGGGCCACGCCCGTTGCCTGATCACTCTGCCCGAGAGCATGGCCGAAGGCCTGGCCCTGGAAGCTTCCCGCCATGGCTGGAGCGTGCGTGAATTGGAAGAGCACGCTCGCCGTGCGCAGACCGCGCCCAAGGGCAAAGCCAAAAGCGCGTCCCCCCGTGATCCCAATGTGGACGCGCTGGAGCGCGAGTTGGGCGAGCGCTTTGCTACTCGCGTGGAGTTGGCGCAGGGGCGTGGGGGCAAAGGTAAGTTGGTGATTCACTATCACAGCAATGATGAGCTGGATGGGATTTTGGGGAAGATTCGCTGAGGCGGACGTTCTCTTGTTCGCTTGATTGCCGCCGCGAATCTACGTGGCGCGAGATTGCCCCCTCTCCCCTTCAGGGAGAGGGTTGGGGAGAGGGTTGGGTGCTCGCCTTACTGTTTCATCTTTAGCCGTCATCCCGGCGCAGGCCGGGATCCAGTAGCGGTATTGCTCGGTTATCGCGTTGTGGCGAACTGGCGCCTACGCGGCGGGCGTTTCGCCCTCCTACCGAGGGAGCGAAGGCCATGGTTATCCACAGGCATTTCCCCCGTCCCGAATGAAGCGGAGGGCAACCCACCCCGCCAGCGCAAACCCCGCCGCGACACCGTCGCGACCCCTTGCCCCTGACGCCAAGCCCTCCACCCACTAGAATAATGCCCTGGCGCCCCGCGCCCCCCGTTCAAGATAAGGCCCTCCCCATGCCCCAACTGTCCGTCGTCGTGCCTGTATTCAACGAGCGCGACAACATCCCGCCGCTGCTTGCCGAAATCGCCACCGCCTTGCGCGGCAAGGTTGATTTCGAGGTTGTGTACGTGGACGACGACTCCAGCGATGACAGCGTGGCTGTATTGGCGGCGGAAAAGTCGAAGTATCCGGAGCTGCGTATCGTTCGCCACCTGACCCGCAGCGGTCAGAGCACGGCGGTGTGGAACGGTGTGAATGCCGCGCGCTCGCCGTGGATCGCTACGTTGGATGGTGATGGGCAGAACGATCCTGCCGACATTCCCAAGTTGCTCGCACAGCGTGACCAAAGCACGCCGGACGTTCGCCTGTTCGCCGGTTGGCGCACGACGCGTCGCGACAGTTTCAACAAGCGTATCTCCTCGAAAGTCGCGAATGCGGTTCGTTCGCGCATGCTCAGGGACTCCACGCCCGACACCGGCTGCGGTCTCAAGCTGTTCGACCGCGAAGTGTTCCTGCGTCTGCCCTACTTCGATCACATGCATCGCTATCTGCCGGCGCTGGTGAAGCGCGCGGGTTTCCAGAGCAACAGCGTGCCAGTGGGTCATCGCCCGCGTACGGCCGGTACGTCCAAGTACGGCATGCTCGATCGCCTGTGGGTGGGCATTGCCGATCTGCGTGGCGTGGCGTGGTTGATGCGCCGTGGCAAGGTGACCCGGGTCGAAGAGATCTGAGTTTCGTTCTGCGTAGGAGCGCAGTAGAAGCGCTTCTATAAACAAGCGGCCTTCGACAAGCGCTTCATCGGCGTATGCTGATGGTTCTTGCTTCGGGAGGCCGCCCGCCCATGAGCATTGCCGTCAAGCGGATCTATGAACCGGCCGCCAAGAGCGATGGTTATCGTGTCTTGGTGGATCGCTTGTGGCCGCGAGGCCTGAAGAAGGACGATGCGGCGCTGGATGCCTGGAGCAAGGAGCTGGCGCCCTCCACCGCCCTGCGCAAATGGTTCGGCCATGATCCCGCACGCTGGGAAACTTTCCGCCATCGCTACGCGTCTGAGCTCGATGCGGTTGCCGAGTACTGGCGACCGCTGCTCACGCAGGCAGCGCGCCACCGCGTGACGTTGTTGTTTGGCGCGCACGATGAAGAACACAACAACGCCGTGGCGCTGAAGTGCTATCTCGATGTCTTGCTAAAGGAACACGCGTACTGACGCGTTACGGTCGGCCGGTGAACTGGCCGGTGTGTGCGGGACGCCAGTTCGTCAAGGCTTCGCGCGCCTGCTTGCGACCCAGCTCGATCAGCTCGGTGGCGCGGTAGAACTCGTAGACCGTGGCGACGTTGCGCGGCATGCGGATCAGCAGGTCCGGCTCGTAGGCCGCCAGGCGCAGGCGTGAAAGATTGGCCTGCATCAAGTCCATCGACTGCATGAGCAGCTCCAACATGCCCGGCTCACGCGGCTTGTCGGTGCCATGAGGCATCAGCTTGCCGATGAATTCACCGATGCGTGAGCGATAGCTGTCGTTATCCACGGTTGGCGTGGCAGACACTTCGTCGGGTGCGCCCGGGTCCGGCGGACCGTCCATGCTCACCGCAAACAGGTAGTCCGCCGGTTCGCGGATCAATGGCGTGACCGGCACGGGGTTGAGCAGGCCGCCGTCGATCAGCCGCCGTTCCGACAGCACCTGCGGACGGAAGAGGGTGGGAATGGCGATGGAGGCGCGGATCGCATCGAACAGCGAACCGCGCGTGAGCCAGACCTCGCGTTCGCGGTCCAGATCGGTCGCCACGGCGGTATAGGCCAGCGGCAGGTCCTCAATGGCGGCGTCGCCAATCAGGCCGCGCATCGTCTCGATGATGCGCTCACCCTTGATGAGGCCGCCGCCGGATAGTGTCCAGTCGACCAGCTTGAGCACGTCCATCTTGGCCAGCGAGCAGACCCAGTCGCGGTATACGCCCAGCTTGCCCATGGCGTAGACGCCGCCGATGAGCGCACCCATGGATGTGCCCGCGATGGCGACGATCTGGTAGCCGTGCGCTTCGATCTCCTCGATGGCGCCGATATGCGCCAAACCTTTCGCGCCTCCGGAACCAAGCGCGAGCGCGACGGTCGGTTTCTTGGTGGCGGCAACGTCGGCCGGAAGCGTCGAGGGATCGGCGATATCAGTGGTGCGCATGGGCGATATGGCGAGAAACGAGTGGAGAGGAGTGAATAGCGAGAGAGCGCTTCCACGCTTTCTTCCGCTTCATCTACCTATTTACTCACTTCTCGCTCTGATAACCACCCAGCGCCAGTTGCAACTGGATCTTCATTTCCTCGCGCAGCGACAGCGGTGCCACCACTTCTGCGTCCGGTCCGTACTTGAGCACGTCCATCAGCAGTTCCTTGGAATTGGAATAAGGCACCTGCAGCTCGTAGCGGCCGTCCGGCAGCCACTCGCCCTTCTGCTGGGAATGCCAGTGCTCATCCGCCACCCAGCGCGCTGCATGCTGCGAAAAGCGCAGCGTGGCCCAGGCCTTGGGCTTGCCTGCAAAGATGCCGTAGCTCGATGCCAGCGCGTCGTTGAGTTCTTGCTCGGGTACGTCTCGGGCGGCCTCGTCAAGCGCCTGCGGCTCGGCAATGCGATCCACCGCAAAGCTGCGCAGTGCCTCGCGGTCGTGGTCCCACACGTCGAGGTACCAGTTGTCGCGATAGTGCGTCAGACGCTGCGGCGATACACGGCGATGACTATCCGAATTGGTGGTGCGCGCGCGATAGCGGAAGCGCAGCTGCTTGCGTTCGAGCACCGAGCCGGCCACTACGCGGAACACCTGCTGGTCGAGCTTGCGCTCGCCCCAGGCAATGACGCGGATGCGTTCGATGGGCAGCGTCTTGCCGGTGCCCTGGTCGGACAGCAAGTGTTCGATGCGTGCCTTGAACGGTGCGAGCGCGCCGGCGAGTACGCCAGGCCCGCTGCGGCCGATCAGTTCGTTGAGGGCCAGCAACGCCGCCAGTTCATCGGACGTCAGCCAGAGGCCCGGCAACTCGAAACGCTCGCCTTCGCCGACCGCATAGCGGAACGCGGCATGTTCACCGCCTGCGCTCTCGATCGGCGCGCCGAGCGCGTCGCGCAGGAACGCCACGTCGCGGTAAAGCGTCGCGCGCGAGCACTCCAGCTCGTCCATAAGACGAGGCAGGGGCACGGGATAATGCGCCGACTTAAGCAGTCGGTGCAGGGTCAGAATGCGCTCGTAACGATCCATGAAATGACTTTCGACGGCTACCTCCCCGTAGCATGCGCACGGTTGGCGGAAGCCGCAAGTCCACTAGGCCATGAAATTGAGTAAGACCACGCCGCGATCACGCGCGCGTGATCTACCCTTCACGCACAGAAGACACCACGCTTATGAAACCGCGCCAATCCGCTCAAAGGGCCGACACGACGAGCCACGGACAGGCCCCCCTCCGGGCGCGGCCACGACCGCTGCCGGCCACGCTCCTTCATGTCGCAGGCTTCGACGGCTTCGGTTTGTGGATGGTGTTGGGGCTGGCGTTGGCCGTGGGGGTTTATCCAGATGGACGGGGCGATGTCCTCGTGCCGATTGCGCTCGGCACGTTGCTGATTGTGCTGGGCGTCATGGCGGCCTGTGCCCAATCGCGCTGGATGCCGCACTGGCATGGCTGGGTCATCGAAAAGGGATCAAGGCCCACGCGCGATGCCTTGATCGCGCTGGCGTGCGGCCTGCCCGTGCTTGCCGTAGCCGGGCTGGCTCGCGGGGACAATGCGTTCTGGGCCACGCGTCTTTCGGGGGCCGCCATGGCCTTGTGCAGCCTGGGCAGCCTGATCATCACCGCCTACGCGGACGCCCGGAGGCAGGCGCCGGGTATCGATCATCACCTCGCTACGCAATTGCCGCTGAGCCGGGTGGTATCCGCCACCTACGGAGGCGGGCTATGGCTTTGGCTGTGCGCCGCCGGGCAGGACACCGACCCGGCTGGCTTGCATCCCATGGCCTGGATCGTCGGCCTGCTGGTACTCGCGCTGCTGCGTGGCCTGGTGGAAAGCCTGCGTTGGCAGGCCGCCCTGCAACGGGCGCAAACCCCGCGGGGACGCCTGGAATTGCAGCCGGGGCGTTTCCTGGCCGCGCTTCTGGTTTATGCGGTGCCGTGTGTTGCCCTGCTGCTGATGAGCTTCGGGCAGGGATGGCTGGCGCTGGCCTCGCTGGCGGCGGTCAGCTGCACGGCGGGTATGGCGACCGAGCTTAGTTTGTATGATGAGGCCCTGGCAGCCTTGCCAGACAGTTCTGACGGGACTGTCGCGCGCCAGCGCTGAACACCCACATCCCCGGTTCACAAGCAGTTCAATCCGGCCCGTTAAGGTGGCGGGCTGTTACTGATTTTAACGAAAAAGGAACAATTGCAATGAAGAAAACCCTGATGGCGGGCGCCCTGCTCGCGGCGCTGGTCAGTTTTGGCGCTCAGGCCGACGACACGTCATCCAATCCGACCACCAATGGCAATCCGGCCAACAATGGCGGGTGGACGGGTTCGGGCGAATTCGGTTTCGCATCCTCCTACGGCAACTCCCGCTCGGAAAACATCAACGCCAAGCTCGGCCTGAACCAGGAAAACGATCTGTGGAAGAACAACTTCTTCCTCAACGGTCTGCGTTCCAAGGGCGAAGTGCAGGTGCAGGACCAGCAGGGCAATACCGTCGACCGCCTGACCACCACGGCCAACCGTTACGACACGGGCGCCTCGGTGGGTTACAAGCTCGATCCGCGCAGCTACATCGTGACCGCGCTTCGCTATGAGCACGACGATTTCGGCGCCAACCTGTGGCAGGGCATCGTCTCGGTGGGCTACGGCTACATCGCGCTGAAGACGGACCGCACCGAGCTGTCCTTCGAAGTCGGCCCCGGTTACAAGCGCTATCGTCCCGCCGATGTCGACCAGTCGGTCACCCAGCCGGACGGCACCACGGCGACGGTGAGGGTTCACCAGGACAGCATAAGCGAAGCGGTCGGCCGCGGTCTGGTCAACTACAAGTACCGCCTCACCGACAACACGGCGCTGGAAGACACGCTGCTGATCGAAGCAGGCTCGGACAACAAGTACTACCAGAACGACATCGGGCTGTCGGTCAGCATGACGCGCAAAGTGGCGCTCAAGCTCGGCTACCAGGTTCGCTACAACAGCGACGTCCAGCCGGGCACGCAGAGCACCGATTCGCTGGTGACCACGAACCTGCTCTACAACTTCTGAGACATGTGGGTCTGGGGATGAGTGGCGTGTGCCGCTCTCCCCTCGTCCCGCCGCCTCAGTGACCCAGCATCGGGCCGGCGCCTAGGTCGAACAAAGCTTGCGCCACGCGCTTGCCCAAGGCTTCCGCCTGATCACCTTCCGCGTCGGCCTGAGCCTGCAGCAGGCGCCCGCTGCTGACGTCGCCCACCATGCCCCGCAGGTGCAGGCCGTGCTCGGTGACAATGCACCACGCACCCACCGGTACGGTGCAGCTACCGCCCAGCGCCTGATTCATGACGCGCTCGGTGGTAACCGCCAACCGCGTCTGCGCATCGTCGAGCGCACGCAGCAACGCGAGTACGTCGGGCTGGTCCGAGCGGGCTTCGATGGCGATGGCCGCCTGACCGGGAGCCGGCAGCCAGTCCGGTGCGGCCAGTCGACTGCGAATGCGGGAGGCTAGCCCCAGGCGTTCGAGTCCCGCGCAGGCGAGCAGGATCGCGTCGTAGTGACCCGAATCGAGCTTGGACAGGCGTGTACCCACGTTGCCGCGCAGGTCGAGCAGGGTCAGGTCGGGGCGTACGGCGCGCAACTGCGCCTGCCGGCGCAAGGACGATGTGCCCACGCGTGCACCCAGCGGCAGCGCGGGAAGGTCGGCGTAGTCGTTGCTCACGAACGCATCGGCCGAATCGGCGCGCGGCAGGATGGCGGGCAAGGTGAAGCCCGGCTCCAGTTCGGCGGGTACATCCTTGAGCGAATGCACGGCCAGATCGGCGCGGCCTTCCAACATGGCCACTTCCAGTTCCTTCAGGAACAGGCCCTTGCCGCCGATAGTGGCCAGTGGCTTGTCGAGGATTTCATCGCCGCGTGTCGACAGCGGCACCAGCTCCACGATCAAGCCGGGATGAGTGATCCGCAGTTCCGCGGCGACGTGTTCGGCCTGCCAAAGGGCGAGCGCGCTCTTGCGGGTGGCGATACGCAGCGTGGTCGGTGTCATGACGGTCTCGTGGGTGTTGCGTGCAGCTTCGCCGGGGACTGCATTGTGGCGTAATTACTGTCGCGGCTGCATTAGCTATGCGGTCGCAGCAGGGACTATGCTGATGTCGGGATGGGGACAGCAAGGAGTGTTGTCATGAAGATGCGCAGGATGGTTTGCACGATCGTTTTTGCCATGTCGGGCTTCGCCGCGCTCGCGGCCCATGCAGGTATGACCGGTACAACGTTGCCCGTGCTCATGCCGGACGGACGTCCTTATACGGACCCGGATGTGACAGCGCGCGGGCTACCAGAAGCCTCGGCGTTCAATCAATCGAGTTATCCCGGCGCGTTTCCGCAGATATCTCCGGTGCGCAAGCTGACCGACGAAGGTTGGCTGGCAGCGAGCACGCATCGCGCGGATGCGGCACAACTCAATTTTCATCGCGCCTTGCGCATCAAGCCGAATGATCGTCGACTGCTCTGGGCCTATGGCTGGAGCATGATCAACCTGGGCGATCCGGCTTGTGCGATGGAAGCGTTCCAGCGCAATCTCTCGCTGCGTCCGGAACAGCGCCCGCAATGGGTGCCGATGGCCATGGCGTTGACGTATATGGCCTCAGGCCAGCACGACGTCGCGCTGGCCTGGTACCGCGCCGCTGCCGTGAGCGATCCGGTGCGCTTCGGCACCGACAACGCCACGTTGCGTACCACGTTGCATTGGACCTCGAGCGAACGGGTGTTGGTCAAGCAGTTGATTGGCTACGCTGCGCAGGGCGATGGTGCTGCCATGAGCGAACTGGCGGCGCGTTGACGTCGGCATGATGCGGTGGACGCGTCTGCGCCGCCGCATCACCCCATGCCTAATCACCCCATGCGCAGTAGCTTGCGTAGCGCCGGTAGATTGCGCCGGCTTACTTCCGGCATCAGCTCCGTGCCACCGAGCCGCGCAAGCACGCGACCGTCGGTAAGCGTCTTCAGGCCGATCAGGCGCTGGGCGGGCACCAGGCAGTTGCGGTGCAGGCGGATCAGGGTTTCGGGATAGGCCTCTTCGAGCTGGCGCAGCGAATCTTCGAGCAGCAGCTGACCGCCGCGATGCTGTACCACCACGTACTTTTCTTCCGCCAGCAGGCTGATCACGTCATCCAGCGCCACGCGCACCTGTTCGCCGCGCAACCGTCCGTGCAGGTAGCTGCCGCTGTCGCGTGGCGCATGCTGCAGGCGCTGGCGCGCGCGCTGCAGCGCTTCGTTGAGTCGTTCCAATCGAACCGGCTTCAGCAGATAGTCCACGGCGCCTAGCTCGAAGGCTTGCAGCGCATGGCCCTCATAGGCCGTGCAGAACACCACCAGCGGGCGTTTGCTGCCGGCTAGGCGCTGAGCGAGCGCGGTGCCGCTCATGCCAGGCATGTTGATGTCCAGCAGCAAAACGTCCGGCTGCAAACTGCCCATCGCCTCGAGCGCGGCCTCGCCGTCGGCCACGCTGCCGACGACGTCCACGTCGTTGCAATCACCGAGCAGCGACGCGAGGCGTGCCCGCGCAAGAGGTTCGTCGTCCACGATGAGTACGCGCATATTTTTTTACCGTGCAGGCAGTTCAAGGCGTACGACGAAGCGGTCGCCCCGCGGGCCGGAGATCACGCCTGCGCGTGGCCCGAAACGATAAGCCACCCGCCGGCGCACGCTATCCAGGCCGTGGCCATGCCCGCCGGGCGCCGGTGTGCTCACCAGTGGATTGTCGATCTCGATGACGATGCCGTCGGCCTCGCGCCGGCCACGCAGGACGACCTCGCCACCTTCGCGCAACGGCTGGATGCCATGGCGCACGGCATTCTCCACCAAGGGCTGCAGCAGCAGGCGCGGAAGCGGGAAGTCGCCGGGCAGGTCGTCCAGTTCGCGTCGCACGTGCAGGCGTTCTCCCAGTCGTAGCTGTTCGATATCCAGATAACGGTCGACCAGGACCAGCTCCTCGCCCAGCGTACCGTCGCGCGTGCTGTGCTCGCCTAGTGCGGCGCGGAATAGTTCCGAGAGATCTTCCACGCAGCGCTCGGCTGCCGTCGGATCGACCCGCACCAGCGCAGCCACCGTGTTCATGCTGTTGAACAGGAAGTGCGGCCGGATGCGCGCCTGCAAGGCAGCCACCTGGGCCTGCGACACAGCCTCCAGCCGGGTCTGCCATTGGGCCAGCAGATAGAAGTAGCGCAGCATGGCCGCACCGAGCAGCGCAGCGATAAGTGTGTTGTTGCGAATGAAATCGCCAGCGCTGTCGCGCAGCAGTTGCATCTGCATGACGCCGTCCATCCAGTACACCAGCGCGCTGCCTCCGGCCACGATCAGCACCATCGCCAGCCATACGCCTGCATACGATCCATGGCCGGGCAGGCGCTCGAACAATGGACGCAGCTTGCAGAGGGCCACGCCGATCACCACTGCCAGCCAGTCGGCAAACAACATGCCGACGGAATAGGCGCGCCACCCATGAGCATTGTTGGGCGCCAGCCACATCAGGGTCACGGTCAACGACGCCGTGATCAGCAGCGCAAAGATCACCGGCCCGCTGCAGAAATCAGGCAACGGGTGACGTTCTCTGCGCGCAGGCGCCGGTATATCGGTGGTGGACTCCCTCATGCAAAGGAGTATGCCGCATGCTTGCCAAGGCTTCCTTGCGCGCCATCGCGGGCTACACAGAGAGTGTGACCGTCAGGCCTCCAGGCGTGCGGTCATCCACTGACGCAGGTCGGCCACTTCTTCGGCACACACCGAATGCGGCATGGGATAGGTGTGCCAGCTCACCGAATAACCCAGCGACTGCAACATGTCACGCGAGCTCACGCCGCGCGTGAGCGGAACGATTGGATCGGCTGTGCCATGCCCCCAGAACACCGGCGTCTGTGCATTGGCTGCGCTGCGCTCGGCGGCGAAGGCATCCTGCAGCGGCAGGTAGGTGGACAGGGCGATCACGCCCGCCAGTTTCCCTGCATGGCGCAGCCCTGCCGACAACGCGATAGCGCCGCCCTGCGAGAAGCCGGCCAGCAGGATGCGCTCGGAAGGCACGCCGCGCTCGTTCTCGCGGGCAATCAGCGCGTCCACGTTGGCAATGGATGCACGCATGCCCGTTTCGTCCTGCCGGGAAATAAGGTCGACGCCCACGATGTCGTACCAGGCGCGCATCGGCATGCCGCCGTTCACCGTGACCGGTCGCACCGGCGCATGGGGAAAGACAAAGCGCAGCGCGGGCCAGGTGGGAGGCACCAGCTCCGGCACGATAGGAGCGAAGTCGTTGCCATCGGCGCCCAGGCCGTGCAGCCAGATCACGCTATGGCTGGGGTGGGGGGCGTTTCGATCTCAACGCTGGGTAGGGGCATGTGGGCTCGCCGGGCTTGGGGCTGCGGGAAGCATGCCTCGAAGACATGCACAAGAACCTCACCGAACGCACGGTCTGCCGCTTGGCCGACAAGGTGCAGGCCGCACGGGGGCGCCGGAGGGGCGCCGAAGTAACCGATAAGATTACCTGCCTAGGCGATCAGTTTGAACCGCGACCATCGGCGCTTGTGCTGTTTCAGAGCTTGGCTATGCTCAAACGTTTTGACTGTGGAGCCCTCCATGCGCCGAATGCTGTTCGCCGGCCTTGCCGCCTTTGCCGCGTTCCCCGCGGCGGCCCTGTCGCCCCCGTCGTCTGGCGGTCAGCTGGATCTGGAAACCATCATGGCCAATCCCGACTGGATCGGCGCCGCGGTGGAACAGCCCTACTGGAGCGTCGACGGCCGTAGCCTCTACTACTCGCTCAAGCGCGACGGCAGCAAAGTACGCGACCTCTATCGCGTAGACCCGGCCAACGGCCAGAGCGTGAAGCTCGATCCCACCGCCATGGCGCAGGCCGAAGGCCCGGCGATCTACGACCGCACGCATCGGCACGCCGCCTACGTGATGCATGGCGACATCTTCATGGTCGATCTCTCCAATGGCCGTCGCGTGCAAGTCACCCGCTCGTCCGAAGCGGAATCGTCGCCGCGCTTCTCCAGCGACGGCCGCGGCCTGCAGTACCGCCAGGGCAACAACTGGTTCGTTTACGACCTTGCCGCCGGCGTGAGCGCACCCGCCGCCGTGCTGCGTTTCACCGACGATCCGCAGGAAAAGAAGCCCGATCAGCTCAAGGACATGCAGCTGGAACTGTTCAAGTCGCTGCGTGAAAACAAGTCGGACAAGGACGCCGCGCGCACGAACGACGATGCGCTGATCGCCGCCGACCCCAGCCGCGCGCCCAAGCCGATCTACCTCGGTGAAAGTGGCGAGCCGGCCGACACCGAGCTGTCGCCCGATGGCCGCTGGATGGTCGTGGTGACCAAGCCCAAGGGCGCGAAGGAAGGCAAGCGCCCCGAGGTTACCCACTACGTCACCGAGTCCGGCTACGCCGAGCAGCAGGAAACGCGCGTCTACGTGGGTAACAACGATCCCGCGCCGCAATCGATGGTGCTGGTGGACCTGAAGTCCGCCAAGTTCTATCCGCTCAAGACGGACGGCCTGCCGGGCATCAAGGACGACCCGCTCAAGGACCTTCGCGCCAAGACCGTGGCCGCCCTGCAGAAGGACGGCAAGGCCGACGAAGCCAAGGCGCTGAAGGCGCCGGACGTGCGCTCGGTGCGCATTGTTTCCAATGCTGACGACGGCGGTGGCGGCGGCATCGTGTGGAGCGACGACGGCCAGAATGTCGCCATCCAGTTGCGCGCCATTGACAACAAGGACCGCTGGATCGCCAGTGTCGATTTCGACAAGCATGCACTGGTCAACCAGCATCGTCTGACTGACAACGCCTGGATCAACTGGAACTTCAACGACTTCGGCTGGCTCAAGGACAACCGTACGTTGTGGTACCTGAGCGAGGAAACCGGCTACTCGCAGCTCTACACCAAGTCACCCGGCGGTAAGGCCAAGTCGCTGACCACGGGCAAGTTCGAAGTGAGCCATCCGGTGCTGAGCGAGGATGGCCAGTGGTTCTACGTGCGCACCAATCAGGTGGCCCCGTATAGCTACGACGTCTATCGCGTGCCCAGCGCGGGTGGCGAACTGACTCGCCTCACGCAGTATCAGGGCATGGACGACTTTGCGCTGTCGCCCGATGGTCGCCAGCTCGCCGTGCTGCATTCCTCGCCGTACACGCTAGCGCAGCTAGCGGTACAGAGCGCCGACGGCGGTTCGCCGCGCGAGCTCACCAACACCACGAAGCCGGCCTTCACCGCGCATGCGTGGATCCAGCCGAAGATCATCGGTGTGCCGTCCTCGCACGGCGCGGGCACCATCTGGGCGAAGTACTACGGCCCGGCCGATGAAGCCGCCGCAGCTTCGCGTCCGGCAGTGATCTTTGTGCACGGTGCGGGTTACCTGCAGAACGTCACGCTGTCGTACTCCAACTACTTCCGTGAGCAGATGTTCCACAACCTGCTGGTGCAGCAGGGTTACGTGGTGCTCGACATGGACTACCGCGCGTCCGATGGCTACGGCCGTGCGTGGCGCACGGCGATCTATCGCCAGATGGGCCACCCGGAACTGGAAGACCTGCTCGACGGCAAGGCCTGGCTGGTGAAGAACCACAACGTGGACCCCAAGCGCGTCGGCATGTACGGCGGCAGCTACGGTGGCTTCATGACGCTGATGTCGCTGCTGCGGGCGCCGGGTGAGTTCGCTGCGGGTTCCGCGCTGCGTCCGGTCACCGACTGGACCAGCTACAACCACGAGTACACGTCCAACATCCTCAACGATCCCCAGCTCGATCCGGAGTCGTATCAGATCAGCTCACCGATCAACTACGCCGACAAGCTGCAGGATCCGCTGTTGATGCAGCATGGTTTGATCGATGACAACGTGCTGACCAGCGACACCATTCGTCTGTATCAGCGCTTTATCGAGCTGCATAAGAACAACTTCTGGATGTCGCTGTATCCGATGGAGCGTCATGGGTTCCAGCATCCGGATTCGTGGTACGACGAGTACCGTCGTATTGATGAGTTGTTCAATACGTATGTGAAGCCCGCGAAGCAATGATGCTTGTGCTCCCTCTCCCCTACGGGGAGAGGGTTGGGGTGAGGGGCCAATCTAGCCTCACTGTTTCTTTTCTCGCCTCAGCGCGGGTTTTAATCCAGTTTTTGCATTGCTCAGTTGTTGCGCTACTGCGACCTGGCTCGCCTGCCGCGGGCTTCCGAACTGCTGCCGCAGTCCGGGTTACTTTCTCTTGCTTGCCCAAGAGAAAGTAACCAAAGAGAAGGGCACCCCCGCTTGGCGCTGGCCGATAAAGCCGGCCAGTTCGTGAGGGGTGGCCGGGCTTTTCGACAGGGCCTCCTGCCCTGGCGAAAAGGAATCGGCATCCTTGCCGATCCCCCTGCGGGCCTGATCGTCCACCCCTCACCGCCGCACAGGGGGGCCGGGTAGATCAAAGGCTGCAAGCGCACGGCTCGTGCAGCTTCGCTGCACATCGCGTCGCGGTTTTTGCGTGAGGGTAAGAAGCGCGTGCTGCCGTAGAGCAAGATCTCTACGACGCTCGGGAAGCCACCGAAGTTATTGCCCCGCCTGCGCCGCAAAATACCTAGCCGGCGGCTGCCCAAAACTCCGCCGAAACATCGCCACAAACGCACTCACACTCGCATACCCCAACGCATCCGCCACCGCAGACACCGGCTCGCCATCCGCCAACTGTTCCAACCCACGCGTCAAACGCGCCAACTGCCGCCACTGCGCAAAACTCAATGCCGTTTCGCTGCGGAACAATCGGCTCAGGCTGCGTGGGGACAAGCCAGCCCATACCGCCCACTCCTCCAGCCCACGGTTGTCGTTGGGGTTTTCCAGCAGCGCCACGGCGATGCGGAGTGCACGGCGGTCTGTTGGCATCGGCAGGTGCAGGGGTTCGTGGCGTGCGCGGCAGATCTCTTCCAGCAACACACGGGTGATCCGTTCCTGGCTCTCGTCGAGTTCCCGCTCCCACACCCATGAGCTGGCTCGGCGCACCAGCGCGCGCATCAGCTCCGTCACGCTGATGACGCAAGGCTCGGTGGGTAGGCAGCCACATTCCTGTGGTGTGACGAATACGCCCCAGCCGCTCATGGGGCCGCTGAGGGTGACGGTGTGTTCGACACCGGCTGGCATCCAGCCGGCCCGGTGCGGTGGCAACAGCCACGAGCCCTGCGCCGTGCGCACGTGCACCAGCCCACTTTCCACGCAGTACAGCTGGCCACGCGCGTGGGAGTGCCAGCCGTATTCGCGGGTGTTCTCGCTGTACTCGCTCGAGGCTACGCCTTCGGTCCAATAGGCGATCACCGAGGGGCCATCGAGGCGCTCGATCATCGTGTGGAACTGTGTCTCGTCTTTTTCTGTTACATGGCCCATGGCCGATTCTCGACAAACTTTGACCAAATAACGCTAACAGTAATCCACCTGCCTGCTCAATCATGCTCGTCCAATTCCCACCGCTGCCGCCGCTTGCGGTGCCGAACGTGCCGTCGGTCGCGGTTCCCCCACCCGTGCCATTCCTCATGCTTGATCCGGCGCGGTCACGCCCGCACCCCGACACACGTCCTCACTGAAGCAAGCGGCGCCACCGCCCGGCGTCGAAGGGAGAGCCGACCCATGTCGATGATTGCCGTACGCATACCTACCGCCGAGACCGCCCCGCTCGAGGCGTTCGTGGCCTGTGCCCACCAGATGCTGGACCCAGATACCCCCGAAGCGGCTCGACGCGCGATGGAAACGCGGGTGCTCGCCCTGCTGCCAACTCTGCGGGCCTTGGGCGTCTTCGAGCTGTTCGAGCTGCGCGACCCCGCCCTGCGGACCTGGCTGGACGATGAGTTAAAGGAGGGAGCTCATTGAGGCAGTTCCAAATTTTGTTCAGGCAAAATCTAACCAGAACATATTTGCCTTGACAAATATATTGGCGGCAATAGAATTGCCGCTCCATGACCCCCTCATATCCCCCTACATACCCGCAGGACAGCATCGGCGTCCTCATCGGACTGGTTCGCAGCGAACTGGTCCGCAAGACGGAAGCCGAGTTGCAAGCGTCGGGCGTGGAGCTGCGCTTCATCCAGTTCCTGATCCTCAAGCGCCTTGCGCTGTTAGGCCCGATGTCAGCCAGTGAGCTAGCTCGCGCGGTGGAACTGGATGGCGGCGCCATGACTCGCCAGCTCGATCAGCTTGAAGGCAAGGGCCTGCTGCGCCGCCAGCCGCATCAGCAGGACCGTCGGGCCCTGCGTATCGAGCTGACGGCGGCTGGCGACGTCATGTGGCGACAGATGACACCGTGTAACGACCGCGTTCTGGACGCCGCCCAGAAGGCGCTGGACCCGACCGAGCGCGAGCAGTTACGCGATTACCTGGAGCGCGTGTTAGTCGCGCTCCGCGACATGAATTGACCCGTTTCATTTTTCTGGAAACCAAGCCCATGCGTCTGCAAATCCTTGCGGCAGCCACCGGCCTCTCCCTCGCGCTGGCGGGATGCGTCAGCAGCGGCGGCCTGCATCCGGAGGGCGCGCTCACCGATGCCTCTTCGCTGAAAGCCGATCGCAGCCTGTCCGGCGTTGCGCTCTCCCCTGCCGCCTGGCCCGGCAGCGATTGGTGGACCGGCCTCGGCGACCCGCAGCTGACCGCGTTGATCGCTGAAGCGCTGAAAGACAACCCCACCCTGACCGTGGCCGACGCCCGCGCCCGCCAGGCACAGGCCGAAGCTGGCGCAGCCGATGCCGACCGCGGTCCGAGTGTCACGGCTGGAGCCAACATGATTGGCCAGCGCCTGCCGCTTACCGCGGCGCCGCCGGATCTGGGCGGTGGCAAGTTCACCTGGTTCAAGGACGCCCGCGGCAGTTTCAGCTGGGGCCTCGATTTGTGGGGCGGCAAGCGCGCCGCGTGGGAAGCCGCCTTAGGCATGCAGCACGCTGCCGAGATCGAGCAGCAGGCCGCTCGCATCGAGCTGTCCACCAACGTGGCTCGCGCCTATGTGCAGCTCTCCTACGCGTATGCACAGCAGGATGTGGCCAAAGCCGAGCACGAGCGGGCCACTACGGCGCGCCAGCTAACCCAGCAGCGCGTCTCCGCCGGTCTCGATAACCAGTTGCAGCTCAAGCAGAGCGACACCGAAGTTGCCAACGCCGACCAACAAGTGGCCGCTGCCAAGCGCGCCATCGATGCGGCCCGTTCCTCGCTATCCGTACTGCTCGGCAAGGGTCCGGACCGTGGCCTCGACATCGGTCGTCCGCAGATGCTGACGCCGGGTGCGCTCACCGCACCGGCGGATCTATCGAGCGAGCTGCTTGGCCATCGCGCCGACATCGTCGCTGCGCGTTGGCGCGTGGAATCCGCAGGCAAGGAGATCAAGGTCGCCAAGACCCAGTTCCTGCCCAACGTGAGCATCAGCGCGATGGCGGGCGTGGCGGCGTTCGGCAGCATCAACCCGTTGCAGTTGCCGGCTCGCTTCTACACCTTTGGTCCGTCGCTGAGCCTGCCGATCTTCGATGGCGGCCGTCTGCGTTCCAGCCTCTCCTCGAAGGATGCGCAGTACGACGAAGCCGTGGCCCAGTACAACCAAACGCTGGTGCGCGCGGTGAACGAAGTGGCCGACGGTTACGACGCCGTGCAGTCCGCGCAGGAGCAGGTCGCCGCCCAGCAGCGCGCAGTCGATGCCGCCACGCAGGCGTGGCAGCTCTCCGAGCAGCGTTACAAGGCTGGCGTGGGCAGCTATCTGGAGGCGCTGATCGTGCGCCAGCAGTTGCTCGCCGCGCAGGAGCGCCTTGCCGCGCTGCAGTCGCAGCAGGTCGACCTGTCCGTGCAGCTCATCCAGGCCCTCGGCGGCGGCTTCCGCCCGCAAGGCGCCTCGGCCGATGTGGCCGTCCAATCTTCCTCTGATCATTCGCTTTAAGAAAAAAGGCTGCCCCCATGTCTAGCCAAACCCCGCTTGCGGCCGAGAATGCGGCCGCTCAACCCCCAAAGAGCCGTCGCGGCTTCCTGCTGCGCGCGCTTGCGGCCGTGGTGGTGATCGCCGCCATCGGCTGGGGCCTGTGGTACTTCCTCGAAGGCCGCTGGTACGAAGAGACCGACGACGCCTATGTCAACGGCAACGTCGTGCAGATCACCCCGCAGGTGCCCGGCTCAGTCATCACCATCGGTGCCGATGACGGCGACCTGGTGCATGCCGGCGACGTGCTGGTGAAGCTCGATCCGGCTGATGCCGACGTCGCACTGGAGCAGGCGCGCGCAAACCTCGCCAGCACCGTGCGTAAGGTGCGCGGTCTGTACAGCAACGTCAGCGGTGCCCAGGCCGAAGTGGCCGCACGCAAAACCGCGGTGGACAAGGCACAGGCCGACTACAACCGTCGTCGTGATCTCGCCAAGTCCGGTGCGATCTCCGCCGAAGAGCTGTCACACGCGCTGGATGCACTGACCACGGCGCAGAGCGCCATGACCACCTCGCAGCAGCAGTTGCAGACCAACAAGGTGCTGGTGGACGACACCGTCGTCGCTTCGCATCCGGATGTGCAAACCGCCGCCGCCCGCCTGCGTGGCGCCTACCTCGACGACGTGCGCACCTCCATCATCGCGCCGGTGGACGGCTACGTCGCCAAGCGTTCGGTGCAGTTGGGTCAGCGCGTGGCATCGGGTACGCCGCTGATGGCGGTGGTGCCGCTGCATGAAGTGTGGATCGACGCCAACTTCAAAGAAACGCAGCTCACCAACATGCGCATCGGCCAGCCGGTGGAAATCCGCGCCGACATCTACGGTGGCACGGTGACCTACAAGGCCACGGTACAGAGCCTTGGCGTCGGCACGGGTAGCGCGTTCTCGCTGCTGCCGGCGCAGAACGCCACCGGCAATTGGATCAAGATCGTGCAGCGCGTTCCGGTTCGCGTGTTCTTCACCGATCCGAAGCAGTTGGAAGACCATCCGCTGCGCATCGGCCTGTCGACCAAGGTGGAAGTGAACCTGCACGACCAGAAGGGCTTGCTGCTTGCCAACCAGGCGCCGACGCAGCCGGCCTTCAAGACCGACGTCTACAAGGAACAGCTGGCCAAGGCCGACGGCATGATCGCGGAGATCATCCACGCGAATATGGCGGGCGCCAGCGAAGGTCCGAAGTAATAAGTGGTTTGCCGTAGGCGTGGAGGCGCTGCATCGCCATCCACGCCAACTGCATCAGTGATTCAAAGCGTCGTTCCGGCTTGCACCGGAATGATGCGGAAAAAATAAGACCCGCTTCGATGCATTGTTCGGCGCGGGCACACCCTTCATACCGCAGGTTATCCGTGCGATGAGTCAAGATTTCCGTCCGCCCAACCTGGCGCTGACCACTGTCGGCCTCTCGTTGGCGACCTTCATGCAGGTGCTCGACACGACCATCGCGAACGTGTCGCTGCCGACGATTGCCGGCAACCTCGGCGTGAGCGTCAATCAGAGTACCTGGGTCATCACCTCCTTCGCGGTGAGCATGGCCATTGCGCTGCCGCTTACCGGCTTCCTCACCCGTCGTTTCGGCGAAGTGAAGCTGTTTATCTGGTCGACGCTGCTGTTCTCCATTGCGTCGTTCCTGTGTGGCATCGCGCAGAGCATGCCCATGCTGATCCTGTTCCGCGCCATCCAGGGCGCGGTAGCGGGCCCGATGTACCCGGTCACGCAGAGCTTGCTGATCTCCATCTATCCACCCGCCAAACGCGGCATGGCGCTCGCGCTGTTGGCGATGGTGACCGTGGTGGCACCCATCGCAGGCCCGATCCTCGGTGGCTTGATCACTGATAACTATTCGTGGCCGTGGATCTTCTTCATCAACGTGCCCATCGGTATTTTCGCCAGCATGGTGGTGGGCAACCAGATGAAGGGACGCCCGGAAGTCACCATGCGGCCGAAGATGGATTACGTGGGGCTCATCACGCTGATCGTCGGTGTGGGCGCGCTGCAGATCGTGCTCGACAAGGGCAACGACGAGGACTGGTTCAACTCCACGTTCATCGTGATCACCAGCATCGTGTCCGTGATCTCTCTGGCGGTCTTCTTGATCTGGGAGCTCACCGACAAGGAACCCATCGTCAACCTGCGCCTGCTGCGCCACCACAACTTTCGCACCGGCACCATTGCGTTGGTATTGGCTTATGCGGCGTTCTTCGCCATCGGCCTGCTGGTACCGCAGTGGCTGCAGCGGAATATGGGCTATACGTCCACGTGGGCAGGTTTTGCCGCTGCGCCGCTAGGTATTCTGCCGGTGATGCTCACCTTCCTGGTCGGCAAGTACGCGTCGCGTACCGACATGCGCCTACTGGCCTCGTGCGCGTTCCTGGTGATGGGCACGACCTGCTTCATGCGTTCCGAGTTCTTCCTACAGATAGATTTCTGGCACGTCGCCGGCGTGCAGCTGTTCCAGGGCCTGGGCGTCGCGTTGTTCTTCATGCCGGTGACGACGATTCTGTTGTCGGATCTGCAACCGAACGAGATCGCCTCGGGCGGCGGCCTGGCGACATTCCTGCGTACGCTAGGCGCGAGCTTCTCCGCGTCGCTCACCACATTCCTGTGGGATCACCGTGCGATCGTGCATCACGCACATCTGTCAGAGCACATCACGCCCTACGATACGTCAGCGCAGGTTGCGCTGCAGGGTGTTGGGGTGCAGGGGCAGGCGGCGAACGTGATGCTGGATCAGATGATCACGCAGCAGGGCTACCAGATCTCGTTCAACGAGGTATTCCATCTGTTGGGCTGGGTGTTCTTCTTCCTGATTGTGGTGGTATGGATGGCGCGGCCGCCGTTCAGCGCGAAGGCGGGGCCGGGGGCGGACCACTGATTGTGTTTGTGTGATGTGGGTGGATGAGGCCGCAGTGATGCGGCCTTTTTCTTTGGTTTCGGGTGTGGTGCCGATGTGCTGGTGGGCTTTAGCTCTGCTCCCTCTCCCTTTCGGGGAGAGGGTTGGGGTGAGGGGTGGGTGCTCGCCTGAGCGTTTCATCTTTGCCATCGTCCAGGCGTTATCGCTCAGTTGTCGCGTAGTCGAGATCGGGCCGCCTACGCGGCGGGCGTTTCGCCCTTCTGCCGAAGGCCGAGTCACTTTTCTTTGCTTGCCCAAAGAAAAGTAACCCAAAGAAAGGGCCCCCCGGATGAGGCGCCTTGCGGGCTTCGTCCTCCAGGTACGCGGTCGGGTTCCGGGCTTTTCGACGGGGCTCCTGCCCCGGCGAAAAGTGGCTGGCATCCTTGCCAGCCACCCCTGCGGGGCCTTATCTCCACCCGCCCGCCGCCTCATACGGGGCCCGGGAGATCAAAAGCACCAAGCGGACGGCTCGTGCCGCTGCGCTGCACATCGCGCCAGCAGGTCGCGTTGCTCCTGCTCTAGAGCACAAAGCCAAGACAGAAGAGCAAGAGGATGCCGTTCCGTGGCGAGTTCTCCATACCGGTCGGGAAGCGTAGCGTCCTCTTTCCCAAGCCCCAGCAATCGGAAAGCGTAGCGAAGCCCGCTTTAAGTCCTCTCCGCATCAGCGCGATGTGCAGCTCCGCTGCACGAGCCGTGCGCTCTCGCTTTTGATCTACCGGGCCCCCTGTGCGGCGGTGAGGGGTGGACGAGAAGGCCCGCAGGGGAATCGGCAAGGATGCCGATTCCTTTTCGCCGGGGCAGGAGCCCCGTCGAAAAGCCCGGCCGCCCCTCGCGAACTGGCCGGCTCCACCGGCCAGCGCCAAGTGGGGGTGCCCTTTCTTTGGGTTACTTTTCTTTGGGCAAGCAAAGAAAGGTGACTCGGCCTCCGGCAGGAGGGCGAAACGCCCGCTGCGTAAGCGGCCAGATCGCGGTAACGCATGAGGCGACAGCCGACCACTGACGACACTGGATCCCTGCCTACGCAGGGATGACGGCTTAGATGAAACGGTGAGGCTAGGTTGACCCCTCACCCCAACCCTCTCCCCAAAGGGGCGAGGGAGCAGAGCAGCAGCGTCCACCTCAAAACCATCTAGCCATCCAAACAACAACGGCCCCTAACGGAGCCGTTGTCCTAAACACCACCAACACCACCACCTCAAGGATTAAACGCAAACCCCACCAACGCCATGGTCTCGCCACGGTTGGAACCCTTGATGCCCGCATTCGACGCGTGGCGAATCTGGAACGTCCAATGCTCACCCGTCCAGCCCACCGAATTCACAAACTCGCCGCCGCTGCTCAGCGCAAGCGTGCGACCCGCCTGGACCGCGATCTCCGAGTTCCAGAACAGGTGGTGATACCAGTCGTTGGCGTTGCCATAGCGGATGCGTAAGCCGCCACCGCCCAGCCACACATCGTCGGAAACGGCATTGCCGTAGCGCGTTACTTTGCGGCCGTTGAGGAAGCCCAACGAGGCCATGGGGGCCCAGGTGATGCGGCTGTCGCCGAGGTTGTGCTCGCCCCAGATCGCTTCGACCCAGGCGGTGTTGGTCCAGTAGCCGTCCGAGTAACTTCGGCCACCATTAATTTCGATACGAGTGTCGGCCAAGGCCGTAGCGGAAACGCCGATCAGTGCGAACGCTGCGGCACTGCGCAGGAGGGAGGATCGCATGTGATTTCTTCTTTGTGCTTGGGGGAGGGAATTTATGCACCGCCTAGTATAATTACTTAACTGGACCGACCGGTATTGGAAATAGGTCGAATCGAGGCAACAGTGCGTTGCCTGGGCGGCACAAGTGCGTGGATATCCCTTCCCGGCACACCAGCAGTCTGTCTCAGGTAGCGTGAAGCGCACGCCGAAAATGCCGTAAAACTACGACAAGGGGAGCGGGCTATTGGCGGTTTCGGCGGTGCCTTGGACGTTCCCGCCTAGAGCAGCACGCCGTCCACAGGTTGCAGCGGCGCCGGCAGGTCACGTTCGCCCAGCAGTTCGCCCAGGCCGATCTCGATGGTGCGGCACATGGCGTCGAGGGGCAGGTCGTTGGGCAAGCGGTCGAACGGGTTCTCGATCTGGTCGCCCAGCGCATCGAGCCCGAAGAACGTGTAGGACAGCACGCCCACCATCAGCGGCGTCACCCAGCCGACGCTGCCGATCAAGCAGAACGGCAGCAGCAGGCAGTAGATGTAGACGGTGCGGTGGAGCAGCAGAATGTAGGCGAACGGAATCGGCGTGCCCTGGATGCGCTCACACCCACCCAGCACGTACGAGGCGCGTGTCACCTGGGCATCGATACTCGCCAGCAGGATGACGTCTAGCCGGCCTTCTCGTTGCAGTTGCGCGTAGCCCTGGCCAATCAGGCCAAGCAGCACGTTGGGTGGATTGGGACGGTCCGCGAGCGCGGCTTGGTCTTCCGGTGTCAGCCAGCGGGATACATCGTCGCCCGGCAAGGTGCCGCGCAGGTGGTGACGCAGCGCGTGGGCAAAGGCGATCAACCGGTGCACCATCCGTTCGCGCTCTGCCGCAGAAAGGCTTGCTGGCAGGCTCATCGTCTGCCGCGCCAGATTGCGCAGCACGATCAACAACTCGCCCCACAGCGTCCGCGCGTCCCACCAGCGCTGGTAGGCCACCGTGTTGCGAAAGCCGAGGAAGATCGCCAGCGTCAGGCCCATCAGCGTGGGCGGAATGGCACCCAGCTCCACACCCGTGTGCGGCAGGCGGCGCTCCAGCAGCACCACCGCCACGGACAGCAGCATCATCCCGACCACCCGCTTCCAGATCACCGGAACAATGGAGCCGCGCAGGGTGAACAGCATCAACCGGAGCGAGCGATGCGGAGGGTGGATGACCATGGGAGCGGCTTGGCGGGAACTGGGGAAATGGTACCGCGCTCGCCCCTTAGCCGCGGCGGCGCTTGATCTTCAGGAATCGCCCGGGCAATATTCCCGCCTCATTTATACCCGGATGAAACCATGTCTGCCTTCGAGATCGCTTCCTGCACTGCCTTTGACGGCCATCGGCGGATTGGCGCTGGCACGCTGGCCGAGGTGGCGCTTGCCGTCAAACATGCCGTCGATGCCGGAGCCAAAGGGCCCGTGCTGGTCTTCGATGATCTCAGCAGCCGCCCGGTAGAGCTCGACCTGCGCGGCACGCCGGACGACGTACTCGCCCGCTTGCCTGCGCCACCCTCAGACGAGGAACCCGCGCCGCGCGGCCCCGGACGCCCCCGTCTGGGCGTCATCGCGCGGGAGGTCACCTTGCTGCCACGCCATTGGCATTGGCTCGCGGAACAGCCGGGTGGTGCCTCGGCAACCTTGCGTCGTCTTGTCGAAGAGGCGCGTCGCAGTCATCGCGAGCGCGATGCCGTTCGCCTTGCCGGTGAAGCGGTGGATCGCTTCATGAGCGCCATGACGGGTAATCTAGCCAATCACGAAGAAGCTTCTCGCGCGTTCTGGCGTAAGGAGCGTGAGCGTTTCATCCAGCTGACAGATGCATGGCCCGTCGATGTGCGCGAGCATGTGCGTGTTCTCGCAACGCGCGCATGGCAGGCGGCCATCGCGGGCGACTGATTTCCCCCTCCCCTTCGCGGAAAATTCTCGATGTCATCGTTCGCTGCAAAGCAGCCGCTGCTTACCGAAGGACCGATTGCCCGCACGTTGCTCATGTTCGCCCTGCCCATCTTGGGCAGCACGGTGCTGCAGTCGCTCAACGGTTCGGTCAACGCCATGTGGATCGGCCACTACCTGGGCGAAGCTGCGCTCACGGCGGTGAGCAACGCCAACTTGATCCTGTTCCTGCTGCTGGGCGCCGTATTCGGCCTGAGCATGGCGTGCACCATCCTGATCGGCCAGAGCCTCGGCGCGCGCAACATGCTGGAAGCCAAGCGCGTGGTGGGCACGGGCGTAACATTCTTTGTGTCGATATCGGTGTTGGTAGCCATCGGCGGCTACTTCGGCACGCCGTGGATGCTGCGCGCGCTCAACACACCGGTCGATGCACAGGCCTTCGCGGTGCCGTACCTGCGCATCATCTTCATCGCCGTGCCGTCGATGTTCTTCTACAACTTTCTCATGATGACGCTGCGCGGCGCGGGCGATTCGCGTACGCCGTTTGTCTTCATGGCGTTGTCGGTGGTGATGGACATTGTGTTCAACCCGCTGCTGATCTTCGGCGTGGGTCCGTTCCCGCGCATGGGCATTGCCGGTTCCGCCACGTCCACGCTGATCGCGCAGACCATTGCCCTGTTCGCCCTGATCTTCACGCTGTACCGGCGCAAGCACTTCCTGCGCCTCACCAGCCACGAGCTCGGCTACCTGCGCCCGGATCGGGAAATCCTCCGCTCGCTGGTGGTCAAGGGTTTGCCGATGGGTTTGCAGATGATCGTGATCTCCAGCTCCGCGATGATCATGATCCACATGGTGAACGAGTACGGCTCCAAGACCACCGCTGCTTACGGTGCTGCCACGCAGCTGTGGACGTACGTGCAGATGCCGGCGATGGCGATCGGTGCGGCGGTGTCGTCCATGGCGGCGCAGAACGTGGGCGCCAAACTGTGGGACCGCGTGAGCCTCATTACCCGGGTGGGCGTGCTCTACAACTTCCTGCTCAGCGGCTGCTTGATCGGAGTGATCTATCTGTTCAATCACGCGGCGCTCGGCATGTTCCTGCCCAACGACGCCCAGGCACTGACGCTGGCTCAGCACCTCAACAGCATCGCCGTGTGGTCCTTCATGTTCTTTGGCGTCACCTTCGTGCTGTTTGGCGTGGTGCGTTCCACCGGCGCGGTGCTGCCACCGCTGATCATCCTGTTCATCTCCATGTGGCTGATCCGTCCGCCGTTTGCGCTGGCGTTGGCGCCGCACCTGGGGGCGGACTCTATCTGGTGGAGTTTTCCGCTGGGCTCGCTCGCCTCCATGCTGATGGCCATGGGCTACTACAAGTGGGGCGGCTGGCGACGTGCACGCATGCTGGCCACGCCGATCGAAAAGGCCGGGCAAGACGATTCGGCCGCCGTTGCCGGCCAACAGGCCCCCACCACCGGACAAGGCGTACCCGCCTCCGCGGAGTGACCGGCTTCACCCTTCGCGCCAACGCGCGCGCGGGGTGAACCTCCCTTCACGCTTTGCCACGCGACTGTCATCCGGGCTGCCTAGGGTGGCTCGATGACTCGCATCAACCCTTCACGCCGCCAGTTCCTGCGCGGTCTATTCGACATGGTCGGCGCCGCCACGGCGGCAGAGCTCGGCTTGCTGGCCTGGTCCGCGCCGGCCATCGGCGACGAGAAGATGGCGCGCATGGCCATGCCCCAGCTCGCCGCACCCAACGTGCCGCTGGTGAACCCGGTGACGCTGGCGCGCTTCGTGGATCCGTTGCCCTTACCCGCCGTAGCAAAGCCCGTCGGTCAACGTTCGGATCCCACGCATCCAGGCAAACAGCTGCCGCTGTACCGAATGGAGATGCGCGCGTTCAAGGCGCAACTGCATCGTGACCTGCCACCCACGCCGCTGTGGGGCTACAACGGATCATTCCCGGGCCCGACGTTGGTCGCCAGGCGCAACGAGCCCTTGCTGATCGAATGGGCCAATGCGCTGCCGAAAAAACACTTCCTGCCCATCGACCACACCATCCACGGCGCTGAGCGCAGCAAGCCCGAAGTACGCACCGTGACGCACGTCCACGGCGCGCGCGTGTCGCCATCCAGCGACGGCTATCCGGAAGAATGGTTCGAACCCGGCCGTTCGGCGGTCAGCCACTACCCCAACGCGCAGGACGCGGCCACGCTCTGGTATCACGACCACGCCATGGGCATCACGCGGCTCAACATCTATGCGGGCCTGCTCGGTGCCTACCTGATCGAAGACGACGCGGAAAAGGCACTCAACCTGCCGACCGGCGACTGCGACCTGCCGCTGATCCTGTGCGACCGCCTGATCGCGAAAGACGGCCAGTTGTACTACCCCGTCTCCGATGATCCGGATGCGCCCTGGGTATCCGAGTGCAATGGCAACGCCATCCTATGCAACGGCAAGCTCTTTCCCTTTACGGAGGTCGAGCCACGGCGCTATCGCTTACGCCTCATCAACGCCGCGAACACGCGCTTCTACGAACTTTCATTGTCAAACGGATTGGCATTCACGCAGATCGCCAGCGACCAAGGCCTGCTTGCCGCGCCGCTCACACGTTCGCACGTCACGCTCTACCCGGCTGAGCGCGCCGACGTGATCGTCGACTTCTCCGGCATGGACGGCAAACAGGCGCAGTTGCGCCAGCAGGGCGATGCCATCATGGAATTTCGCGTGCGCGATCGCGGCCGCAAAGACACCAGTGCGGTCCCGGCGACGTTACGCACCATCGAACGCATGGCCGAGGCGAGCGCCGTGCGCGACCGCGTACTCACACTGGGCGAGCAGGATGACGCCGGTGGCAGCCCGATGATGATGATGCTCGGCGGCAAGCACTGGTCCGCCCCCATCACCGAAGATCCGCGCCAGAACACCACCGAGATCTGGAGCATGGTGAACCTCACCGGTGATGCACATCCCATGCATCTGCACCTGGTGCGTTTCCAGGTGCTGGAACGGCGACCGTTCGATCTGTTCGTGTGGAACGAGAGCAAGACACTCAAGTACACCGGCCCGGCGATCCCCCCCGCGCCAGAAGAGATGGGCTGGAAAGACACCGTGCGCGCCGATCCCGGCATGGTCACGCGCATCATCGCCAAGTTTGAAGGTGAGCCCGGTCGCTACGTGTGGCATTGCCACCTGCTCGAGCACGAAGACAACGAGATGATGCGCCCGTTCCAGCTACTGCCGGCCTGACGCGACCCGTCAACCGGCACGTCGCGTCAAGCGCAGTCGCACGGGATCGCGCGGACGCAACGTTACCGAGAGTTGGGGCGTGTGGTCGGCGTGGCTATCGTCATCCAGCGAGAGCATATAGCGCTGCAATAGCATGGCGGCGAGCAACGTCATCTCCAGCATCGCGAAATGCTGGCCGATGCACACGTGCGGCCCTATGCCGAAGGGAATCCAGGCGCCCTTGGGGATATGCGGCGCATCATCCAGAAAACGTTCCGGCATGAAACGGTCGGGTTGCGGAAACCAGCGCTCGTCGTGGTGAATCACCCACGGCGTGACACGCAACATCGCACCCTTCGGCACCGCGTGGCCGGCCAGTGTGATCGGCGCCGTGTTGCGGCGAGTCATCAGCACCGACACCGCCGGATACGCACGCAAGGTTTCCTTCAACGTAGCCTGCAGCCACGGCAGTTGGTCCACGTGCTGCGCGCCGGGCGTGGCGCCGCGCAGTACCTCATCCACTTCGCGCTGCGCACGCTGCGCCGCCTCCGGGTGACGGGCGAGCAGCAGGCTCCACCACAGCAGCGTGGTGGCGCTAGTTTCGTGCCCCGCTTCAAAGCTCACCATGCACTGGTCGAACACCTCCTGCTTCGACAAGCGGTCGCCAGTGGCATCATCACGGGCCGCCAGCAACATCTGCAGCAGATCGTCGCGTGGCGGTTCGTCATCGACCGCGTTCCATCGCGCCTCGATCTGTCGACCCACCAATCCACGCAACGTGGCCAGCGCGTTTCGCTTACGCGCATTACCCGGTGTGGGCAACCAGAGTGGCCATGTCCACGGCACGAACATCTCGTGGAACGCACTGGTCATCAGGGTCTGCGTTGCCTTCGCGGCTGCCTGGGCATCGGTTTGCACCGATTCGCTGAACAGCGTGCGCAGGATCACGTCCATGGTGGCGCCATTCCACAGGTCATTCATGCTCACCTGCGCGGACGATTCGCCCGCAGGCACCGCTTGATCGAGCGCGGTGCGTGCAGCGTCGGTCATCAACCGCGCATAGCCACCCACACGGCGGGCGGTAAACGCCGGCATCAGCATACGGCGTTGCCGTTGCCAGGTATCGCCATGCGTCACCAGCACACTCTGACCAAACAGCTCGCTGAAAACGCGCGTGGCACGCTCCCAGCGGATCAACTGACCCGACTGCGTCACCATCGCCTCGCGGATCAGCGCGGGCGACATCAGATCCCACGCGTCCTCGTTGATCAGGCGCATACGCGTCAGGTCGCCGTACTCTCGCTGCAAGTCCGTGACGAAGCCGAGGTAGTCGGCGCGCATGCGACGCAACAGCGAGAACCCCCACCATCGGTCTGTGGGGCCACTCGGGAGCGCATGATCGGTTGATGCCAGGGCAGCGGTAAAGGTCGTTGTCTTCATGGCGGGCATGCTCTCGCACGACCAATCCACGGTATTGAACGATTACGACATCGCCGACGTTTTACACTGCGGCGCATGGCTACCCTGGTTTCCCCTTCGATGCGTCAGCCCGATGCCTTGCTCCCATCGGGCCAGCTCTGGTTGCCGCGTGCCTCACTGGTCGCCTGCGTGCGCAGCGTGGTGGTGCGCAGCACCGTGGGTTATGCGCTGGACGACGAGCAACGCATCAATCGCTTTCCCGCCACACCCATGTGCAGCCTGAGCTGGTGGTTCGAAGGCAGCAGCGAGATGCTCCTGCCCGCCGATGCGGACAACATGCCCGGCCTGGAAAGCCCGCGCATGCCGCCGCCCGGCCGCTGGGTGTTCGGTGGGCCGCAGACGCAGCCCACTTCGACATGGTGTCCGGGCCCCGTTCACAGCATGGTGGTGCTGCTGATGCCCGATGCCTTGCATCTATTGACGGGATTGGAGCCCGCAGAACTTACTGATCGCTTCGTCGATGCGGCGGACGTGTTGCCGCCGGAGTGGCTGGCGATGTGCGCAAACGTGCAGGACCTACCTGACGACGCGCAGCGCATCGCCTGCCTGGAAAATTTTCTGGAGCCGCGCTGGTGGGCATGCAGGCCGGAGCTGCCGTTGGCCGTGCAGCGCCATGCAGATTGGGCGGTTTACCTCACCCAGCGTGCGGCGACTTCTTCCGTCGGGCGAAGCCTGCGACAACTGGAGCGGCGCATCAAACGTTGGGCGGGCCTTCCACTGCGCGAGTTGCGCGGTTTTGGTCGCGCCGAACGCGCGTTCTTCGAGGCCGTGGAAGCGGACGTGGCGCAGACCGATGTGCGTTGGGCGGATGTGGCGGCAGCGGCGGGCTTTGCCGACCAGCCCCATCTGTGCAGGGTGACGCGTCGCATCACCGGCTACGCGCCGCAGGCCTTGTACGAAGGCATGCAGCAGCAGGAAGCGTTCTGGGTGTATCGCCTTTGGGCGGAAGGCTAGCGACGCACATCGTCCTGCGCGCACGACGTCGCGGCGACGCCTGTTTGATCAGGACCCTTCCTGTCCTCGCGAATCGCAAGGGCACATGACCCTGTGTGCGCACATTCGCGCGAATGTGTCGCCGCGCGCGTTTCTAGATATTTTTCACGATGCAAACGCAAGGCAATTTCTTGCCGTTATTGCGCTCGCCCGCAGTCGTTCGATCGCACAGGTCGCACAGCCATGCGCTTTGCCCTTGTCTAAATTTCGCAAACATTTGCGGCGTCTCCGCATTGTCATGTAGCACGTCATCCCTGTCGCAAAAGCGCCAAGGGTCCGTCATCTGTGCGGACCAGACTCGCCGCCGGCCGCACCCCTCCACGTTGCGAACAGGTGCCGGTTAATCAGGGGGTCCACTCACGCAGCCCTTCCAGGGATCGCTGCAGGAGATCGAAGTCATGTCTATGACGCACGTCCGCAAGCGGCTGCTGCCGCTCGCTATTGGTACGCTTGCTGTCGGCTTGGCCGGCGTGGTGAGCGCGCAGAGCAATCCCACCGAGCAGAATGCCGCCGCGGCTACCCAGGCTCCCGCGACCGGCGTCACCGTGCTGCACACACCGGGTGGTGACCATGACGATCGCAGCGATCGCACCCGCACGCCCATCAAGCATGTGATCCTGCTGATCGGCGAAAATCGCACGTTCGACCACGTGTTCGCCACGTACACGCCGCCCAAGGGCCAGAGCGTGCACAACCTGCTATCCGAAGGCATCGTCAACGCCGATGGCACGCCGGGCCCGAACGTCGCCGTTGCCAAGCAGTGGCAGGCCAGCAACACCGGTAAGTACTCCGTAGCCCCCACGCACACCACCGCGTTCACCTCGCTGCCGCAGATGAACACCGGCGGTGCACCGACGCAGGCGCCATTCGCGTCGGCTGCGCAGGCGCAGGCCATCGAGCCCGCACTGCCCACCAGTGACTACAGCGAGTTGGCTGCTGGCGGCACCGGCCTGCCGAACGACACCATCGACACGCGCTTCCCGTCGGTGCTCGCCAATGCGCCGGTCGATATGCATGCATCGATCAGCTACGACGACTACGCCAACAGCCCGGTGCATCGCTTCTTCCAGATGTGGCAGCAGCTGGACTGCGACACCAACGTCGCCACTGAAAAGAACCCCAGCGGCTGCCGCATGGATCTGTTCCCGTGGGTGGAAACCACCGTGGGCGCCGGCACCAACGGCAAGACGCAACCCGCCGGCTTCGATGACGAATCCACGGGCGAAGGCTCCACCGCGATGCAGTTCCTCAACATCGCCAAGGGCGACGTGCCCTACTTCGCCGAGCTCGCCCGCACGTATGCGTTGAGCGACAACTTCCACCAGTCGGTGATGGGCGGCACGGGTGCCAACCACATCATGCTGGGCTTCGGTGAGCCCATCTACTACGCCGATGCGAATGGCGAGCCGGCGACGCCGCCGTCGAACCAGATCGAAAATCCGGACGCACAGTCCGGCACCAACAACTGGTACGTGCAGGACGGTTACGGTGGTGGTTCCTACGTCAACTGCGCCGATGACACGCAGCCCGGCGTGGGCGCCGTGAAGGACTACCTGAAGTCCCTGCCGTATCACACCTTCCACGGCACCGACTGCAAGAAGAACGCCTACTACCTAGTGAACAACTACAACCCGGGTTACCTGGGTGACGGCACCCCGGCCCCGCTGGGCGCTACCCAGTTCACCATCCCGCCGACACGCCAGGACAACCTCGCGCTGCTGCTTTCCCGCCACCACGTATCGTGGAAGTACTACGGCGAAGGCTATGCAGACGGCAAGGAGAGCGGCGAAGCCGGCACGTTCTGCAACATCTGCGATCCGTTCCTGTACTCCACGCAGGTCATGACCAATCCGAAGCTGCGTGCGAACAACCAGGACATCACCGACCTGTACAACGACATCCAGAACGACACCCTGCCGGCGGTCTCCATCGCGAAGCCGGATGGCATCCTGGACGGACACCCGGCATCGTCCAAGCTGGAACTGTTCGAAGGCTACGTAAAGAAGATCGTGGACATGGCCAAGGCCAACCCGAAGGTGTGGAACGACACTGTGATCATGGTGACCTTCGACGAAGGCGGCGGTTACTACGACTCGGGCTACATACAGCCGGTGGACTTCTTCGGCGACGGCACGCGCATCCCGCTGCTGGTGGTGTCGCGCTTCTCCGAAGGCGGCCGCGTAGTGCACACATACTACGACCATGTGTCCTTCGACAAATTCGTCGAAGCCAACTGGGGCCTGCGTGAAACCATCTCGGGTCGCAGCCGCGACAACCTGCCCAACCCGGTGGCGCTGCCCAACAACCCGTATGTGCCGCTCAATGCACCGGCCATCGGCAACCTGATGAACATGTTCGACTTCGACCGCGATCGTCACGGTCATAGCTACGCAGCAGCTGAAACACAAGACTGATCCAATAGCAGGGAACCGGACCCCGCCC
Organism: Dyella sp. AD56; assembly: GCF_002878475.1. NCBI lineage: Bacteria > Pseudomonadati > Pseudomonadota > Gammaproteobacteria > Lysobacterales > Rhodanobacteraceae > Dyella > Dyella sp. AD56. The sequence continues at coordinate 79,017 of NZ_NRDP01000005.1, forward strand.
GCTCAAGCGGGCGGGGTTCTTTTTGCGTAGTGGGAGTCGTTGCCGGCCATGAAACCGATCCGCCAAGCCGTTCCAGGCCGCCGAGGCCACACCGTCACCCGCGCGCTTGCCGTGCTGGTGTTGCTGGCTGCCGCGTTCGTGGGTGAGCCGGGTCATGCCGATCCAGGCGATTTCCAGGCCATGCCCGGCCTTTGGAAGATCGTCACGCGTGTGTTCGATCACGGCAAGGAAGGCCCGCCGCAGATCACTTGGCATTGCGTGGATGAAAGTCCGGACCCGTGGGTGGAGTTCGCCCAACTACCTGTGCCGGGCTATACGCAATGCGAACGCGCCGATCAGCATCGCAGCAGTACGGCGCTCAGCTGGACGCTGCAGTGTCAGAGGCTGGTGGACGCGGCGCGCGGGCGGGTGAAGTTTGATTCGGCGGAGCATTACACCGCGGGGGTCAGCATCAAGGGGCAGGATGTGGTGCAGGTGGAGGGGCGCCGCTATGCGGCGTGTACGAGTCCGAGGGACTGAGACCAATTCACCTTGAAGACTTGGCTTCCGCGCCAGGCACTGAGTATGAAAGACCAGGCCCGTGCGTCGTACCGTGTTGTACATCTAACACCTAAAAACTTGCCGACCTTTGGGTCGGCAAGCCCAAGCCGCTATCAGACGGCTACGCTACACAGACCGATCAAACATTAAATATTGTAGCAAGCCAAATCTGAGCCATCGAGCCAATGGATGCACCACAGAACTTGGGTGCCTACCTTTGTATCGTCTTTGATTGAGGTGGCGCTGCTACCGGGCCTTCCAGTGGTATTGCCAGTGTCGGCCATCGTTGCGGTCGAAGAAAGCATCATCAATCCAAATACTGCAGCAATAACGTGCATCCGATTCTTCATAAATGTCCTTCCTTTTATGAGTTAGTGTCGAGTACGTCTAGATGCTCCATGTGACAAAACTGGCCTGGATAAACGAAATCCACTGCCTTGCGCTTCAGTCGCGCGATTCTCTTTCGCAAAGACCATTAACCAACACCCATTGCGTAGTTAATCGCACAGGTTCGCTTCTGAGCAGTAACTCCAGGCGCTGATTTGCGTCAGCTGCGGAGCGATCAAAAGGTTGCATATGACAGATGTGTAGGTCAAGCGGCCACATGTTGAAATAGCGCTTGGCTATTTATGGTTCGCCATAAAAAGCCAAGCGTTCTTCAGCGCTCTTTGCGGTAAGTACCGCCTCTTAATCTGCCGACATATTTTCAAGAGACGATTTCTGGCGCGTCATTCGCGCCATTTAAAAGGGCTATGTCAGCCATTTCGAGAATCGCCTCTGATGTTATCCCCGCACGATGGCCCGAGATGCGCTGCCTCCGGGAAGCGCATCTCGGGCCACCGCCCTTTCTAGGGAGTCGCATCGATCGCCTTGGAGATTTTGTTTAGCTTCGCTCTTTTCATCTCGCGGCGCGCCTTGCGCGCCGCCTTGCGGATCTTGCGGTCGTAGTTCCACAGATAAATGGCCGGCGTACTAAGCAGGGTTAGCAGCTGCGATACCAAAAGTCCGCCCACAATCGCCACACCCAGCGGTTGTCGCATCTCCGAGCCCACGCCGAAGCCAACGGCGAGAGGCAGCGCCGCGCCCATGGCCACCAAGGTGGTCATAGTGATGGGACGGAATCGTACCAGTGCAGCCTCCCTGATCGCATCCGGTGGCGATAGCCCGCGCTCACGTTGCGCTACGAGGGCGAAGTCCACCATCAGAATCGCGTTCTTCTTCACGATGCCGATAAGCATCAGGATCGCGATGATGGCCATCAATGTGAGCTGTGTGTGAGTCACCAGCATGGCCAGGAAAGCACCCATGCCAGCTGCCGGCAGCGTAGATAGGATAGTCAGCGGATGGCCCAGGCTTTCGTAGAGAATACCCAACACGATGTACATCGCCACAATGGCGCCGATCAGCAGCACCATGCCGTTGCTCTTGGCTTGCTGCAGGCGCTGGTTCTGGCCGGTCCATTCCACACGTACGCCTTCGGGCAGGCCGGTCATGATGGCGGCGTTCTCCACCAGTTTCGTGCCCACGTCCTGCGAAACATCCTTGGCCAGGTTGTAGGTGATGGTCGAGGCTTCCAGCTGATTGTGATGGCGGACGCGGGTCGGGCTCATGTTCGGCTCGATATGTGCAATCGCCGAGAGCGGAATCATCTGGCCTGACGCGTTCCGCACACGCACATTGAGGAGGGTCTCGGGGCTCAGTGAGGTCGCCGAACTGGAGGTCAGCACCACCCAGTACTGGTTGATGTCCGAATAGATGATCGACACTTGGCGTTGGCCGAAGGAGTTAAGCAGTGCCGTGTCCACGTCACCGATGGTTACACCCAGTCGGCTGGCGGCGTTGCGATCCACTTTGACCTGCTGTTGCTTGCCGACCAGATCAAAGTTGCTGCCGACGTCGCGGAATTCCTTCATCTTGCGCATCTGCTGCACGAGCTTCAGCGTCCATGGTTGCAGGTCGTCGCCATTGCTTCCGATGAGCTGGAATTCGTATGCACCACCCTTGTCGCCGCTGCCGCCACCGCCGAGGAATTGCACCAGACTTAGCGACACTCGGATGCCGGCCATCTGGTCGTACTGCTTGGCCAGGCGTTCCATCACCGCCTTCGCGCTTTCGTGGCGGTCGTTCGGGCCGCTGCCTTTGGGCTTCAGGTCAACGAACATGCTGCCCGCGTTGCCCACCGCGCCGGTACCATCATTGCCACCGAGCGTGGTGAGTACGTCGAGCACGGCGGGGTCGGCCTTCATCATGTCGGCAGCCTTCTGCGCCTGCGTGGCCATCAGCGTCGGCGAAATGTTGGCGTCGGCGCGGATGTCGCCCTGGATCATGCCGATGTCTTCTTCGGGCATGAAGTTGCCGCCAGCTGTCGCCACCACCGCGGCACCAAGGGCGAAGGTGGCGAACAATAGAATGATCGGTTGCCAGCGCATCACGCGGCGATGGCGCATGGCCCAGTCGAGGGATCGCTCATAGATTCGGTGAAAGCCCTTGTCCATGCGCTCTAGCGCCAACTCCAGGCGGCCAGGTGTGCGCTCGCTCGGCTCCTCATGCTTGAGTAATTTGCCGCACAGCGCCGGTGTGAGGGTGAGCGAGATGATGGCTGAGATCACCACGGCTGCCGCCAGCGTCACTGAGAATTCGCGCAACAGCATGATCAACATGTTGTTACCGAATAGCAGCGGTGCGAATACCGCGACCAACGACAGTGTAATCGACACCACGGTGAAACCGATCTCGCGAACGCCCATCAGCGCAGCTTGTAGCGGAGGTTCGCCGTGCTCCATGTGGCGCACAATGTTCTCGATCACCACGATGGCATCGTCAACCACAAAGCCGATACACAGCACCAACGCCACCAGCGACAGCGTATTGAGCGTGTAGCCCAAGCCCAACATCACCACAAAGGCACCAGCGAGCGACAGCGGCACGCTCAGCGAAGCAATCAAGGTGGGACGAAGGCGGCGCAGGAACACCAACATCACCAGCACTACCATCGCGATACTGATCATCAGCGCGACTTCGACTTCATGCAGTGCCGACTTGGTGGTCGTGGTTAGGTCGAAGATTGGCGTGATCTGCACATCAGCCGGCAACCACTTGCTGAACTCTGGCAGGCGACGACGGACTTCGTCTACCGTCTCCACCGCATTCGCCTCGGGGCGCTTGCTGATCTGCATCGCCACGGTGGATTGGCCGTTGAACCATGCGCCCTGGTAAATATCCTGCTGGCCGTTGTAGACCCTAGCTACGTCTGATAGCCGTACCGGTGCGCCGTTGCGGGTGGCGACGAGGACGTTGGCGAAATCGCTGGCTTCGCGCAGGCCATCGTTTGCCGTCACCGTCATCTGGGTGCGGCCATCGGTGAGTACGCCTTGCGGCGAGGTCACGTTCGCGGCGATCAACGCGTTGCGTACATCGTTGGCAGTAAGGTTCTTCGCGGCCAGTGCGTTGATGTCCAGCTCCACGCGCACGGCGTGTGGCGTACCACCGAAGACCTGAGCCTGGGCCACCCCTGGAATCTGCGAGACGGCGGGCTGCAGCAACGTATTGGTGAGGTCGTACAGCTGGTCCTGCGGCAGGCTGGTCGAGGTGAGGGACACCAGCAGAATGGGAATCTGCGAGGTATCGAATTTGAAATACTGCGGTGGTGAAGGCAGCACCGGCAGATCCGCCTGCGCCGCATTGATGGCCGCCTGCACATCTCGCGCGGCCTGATCCGCTGTGCGGTCGAACGTAAAGCGCACCTGGATCGACGCCGTACCTTCCGCCGCATTACCGTACATATCATCGATGCCGGGAATGCGGCCGATGTGCCGCTCCAGCGGTGCCAGCACCGTGGAGGCCATGGTCTGCGCGCTCGCACCCGGCAGCTGCGCCACGATGTACACGCCGGGGAACTCCAGCGACGGCAGCGCCGCCACGCCCAGCAGGCGATACGCGAAGACGCCCGCCAGCAGCAGGCCTAAAGCCAGCAGCGAGGTGCCCACGGGGCGGCGAATCAGGGGGGCGAAGATGTTCACTCAGTTTCCATACTGGTTAGGGCGGCGCACGCCCGTCACCCAGGCAGACCATCAGCGCGGGCACACGTTCACGCAAGCAAGGCGCAAGGCCCAGGTATGCCGCTCTTTATGCCTGTGAGGACGGGATACGCGAATGTGCCTGAAGTCGGTCCGTGCCGAAAGGCAGGGGGTGAGAAAAGTGAAGATGCTGACGCATTTGGGGTGTTTTGCATGGCTTTGGGCACGCGGTTCGCTCGCCTTTGCTCCCTCTCCCTCGGGGTGAGGGTTGGGGTAAGGGGGCAATCTAGCCTCACGGTTGTGTCGTCATCCCGGCCTTTGCCCCCTTTTGGGGTACGCAGGGATAACGGTTTCATCGAAACGGTAAGGCGAGCACCAACCCCCTCACCCCGCCACCGGCTGCACCTTCAACCCCCGCTTAGCCGCCCGCCTCGCCTGCCGCGCCGCCTTATGCACCTTTCGATCGTAATTCCATAGATAAATCGCCGGCGTACTCAACAACGTCAGCAACTGCGACACCAGCAAGCCACCGACAATGGCAATACCCAGCGGCTGCCGCAACTCCGAGCCAATGCCAAAGCCAACAGCCAACGGCAACGCGGCACCCATGGCCACCAGCGTAGTCATCGTGATCGGGCGAAAGCGCACCAGCGCTGCCTCGCGAATCGCATCCGGCGGTGAACGTCCATGCTCACGTTGCGCCACCAGCGCGAAATCCACCATCAGAATCGCGTTCTTCTTCACAATGCCGATCAACATCAGAATGGCGATGATCGCCATCAGCGACATCGGCGTACCCGTCACCAGCATCGCCAGAAACGCACCCGCACCGGCCGCCGGCAGCGTGGAAAGAATGGTCAGCGGGTGGCCCAGGCTTTCGTAGAGAATGCCGAGCACGATGTACATCGCCAGGATCGAACCAAGCAGCAGCACGTTGGCGTTGGATTTGGTTTCCTGCAAATTCTGCGCATCGCCCGAATAGCCTAGCTGTATGCCCGGTGGCGGCCGCACATCAGCCACGATCTGCTCGATCAGCGCCGTCGCCTTGTCCTGCGGAAGGTCCTGTTCGGTGTTGTAGTAGATCTGCGTGGCTTCCAATTGGTTGGTATGGATCACCAGCGAGGGCTGCACACTGGGCTCGATGCGCGACACCGCCGACAGCGGCACCATGCTTCCCGTATCGCTGCGCACATAAGTATTGAGCAGCGTGTTCGGGCTCAGCGATCGCTCCGATGCCGACGTCAGCACCACCCAATACTGGTTGATGTTCGAATAGATGATCGACACCTGACGTTGACCAAACGCGTTGTACAGCGCCGAATCGATATCACCCATGCTCAGATGCAAGCGTCCTGCGGCAAGGCGGTCAACCGTCAGCATCTGCTGCTTGTCGACGTTGTCGTAGTCGCTGGTGACGTCGCGCAGCTCCTTATGCAGGCGCATCTGCTGTGTCACCTTGTAGACCCACGGTTGCAGGTCGGCGTTGTCGGCGCTGATCAACTGGAAACTCTGGCTGCCGCGGTTGGTATTGTCGTTGTCGTTGAAAAAGCCGATGGAATTGAGCGCAACGTGCAGCTCCGGGACTTTCTCGTACGCTTTGTTGAGCCGCGTAATGGTGTCCTTGATCGACTCCGCCCGCATGCCCGGTCCGTGACCACGCGGCTTAAGGTCCACAAACATCGTGGCCTGGTTGCCTACTGCGCCGCCGGCATTGTCGCTGCCCAGGAACGTGGTGACATCGAGCACGGCGGGGTCGTTCACCATGATCGCCGCCGCCTTCTTCGCGCGCTCCGCCATCAGGGTGGGCGAAATATTATTGTCCGCCGTCACGTCGCCCTGAATCATGCCGATGTCCTCCTTCGGCATGAACTCAAAGCCATAGAGCTTTACCACCGCCATGGCCATGCCCACCGTCAGCGTCAGCAGAATCAGCGGCTGCCAGCGCATCAACCGGCGATGCCGCATCGCCCAATCGAGCGCTCTCTCATAGACGTGGTGTAACGCACGGTCAAAGCGCTCCAGCGCCTTCTCCATGCGATTGGGCTCACGGCCGCCCGCGTTCTCCAGCGTAAGGTAGCGCCCGCACAACGCCGGCGTCAGCGTCAGCGAAATAATGGCCGAGATCACCACCGCCGCCGTAAGCGTTACTGAGAACTCGCGCAGCAACAGCGTGAACTGATTGTTGCCGAACAACAGAGGCGCAAACACGGCAATCAGCGACAACGTGATCGACACCACCGTAAAACCGATTTCCTTTACGCCATCCAGCGACGCCTGCAGCGGTGGCGAGCCCTGCTCCATATGGCGCACGATGTTCTCGATCACCACAATCGCATCGTCCACCACAAAGCCGATGCACAGCACTAGCGCCACCAGCGATAGCGTGTTGAGCGTAAAGCCCAACGTCCACATCACCGTGAACGCGCCGGCCAGCGACAGCGGTACGCTCAGCATGGCGATCAACGTCGGCCCCACGCGGCGCAGGAACACCAGCATCACCAGCGCCACCAATAGCACGCTGAGCAGCAACGCCACCTCCACCTCGTGCAGCGCGGATTTGGTGGTCTGCGTCAGGTCGAAGATCGGCGTGATCTGCAGGTCCGCCGGCAGCCACGCGCGCATTTGTGGCAGCTTGGCGCGTACAGCGTCAGCGGTGGCAACCGCGTTGGCCTCCGGCCGTTTGCTGATGCGGATAGCCACCGCGCGATGGTCGTTGAACCAGGCCGCCTGATACTCATCTTGCTGGCCCGTCGTCACCTTGGCCAGATCCGACAAGCGCACCGGCGCACCCTTCTGCACCGCGATAAGTAGGTTGCCAAACTCCTGCGGTGTACTGAGTGATGCCGTGGTGGCTACCGTCATTTGCGTGCGCCCGTCGCTCAGCGCACCCTCTGGCGAGGTCACGTTGGCGGCGCGCAGTACGTTGGCCACATCGTTGGCCGTCAGGCCCTTGGCTGCCAGCGCCTCCGTATTGAGCTCCACGCGCACGGCCTTGGGTCGGCCGCCGATCACACGCACTTGCGCCACGCCGGGAATCTGCGAAAGCGCCGGATTGATCAGCGTGTCGGCCAAATCGTAAAGCTTGTCCGGCGGCAGCGAGCTGGAGGTAAGCGACAACAACAGCACCGGAATATTGGCGGTGTTGAACTTGTAATAGCGCGGCGGTATCGGGATGTCTGACGGAAGATCCGCCATGCTCGCGTTGATGGCCGCCTCCACATCACGCGCGCGTTTGTCCGTGTTGTTGCCAAAGTTGAAGATGATCCGTATCGACGTCGAACCGTCGTTGCTCTCCGAATGCATCTCCTTGATGCCCGGTATGCGGCCCAGGTGCCGCTCCAGCGGCGCGGCCACCGTCGCCGCCATGGTCTGCGCATTCGCTCCCGGCAATTCCGTGTAGACCACCATGCCTGGAAATTCGAGCGACGGCAGCGCCGCAACACCCAGCAGCAGGTACGCCCAGAACCCCGCAAGCGCGAGTCCAAACGCCAGCACCGAAGTGCCGATGGGGCGACGTATCAAGGGTGCGAAGAAGTTCACGATTCGGTTCGTTGGCGGCGGCGCGCCCCGTCCGCGCCTTAGGACACGGGATCCTTCCTGTGGCGATCTTCCCGTACGTCTTTATGCACGCAATGGCGCAATGGCGAATGTGCCGTTAGTGGTGTGCCGAAGGCCATGCAGGTGAAGTCTTGCGTCACCCTTAAGCCACCGTCACCACGGAATCGTGGCAAGGTTTTCGCGCATCGTACACACTGCCCAGCACCTCACCCGATGCAGATGCCCGTGACGACGGAAACGTTGGTCGATCTGGCCACCATGGCCGCCATGCTGGGAGTGGGTGCGCTGGCCATCGTGCTGGTTGCCGCCATGCCGCGTACGCGCGCATCACTGTTTCTTCTGGGCTATTTCATCTGCGTGGTCCTGGATAGCGCGGTCGACCTGGCCTGGTTGGGTTGGGGGCGCGCGCTGACCGTTGGCAATATCCGGTGGCTGCACACCGTGAATGTGCCCGTGGCCTATTTGTATGGCCCGTTGCTCTACGGCTACGTCGTCGCGTTGACGTCTCCTTCGCGCGGATTCGACCGTCGTGAGCTCTGGCATCTGCTGCCGTTCGCCGTGGCCATGCTGTTCTCGCTGGCCAATGCCATGGCTGGCCTTGACACCACACGCATGGGTGGAAAGGCGTTCCTTGTGACCTATCACGCCTGGGTGCTGTCGGGGCTGGCCTATCTGGTGTTTGCCGTGCGGCACATCTATCGCTCGCGGCATGTGCTCGAGCGCAGCGTCGCCGACGAATCCGCGCTGCGCCTGACCTGGTTGCGGGGACTGACCACCCTGATTGCCGTGAGCTGGATCTGGATGACGGTGGATCGCTTCGCCACGGCGGCTGGGCGGGCGCCACAAGGTTGGCCTGCCCTGATGCTGGATGGCATGACCTTCGCCACCTTGTTCATGCTCGCCTGGTTTGGCCTGCGCCAGCCGGTGCTCGTGCAGGATGAGCCCCCAAAGGACGAGATGGCCCCCGTGCCCGTTGACTCGGGCGTGCCCTACGCGAGATCAGCGCTCACCGCCGCGCAATGTGCGGAGATCGCGGCGGAACTGGCGCGACTGATGGAGCGCGAACAACTGTATGTCGACAGCCACCTCGACCTGCAGTTGCTGAGTCAACGCGGCGGCTGGCCGCCGAACTACGTCTCGCAGGCACTGAACCAGGGGCGTGGGCAGAACTTCTTCGAGTTCGTGAACGGCTACCGCGTGGCCGCCGCCGAACGGCATCTTGCCGATCCCGGCGATGGACGCAGCATCCTGGAGATCGCGTTGGCCTGCGGCTTCGGCAGCAAGTCGACCTTCAACGCCGTGTTCAAGCGGCTTACCGGGAGTACCCCGCGCGAATATCGACGCGTCCGGCACGAGACCCGCAACGAACCGGCGATCTGAACGTCCGATCCGACCCGTTCGGACGATTGGGTGGCCCGGTCCGGCCAGTCTGGGGTGGATTCGACCCGCCCTCCCGACAAGGACCGCCGACATGTCATTGCGCGTTGCCGCCTTCGTATCCGCCCTGCTGCTTGCCACCCCTGTCATCGCCGATGGCCCCGCTGGCGGAAGCACGGCGCCCCTCGACTTTCAGTGGGGCGTGAAGATCCCCCTGCGCGACGGAGTTAAGCTGAACGCGACGCTCTACCGTCCTTCCGGCCAGCGCGCGCCCCTACCCTGCATATTCACGCTGACCCCCTATATCGCGGAGACCTACCATCCCCGCGGTGTCTACTTCGCCACCCATGACTACGTGTTCCTCGCCGTGGACGTACGCGGCCGGGGCAACTCAGAAGGTGAGTTCACACCGATGCTGCAGGAAGCCAAGGACGGCTACGACGTCGTCGAGTGGCTGGCCAAGCAGCCCTACTGCAACGGCAAGGTCACTATGTGGGGCGGCTCGTACGCCGGCTACGACCAGTGGGCGACGGCCAAGGAGTTTCCGCCGCACCTCGCGACCATCATACCCGTCGCCGCAGTGCGCCCAGGCGTCGACTTTCCCTTCGTAAACAACATCTACTACGCCTATGACATGCAGTGGCTCACGCTGACCAGTGGGCATACCGGGCAGGAAGTGACGTTTGGAGATTGGTCCTTCTGGGCCATGCAGTTCGGCGAGCTGTATAAGGCGCAGCGGCCTTTCCGCGAACTCGATACCGTGGTGGGCAACCCGTCACCCGTGTTCCAGACCTGGCTGGATCATCCCGAGCCCGACGCCTACTGGGATAGCTATAGCGCGACACCGGCGCAGTTCGCCAAGATCGACCTCCCGATCCTTACCATCACCGGCCAATACGACGACGACCAATACGGCGCGTTGTCTTACTACCGCGATCACCTGCGCGCCGCGTCAGCCCAGGCGGCCGCCAGGCACTACCTGCTCATTGGCCCATGGGATCACGCCGGCACGCGCACACCTACCGAAACCTACGCCGGTATCAAATTCGGTGCAGCCAGCATGGTCGACGTCAATGCATTGGACAAAGACTGGTACGACTGGACGCTCAAAGCCGGTAGCAAGCCCGCGTTCCTCAAGGACAGGGTGACCTACTACATGCTGCTGGGTGATGAAGGCGAATGGCGCTATGCGCCATCACTGGATGCGATTACCACCGGCAGCGCGTCGATGTACCTGACTTCCGACAACGGCCATAACCGTGGCATCTACGAGTCAGGCGCGCTTACCTCCACGGCGCCGCGCGATGCAAGCAAGCCCGACAGCTACATCTACGATCCACGCGACACCACCTTCAACGCCTGGGATGGTGCAGAAGACGCCGGAGCATCTCTCACCGACCAGAGCGGATTGCTGGGCGCCAACGGCAAGATCCTTGTCTATCACACGGCCCCATTCACCCAGAACACCGAGTTCGCCGGCTTTCCCAAGCTATCGCTGTGGCTATCCATGGATCAGCCCGATACCGATCTTGCTGCCTTCCTTTACGAGATCCGTCCAGACGGAAGCAGCGTACAGCTGGGTTCGCAGTTCCTCCGTGCGCGTTATCGAAAGAGCCAGCGCACGCCAGAGTTGGTCAAGCCCGGCGCGGTCGAACGCTATGACGTCGATCACTTCGCCTTCATCGCGCGACGCATTGCCAAGGGCAGCCGGTTGCGTCTGGCCATTGGGCCGCTCAACACCCGGTTCTTCGAGAAGAACTACAACAGCGGCGGCGTGGTAGCGAACGAATCAGGCAAGGATGCGCGCACCGTTACCGTCACCCTCTATCACGACGCGCAGCATCCGAGCGTGCTCGTGATGCCATTGACGAAGAAGCCATAGGGGCCATCCATATTGAGAAGCGGCCACTCGGTCGCTTCTCAATGCTTTCCTGTTAGATCCATAGATCGTTGGACAATGAGTGAAACGATCACTTCGAGCGCTTGTTCAAACCGAGAAGCCCTGCCGCATGGCATAACCATACAGATCCAGGTCGCTACGAATGTCCAGCTTCCTCATCGCCTCCATTTTCAGTTGAGCCACTTTCCCCATACTGCTTCCCAGCAGTGCTGCGATCTCGCCGAATGAGCGTCCGGACACAAACAGCCGCAGTACACGAAGTTCGGGTTCACTGAGTGATGAAGGCGGCGGTATATGGCCATTCGCTCCTAACAAATGCGGGCGAAGTTTGGATTGAACAGTCGCGCTGATATATCGGCGACCCACGGAGACAGCTCGCACAGCGGCCGAGATCGCACCCAGCGAGTCGTTCTTGCTCACCAGACCCGACACCGCTCTCTTGTAAATCGCTCGCAGCATGTCCGCTTGGGTGACCATGGTTAACACGATGATCGGCAGATCGAGATAACGCTCAAGGATGCAGTCGAGCATGGCCAGGCCATCTTCCGTTGGCCCTTGCGACATATTGAAGTCCGTAATCAACAAGTCGCACGGAGCCCACCACAACTCAGCGACTAGCTCATGCGGTGACGACACCTCGGACGTCACTTGAATCCATTCAATCGTCTCGATCTCTGTACGTATGCAGTTGCGAACGATGGAATGATCGTCGGCAATGATCGTGCGTATCTTCATAGGCGCTATCTCCATGAGTTACATGGGCTGACAGTCCATCTTGATAGACACAGTCATGGCTGCTGATGCCGAATGCATTCCGACCATTCGATAGGCGACGCCTGCATGGCTCACGTGGTGGGCCAGGAAATCCGGCTGTCGAAGCACTTCCTTGCGTTTCCCCTCGTCAAGCTCCAGACGTGATGCGCGGCAAGCGAAGCGGATTCCAGGAGTGCGCCTACGCGTGGCAGCGTCATTGCGCCACAGTGTTCTGCGCGATCCCCAAGTGCAGGAGTTCCACCTGTCATCAATGGCCGCGCGAAAGGCCTGCGATCCTCCCGAAACACTGAAGTCGCACAACGTAAGGCGGCGTTGAAGTTCGAGCACACGTAAAAATCCAGAGCCGCGTGTTGTGGCTTTCTCTCGAACCTGTCCGTCGTCGATGGCTGCCGCGTATCCCTTGATCGAGCGATACGTCCGGCACAGAACCCAACCGCCTTATCACGCGATGTACAGCCGCTCTTGCGGCTCAAAGGTCATCGCTGAACACAGCCATGGGGCTGTCGCCTTTTGCGCAGAAGCTGATGGCGAGTGTACGGAGATTCCGGATGTCGCGTAGCTAGGAACTTTACTTGCATCTGACATATGAATGCTTCAAACCCGCTTTATTGCGGCATTTGAGCGATCTTGCGCCAGTTCACGAGTGCAGGAGTGAATATTTCTCAGATTATTTTGAGAGTCGTCCGATATCCCGGGGTATGGGTAATCGGGATCATGTGCACAGTCGGCTAAGTGAGTTCTCCTCGCGTCGACATGGCGCCTCACCCCGCAAGGGACTCGGATCACGAGGCCACTATCCAACGTTCCAGCCGATCCCTGGAAAGACGACTTTAAAACTAAGGAACCACCCATGAAGAAGACTCTTTTCTCCGCCGCTCTGGCTGTCGCGTTTGGCCTCGTTGCTATGCAGGCTTCCGCTGCTGATGGCACCATCACGTTCAACGGCCAGATCACCGACACCACCTGCACCATCACCGGCGGCGGCGCTGCCACCGGCACGGGCAACATCACCGTGACCCTGCCGACCGTCAGCGCCTCGGCCCTGGCGGCTGCCGGCAAGACCGCTGGCGACACCAACTTCTCGCTGGTCCTGGGTGGCGGCACCAACTGCACCAACGGCAAGACGGCTGCTCTGTGGGTCGAAACCACCGGCACGCCGGCTCTGGACACCGCTACGGGCGCCCTGAAGAACCAGGCTTCCGGTGGCGCGACCAACGTCGAAGTGCGCATGGTTAACCCGGCAAACAACCAGCCGATCAACCTGGGCATCAACGCTGCTGTCGTCAACGGCACCACGCTGATCGCCGCCAGCAACCAGCCGGCCGCCACCATCGCCGGCAACACCGCGACCCTGAATTACGTGGGCCAGTACCTCGCCAACGGTGGCGCCGCCACCGCCGGTGCGGTCACCACCTACCTGACGTACTCCATGCAGTACAACTGATCGCTCTCTTGAGCTTTCAGGAGCGAGGCCGGTTCGCCGGCCTCGCTCAACCCTAAACGGATAAGTGTTGTTCGTTTCCAGCCCAGAGAGCAGTGATATGAAAGTCTTCCGCCGCGTCTTGTGCGCCGTGACCGTCATCGCCGCGAGCCTCAGCTCCGCCTATGCAGGCATCACCATCAACGGCACCCGTGTGGTGTACCCCGCCGATCAGCGCGAGGTTTCGTTGAGCATGGTCAATGACGGCAAGGAAGCACGTCTCATCCAGGCATGGGTCGATACCGGTGACGCCAGTGAGCGCCCCGAAACCAGCAAGGCCCCATTTGTGATCACGCCGCCGATGTCGCGCGTCGATCCCAGCAAGGGCCAGACCCTGCGCATCATGTACACCGGTACGGGCAATCTTCCCCAGGACCGTGAAACGGTGTTCTGGCTCAATATTCTCGAGATTCCGCCCAAGCCCAAAGCGGGCAGCGATGCGGCGAACAATTTCATGCAGCTTGCAGTGCGTTCGCGCCTGAAGCTGTTCTATCGTCCCAAGGGCCTGCAGGGCTCGGTGGACGAAGCGCTGGACCAGACCCATTGGCGACTGGTGTCCAACGGCAACGGTTACGACGTGGAATGCACCAACGATACCCCGTACAACATCTCCTTCAGCGACGTCTCGTTAAAAGGCACACCCGAGCAGCCATCCGTCAGCAAGGGCGGCATGTGTCCGGCCAAGGGTAAGGGCACGTTCCCGGTCACAGGCACGATCGACGCCGGTGGAAAACTCGTCGTCACGGTCATCAACGATTTTGGCGGTTTCAACCCGCGCGAGGTCAGCTTCTCGCGCTGATCGATAGCACGTGAACGGCAACCCTCCCGCCACGGAGAAAGAGCACGGCAAGGACGCGACTGCGCCATTCGGTGATCGAGCGAATGGCGCGCAGGGCGCGGCGTCGGTCAGGTTGTCTCCGATTGAGACGCTTCTGGAGTCTCTGCGAAGTGGTGGGGTTTAAGACAGTTCCTATGCTTTCAGTGCAGCCACAGCGCGATCCTATTCGCGTCGGAAAGAACCACGAGACATCACCGACGCCGATGCAGATGCTGCGCACCCGCCGCACTTCAAGAGCTGGTTAAGGCGTAACCAAGCAAGCAGCCCAGCAGGGCATTGCTCCTCAAAGACTGTTTCCGGCGCCGCATCCGTGGCTTGTCCGGCGGGGAGTCTTTGTCCCAACGAGTCCGGTGACACCCATGAACGCGACGAGCATTAAATCCATGAACTCCACGCACTCGACGGAAGCTACTTCGCGCGATACGGCGCGCCCCCGCCTGCTGAGCTGGTCGGTCATGATCGCGCTGGGCTTGTCGCCGGCCGCCGTGTTTGCCGCTCCGGCGATCGCACCCGCGGCGGCTCCTGCGCTCGAACCTGCCGCTGATCCGGGTGGTGCCGTCGAATTCAGCAGTGCCTTCACTGCCTCTAGCCAGTCGGTGGACGTGTCCCGCTTCGAGCATGGCAATCCGGTGCTGCCGGGTAACTACAACGTCGACGTGTTCGTCAACGACGGTCGTGTCGCTCGCAAGAACGTCCAGTTCCATGCGGTAGATGGTAGCCAGGTCGCGCAGCCGTGCTTCGACTACCCCACGCTGGTGCAGATGGGTGTGGATGTCAGCGCCCTCGATCCGCAGGTCGTCAATCCGCAGAACGTGTGCGTCTCGATTCATGACATCAGCGCCGATGCCAGCGTGACCATGAACGTCGGCGAGCTTCGCCTGGACGTGTCCATTCCGCAGGAGGCGCTCAAGCGCCAGGCGCGCGGTTACGTGAGCCCGGATTTGTGGGATCAGGGCGAAACGGCCTTGCTGGTTGGCTACAACTTCAACGCCTACTCGCTTAATCAGAGCTATTCCGGCCCGCGTAACCCGGGTTACGGTACCGCCGTGGCGGAGGACGGCAGCCCATTGCAGGTGCAGGGTAGCCAGTACTACGTGCCGGGCCCCGGTGGCTCTTACACAGCGGCGCCGTCGGGCAACTACATGCTCAACACGGCCGGCCAGTACGTGCAGGTGCAGCGCGGCACGTTTACGCCCGCGCAGAGCAGTGGCTACAACTCCAACGACATCAACGCGTATCTCGGCCTTAACCTCGGCCTGAACGTAGCGGGCTGGCGCATCCGCAGCCAGGAGAATGTGCAGTGGGATCAGAACACCGGTAAAGAGCACTGGACCAACGTCAACACCACCGCTACCCATGACATCACGAAGTGGAAGGCGCAGCTCACACTGGGCGATAGCTACACCCAGGGTATCGTGTTCGACACCACGCCGTTCCGCGGCCTCACTATTTACAGCGATGACCGCATGCTGCCCGACTCGCAGCAGGGTTATGCGCCGACCGTGCGCGGCACCGCCAACACCCAGGCTCGCGTGGAAGTGCGCCAGAGCGGCAACCTGCTGTACCAGACGACGGTGGCCCCGGGTCCGTTCGTGATCAACGACCTGTATGCCACCGGTTACGGCGGCGACCTCACCGTCCTCGTGTTCGAAGCCGACGGTAGCGTGCACAGCTTTCTGGTGCCGTACTCCGCCGTACCGATGCTGTTGCGTCCGGGCGTCGGGCGTTGGGCTATCACCGACGGCCAAGTGCGCAACGATGCGCTGCGCAACGACAAACCGTACTTCGTCGAAGGCACCTATCAGCGCGGCATCAACAACTGGCTGACGGTGTACGGTGGCGTGCAGTCCACCTACCGCGATCTGTACCACTCGTACCTGGGTGGCGCGGCCATCAACACGGCCATCGGTGCGTTCGCGCTGGACGTCACCAATTCGCACACCACCTTCAAGGGCGCTGAGTCGCTCTCAGGCTATAGCTACCGCGCGTCGTATTCGAAGGCGATTCCCACCTCGGGCACCACCTTCGCGCTGGCGTCCTACCGCTATTCCAACGGCAACTACCTGTCGCTGAGCGATGCCGTGCTCACGCAGGACATGATGACCTCCATGCACACGTCCAGCCTGGACGTGGTCAACACGATGCGCCAGAAGCAGCGCCTCAACGTCACCATCAACCAGGACTTTGGCGGCAAGTACGGCCAGCTCTATTTCAATGGGTCGCACAACACCTACTGGAACGGCATGACCAATGCCACCACCTACCAGATGGGCTACAGCAACACCTATAAGCGCGTGAACTTCGGTATCACCGCCAGCCGTACCTATTCGGCCGGCCCGATGTACAACGGCTCGCACTACGACAACCAGTTCGGCCTCAACGTCTCCATCCCACTGGGTGGTCCGTCCTCGCGTAACGCACCGCAGTTGACCTTCAGCGCCACCCACGACGATGTCATGGGCGACAACGACCGCGTCGGTGTCACCGGCACGTTCGGCAAGAACAGCGAATTCAACTACGGCGGCAACGCGACCTACAGCAACTACAACAACAGCAGCTCGGGCAGTTCGCAGACCACCGCGAGCGGCACACTGGGCTGGCAGGCACCGTACGCCAATCTCAACGGTAGCTACTCGTACTCCGATCACTATCAGCAGGCGTCCGTCAGTGCGTCCGGTGGCGTGGTGGTGCATGGCGGCGGCATCACGCTGTCGCCGTCGTTGGACCTTAACAGTCCTATTGCGATCATCCATGCGCCAGATGCCAAGGGTGCGCGCGTGTCCAGTAGCGGTCAGACCACCGTGGACGGGCGTGGCTACGCGGTAGCCACCGATCTGATGCCGTACCGCATGAACGATGTAACGCTGGACCCGGCGGGCACCTCCAGCGACGTGGAACTGCAGACCACACGTCTGCAGACAGCGCCGCGCGCGGGTGCGGTGATCCCGCTCACGTTCAACACCGTCAGCGGTCGCGCCGTGATGATTAGCGCCAAGCAGCCTAACGGCGAACCGCTCCCATTCGGTGCGGACGTGCTCGACGAGAAGGGCAACACCGTGGGCATGGTCGGCCAGGGTGGTCAGCTATTTGTACGTGGTGCGGAAGACGGCGGCACCTTGCTGGTGCGTTGGGGCGATGACGAGGCCAAGCAGTGCCACGTGAGTTATCAATTGCCGGCACGGGCCAAGGGCCAGAGTGCGGGTGTGGAATCGACCGATGCGGTGTGCCGCTAACTACGAGATGACGAACTTGCGCGTCGTTTCTGCGATGCACCGAGGGTACTGATATGAATACTTCCATTGAAATGAACAAGAAGCTACGCCGCAGTATCCAACTGCAGTTGTTTGCACTGATACTGCTGCTCATGGGCTCCAAAGGTGCATGGGCGACGTGTACCGGTGGCGGGCAAACGATCGCTCTCAGTTTGCCGGCAACGGTATCGGTTGCACGCGACCTGCCGGTAGGTTCGCTGTTGACGACATGGGTGCAGTCGAGTCAGACCTCCAATATCTGGAGTTGCAACTGGCCCAACGCCAACTATGGCGTTCGCGCCCAGACAGGACCTGTGGCCACAGGTAACTCCGGCGGGACTTACTCGTATGGCGGGGTCACCTATACGGTTTGGAATACCAACGTGCAGGGCGTTGGCATTGCTGTTGGCAGGAATTTGATTTTTACCGCCCAAACCTGTACGTACAAGGGAGGTTGGACCGGCTGGGGAAGCACTGCGAACTCCTGGGCCGGCCTAGCTTGTGGTGGGCCTGGCTACGCTGCTAGCGGTACGGCTGGCGCCCAAGTGCAGGTTGCGCTTGTTAAGACAAGTTCACAGGCGCAGAGCGGCCTCATTTCGGGTATCGCGGTACAACTGGCGCCCATTGATAACAACGCTACCCAGACACAGCTCGCGAACAGTTACACCATCAATGTGCAGATCAATGCACTCGCCTGCACGACCCCCGACGTCCTCGTGCCCCTGGGCACGCATTCGCCAAACGAAATGGCTAGCGTTGGTGCGGGTACCACGCCGGTGAGTTTCACCGTCAAACTAAACAACTGCCCTGGCGGAGCCACCGTGTCTGGCACGCAAGCGGGAATGATCCATGGCGTCCAGTACCGCATTGATCCTGTGACTACCGTAGTCAATAGCGCACAGTCGGTCGTTGCCTTGAACTCCGGCTCTTCGGCTTCGGGAGTGGGTGTGCAGCTGCTCAATAGTGCCGGTACCGCCGCCTTCCCGCTGAGCAGCTGGCAGACGCTCAGCGGATTCAGCGGCAGCGCCGATGGTAACTATACGGTGCCGCTCAGCGCTCGTTACTACCGCACAGGGACCATTTCCGCAGGCACCGCCAATTCGTCCATGACATTCACCATGCAGTACTTGTAATTCATCCATCCGTAGCGAGCGAGTAGCCCGGATAAGCGCAGCGCATCCGGGGAATACGCTTCACCATGCCGCGTTGCGTGGTTTTGGGAGGATTGCCCCGGATTGCGCTTTGCTTCATCCGGGCTACGTTGACATGGCGCAACGAGCGAGTAGCCCGGATAAGCGCAGCGCCATCCGGGGGAACACTTCACTTCACGGCGCGGCCTGGGCGAGGTCGATCCCGGATTTCGCTTCGCTTCCTCCGGGCTACATCGAGGTGGTGCGGCGGTTGCCTGGATAAGCGAGTAGCCCGGATAAGCGCAGCGCATCCGGGAGAACACTTCACTTCACCGCGCGGCCTTGGCGGGGTCGATCCCGGACTTCGCTTCGCTACCTCCGGGCTACATCGAGTGGGTGCGGCGGTAGCGAGCGAGTAGCGAGTAGCCCGGATAAGCGCAGCGCCATCCGGGGAATACGCTTCACCATGCCGCGTTGCGTGGCTTTGGGAGGATTACCCCGGATGGCGCTTTGCTTCCTCCGGGCTACATCGAGCTGGTGCAGCGGTTGCCTGGATAAGCGCTGCGCCATCTGTGGGTGAACACTACACCGCTCGACTTTTAAGACTGATCCCGGATGGCGCTTCGCTCTATCCGGGCTACGTTGTTGTCGTGCTGTGCGACGTGGAGATGGGGTGGATGGTGAACTATCGGCGTGCTCGTGTGGCGGGTGGGACGTACTTCTTCACGGTGACGCTACGTGATCGGCGCGCGAGCACGCTGGTGGATCACATCGACGCCCTACGCGACGCGTTACGTAAAACGCGTTTACAACGACCCTTCACGATCGATGCCATGGTGGTGCTGCCCGAGCATCTGCATGCAGTGTGGACGTTGCCCGCAGGGGACGCCGATTATTCGGGGCGTTGGCGGATGTGCAAATCACTCTTTACCAGGCACGTGGCCAGATGCCGGATGCAGCCCGTCGGTGCGGGCCAGAGTGTTTGGCAGTCCAGATTCTGGGAGCACGTGATTCGGGATGACGTGGATTTTGCGCGGCATGTGGATTACATCCACTACAACCCAGTCAAGCATGGTCTTGTCACGCGCACGGTCGATTGGCCGTGGTCATCGTTTCACCGGTTTGTGCGGCACGGTTTATTACCGGCGGATTGGGCGTCGGGTGAGGGGTTTGGGGAGTGACCCATGCGATTGACGTTGCACGGAAGTAGCCCGGATAAGCGCAGCGCATCCGGGGGAACGCGCTCACCGTCGTGCGTTGCATGGCTTTGGCAAGATTGATCCCGGATTGCGCTTTGCTTCATCCGGGCTACGGTGGTTTTCGTGTGCCCTATCTGCCGAGAAACGTCACCAGCAATTTGAGCTTGCGGGGCGTCAAGCGACGTCCCAGCTCGAGCAGACGTCGAAGGTCAGGAGGCAGCCGTTCACCGTAGGTCGCGGTTTCTTCCTGCACCCGGCGCGGTAGAGGGTCTCCACCGATCAGGTGATCCAGTGTTACGCCTAGTTCCTTGCGCAATGGATCCCATAGCTGAAAACTGGGGTGCTGCCGTCCGTTCTCCCAGTCTGACACGGCTTGTTTTGATACGCCCACCGCAAGACCCAGCTGTTCCTGCGTGAAATCTGCAGCTGTTCTTGCTGCCCGAAGGCGATCACTGAAATCAACCATGTACCTATTGCCTTTAGGCAAACACCGATTGGCAATGTACGGCTTACCCTGATGCGTGTCGTCCGGATCCCATTGACAGTTTAAGTATGGATAATCCATACTCGTTCTTAAGCATGTCATTTCTACGAGTCGAAGCCATCTGGCGATCGATTTGGCGCTGGTACGGAGCGCCCAGACATCCTCGATTTCACCGCAGGAAGTACCGCACCGCTGACTATCGACTTAGCTACCGCGTGGCAACGGCTGCGGCGTTTATAGCGGCGTGTGTCTGCAGAAAAACGAGCGGCCAGGGATCATCCATTCCCCTTGGGATTGTCAGAGCGCAGAGCGAGATCCGCGCGTGGCGCTCCCGTTCCATGCAACTAGGGCAGCCGTGGCGGTCAGCGCATGGTGTAAGCGGTGAGCCGCTTACTGTTTGGATAACTCAGGTGATTCCTAGGCTGCCTGCTGACAGCGCACCATTTTCTTCTTAGCGTTTCGTTGGCGATATGCGTCATGACTGCCGAGGGGATGGCGCCGCGCAAGCATGACGCCACCGGAATCCGCGAGACACTCAATCCGTCTGCAGCTCTGCCACGAAATCATAGATATCGCCGCGATACCACGAGGTGGTGAACTCCACCACGCGGCCATCATCGAGAAAGCTGCGACGCTCGATGTTGAGGCCAGCGCTGCCGGCGGGCACGTGAAGCAGACGTGCCTGCTGCGCGCCCAGCGAAACTGCACGCAGGCGCTGTAAGGCGCGACGCGGGCGCGCGCCCAGCGTTTCGAGGATCTGATACAGCGAATCCTGCACGATGGTCGGGTCGGGCAGGATGCTGGCGGGCACCACGCTGCGCTCGATCGCCAAGGGTTCTTCCTTCGCATAACGCACGCGGTGCAGGCGTGCCACCAGCACACCCGGCGACAGGTTGAGCGCCATCGATTCTTCGGGCGTCACTTCACCAATGATTCGTTCGGAGAATTCGGAGCGCGGGTTCAAGCCGCGCGCACGCAAGTCTTCCGTGAAGCTGGTGAGGCGCGACATCGGCTTGATGATGCGCTCGGCAACGAAGGTGCCCGCGCCGTGGCGCTGGTTGAGCAGGCCCTCTTCCACCAGACCGGAGATCGCCTTGCGCACCGTAACGCGCGATAGCTGGAGCAGGCGGGAAAGATCGCGCTCGCTGGGCAATGCCTGACCCGGTTCGATGTCGCGGTGTTCCACCACATTACGGATAGCCCGACGCAGGCGCAGATAAGCCAGCGGCTGGCTGGTGGCGAGGTCGCGGCTGAGCCGGCGGTATTCGTTGACGAGGGCGGTTTCCATACCTAAACGATACCAATGACCATACCAATTTGGCAATCGACTGTTTTGCTGCGGCTTTTGGGTGGTACCAGTTTTACGGAAAAATCCGTGTCCAATAGCGGTCCACCGGAGGCCAACGGGGAACTGGTGTTGTCTGGTATGTCACTGGTACGATCAGTGGGAAACGTACGTGGTATGCAAGCCACGCACGGCCCCACGTATCGCCTTGAGGTGACTGAAGTGACTGCTTCTTCCCAGCCGGTCGAGACTTTTGACTTGGTGATTTTCGGCGGCACCGGCGACCTTGCTCTGCGCAAGCTCCTGCCCGCGCTTTACCACCGTTACACGGATGGCCAGATTCCCGACGACAGCCGCATCATCGGTATTGCCCGCGAAGTCCTCGACGACGAGGGTTATCGCGACAACCTGCGCAAGGTGCTGGTGAAGGATGGCAACGGCAAGAAGGTCGAAGACTTTCTGAAGCTGGTCAGCTACCGCTCGCTGGACGCGCGCAAAGGCGATGGCTGGGATGATTTCGCTACATTGATGGGCAAGGACGCGGACCGCATCCGCGTGTTCTACCTGTCCACCTCGCCTGATCTGTTCGTCGATATCTGCAATCGCCTGGGCAAGTACGATCTCAACAAGGGCAAGTCGCGGGTGGTCCTGGAAAAGCCTATCGGCCACGACCTGAAGAGCGCCAACCAGATCAACGACGACGTTGGCCGCTTCTTCGACGAGTCGCAGACGTTCCGCATCGATCATTACCTCGGCAAGGAAACAGTGCAGAACCTGCTGGCGCTGCGCTTCGGCAATGCGCTGTTCGAGCCGCTGTGGAATGCCGAGCACATTGACCACGTGCAGATCACTGTCGCCGAAACGCTGGGCGTGGGACAGCGCGCGGGCTACTACGACCATGCCGGCGCGCTGCGTGACATGGTGCAGAACCATATCCTGCAACTGGTGTGCATGCTGGCGATGGAGCCGCCCTCCTCGCTCGCGCCCGACGCGGTGCGCGACGAGAAGCTCAAGGTGCTGCGCTCACTCAAGCCGATCACGGAAACCAATGCTGCGCAGCTCACTGTGCGCGGCCAGTACCGTGCGGGCTCGGCGGAAGGCCAGGCTGTGCCGGGCTATCTGGATGAACTGAAGGATCACAAGTCCAACACCGAGACATTCGTGGCGGTGAAGGCCGAGATCGCCAACTGGCGCTGGGCCGGCGTGCCGTTCTACCTGCGTACGGGCAAGCGACTGCCGGAGCGTGTGTCGGAAATCACGGTGGTGTTCAAGGCCGTGCCGCATTCGATCTTCGATGCTTCGGCAGGTCCGCTGGTGCAGAACCGTTTGGTGCTGCGCTTGCAGCCGGACGAAGACATCAAGCTGTGGCTCACCATCAAGCACCCGGGCCCGGGCGGCCTGCGCCTGCGTCACGTGCCACTGGACATGAGCTTTGCCGAAGCGTTCGGCGCCTCGCAGCCGGATGCCTACGAGCGCTTGCTGCTCGACGTGGTGCGCGGCAACCCCACCCTGTTCATGCGCCGCGACGAAGTGGAAGCGGCATGGCGCTGGGCTGACCCCATCCTCACCGCGTGGGCTGAGAGCGGCGAGTCGCCGCGCCCCTACACCTCGGGTACGTGGGGGCCGAGTGCCGCCGTGGCGCTGATCGAACGCGATGGCCGCACCTGGAACGAGGATGGTGACTAAGCCCTCGCTGGGTTTGCTCCAGAACGATGCGCAGGCGTTTCACCTGTGCATCGCAAGCCGGTCTTTAGACTCCAAGACCAACGTGTTTTCCCGCCACGCGTGTGTTCCCGCGCAGCTACTGCACTCTGCCCATCATGTCTGACACCCTCGACGTCACCACGCATAGCTTCACCGACTGCGACGCGCTTGCCGTTGCGCTGGCCGAACGTATTGCCGACCGCCTGCGCGAAGGCATTGCCCAGCGTGGTGGCGCGCTGCTCGCGGTTTCCGGCGGCAGCACGCCGCGCCACTTCTTCGAGAAGCTGTCGCGCCAAACGCTGGACTGGTCGAAAGTGCAGGTCACCCTGGTCGATGAGCGCTGGGTGCCGGAGAGTAACGAGCGTTCCAACGCCGCCATGGTGAAGGCGTTGCTCCTGCAGCATGCGGCGACGACGGCGCAGTTCGTGCCGCTCTACACCGATGCGCCGACGCCGGAGGCCGGTCTCGCCACGGTGCGTGCACGCGTGGCATCGCTGGAACTGCCCTTTGATGCGGTGATCCTCGGGATGGGCAACGACGGCCACACGGCCTCGTTTTTCCCCGAAGGCGATCGCCTGCCCGAGGCGCTGGACCTCAACAACACCGCACGTGTGCTGCCGATGCGCGCGCCGGGCGCCGGCGAGCCGCGCATCACCTTCACGTTGTCTGCCCTGCTCGATACGCGCGCGCTGGTTCTGCATATCGAAGGCGATGCCAAGCAACAGTTGCTGGCGGATGCGCGTCTAGGCCTTGGCGACGCCGCAAATTTCCCCGTGCGCTCGGTGCTGACGCAGCAACGCGTGCCGGTGGCTGTCTATTGGTGCCCCTAAGGCGCCAGCGGCCTGATTCGATGCCTGAGCGCGCATGGCGCGCTCGATGATCTTCCCGGAGTTCGACCATGAGTGTGCTGCACCCCGTCCTTGCCGAAGTCACCGAACGCCTGCGCGAGCGCAGCCGCGAATCACGCGCCCAGTACCTGCGCCGCATCGAGGCGGCACAAGGCAACGGGCCGCATCGCGAACGACTGTCGTGCGGCAACCTCGCTCACGGTTTCGCCGCTTGTGGCCCGACTGACAAAGAACGCCTGCGCGAGGGCCATACACCTAACCTTGCCATCATCAATGCGTACAACGACATGCTCTCGGCGCATCAGCCGTACGAGCGCTATCCGGAGTTGATCCGCAATGTCGCGCGTGAAGCGGGCATCACCGCGCAGATGGCCGGCGGCGTGCCGGCGATGTGCGATGGCATTACGCAGGGCCGCGCCGGCATGGAGATGTCGCTGTTCTCGCGCGACCTCATCGCCATGGCCACTGCTATATCGCTCTCGCATGACATGTTTGACGGCGCGATGTACCTCGGCATCTGCGACAAGATTGTGCCGGGCCTGTTGATCGGCGCGCTGAGCTTTGGCCATCTGCCCGGCATCTTCGTACCCAGTGGCCCGATGCCGAGCGGCATCAGCAACGAACAGAAATCCAAGGTGCGTCAGGCCTACGCCGAGGGCAAGGCCAGCAAGGCCGAGCTGCTGGAAGCGGAAGCAGCGTCTTACCACGCGGCAGGCACCTGCACCTTCTACGGCACGGCCAACTCCAATCAGATGCTGATGGAGATCATGGGCCTGCACCTGCCGGGTTCCAGTTTTGTCGCGCCGGAGACGCCGCTGCGCGACGCGCTAACGCGCGAAGCCGTGCTGCGTGTGGCTGAGTTGAGCGCACCGGGTTCATCGTACTTGCCGATCGGCCACATCGTTGACGAGAACGCCATCATCAACGGTGTGATCGGCCTGCATGCTACGGGCGGCTCCACCAATCATCTGCTGCATCTGGTTGCCATTGCGCGTGCAGCGGGTATCGAATTGCGCTGGGATGATTTTGACGCGCTGTCCTCGGTGATTCCGCTGTTGGCGCGCGTGTATCCCAACGGTTACGCCGATGTGAACCAGTTCCACGAAGCCGGTGGCATGGCCTTCCTGATCGATCAATTGCTGAGCCAGGGCCTGCTGCACGCCAATGTGCGCACGGTATTCGGCACCGGTATGGATGGCTATACGCAGGTGCCTCACCTGGACGATCACGGTGCGTTGGCGTGGACGCCGGTGTCCAAGGAAAGCGGCAACCGTGGCGTGCTGCGCGGCATGGCCGAACCCTTCCGCCCTGACGGCGGCCTGCGCATGCTGTCGGGCAACCTGGGTCGCGCGGTGATCAAGGTATCGTCCGTGCCGGAGGATCGCCTCGTCATTGAAGCGCCTGCCATCGTGTTCCACGATCAGGACGACGTACGCAAGGCGTTTGAGCGTGGCGAACTCAATCGCGACTTTATCGCGGTGGTGCGCTTTCAGGGCCCGCAGGCCATCGGCATGCCAGAACTGCACAAGCTCACGCCGACGCTGTCCGTACTGCAGGACCGCGGCCATCGCATCGCGCTGCTGACCGATGGCCGCATGTCCGGTGCGTCCGGTCGCGTGCCGGCAGCGATTCATGTAACGCCGGAAGCCGAGGACAACGGCCCGATCTCGCGCATCCGCAACGGCGACATCGTGCGTCTGGATGCCGTGGAAGGCCGCCTGGACGTGTTGGTGGAAGCCGCCGAGTTCGCGGCGCGCGTGCCGGCGACGGCCGATCTCTCCGCGCATCAGTTCGGTCTGGGACGCGAACTGTTCGGCATGTTCCGCCGCAACGCCACAGCCGCCGATCTCGGCGCAGGCGTGTTTTGAACGCCGCTTCTCTTCTTTGACATTCACGGAACGCCATGAGCATCGAAACCAAGCAGAAACAGGTCGAATCCACCCTGCGCCTCGCACCAGTGGTTCCCGTGGTGATCATTGAGGACGCACGCCACGCGGTGCCGATGGCGCGCGCGCTGGTAGCCGGTGGCATTCCCGCTATCGAAGTCACCTTGCGCACGCCTGCCGCGCTTGACGCGATCAAAGCCATTGCGGAAGAAGTGGAAGGCGCGGTGGTGGGCGTCGGCACCGTGCTGAGCGCCAAGGACCTGCGCGCGGCGCACAAGGCCGGCGCGAAGTTTGCGGTATCGCCGGGCGTGTCGCCGGGCCTGCTGGATGCCGCCGACGACAGCGAACTACCGCTGCTGCCGGGTGCTGCTACGGCGAGCGAAGTGATGACGTTGCTTGAGCGTGGTTATCGCTTCCTCAAGTTCTTCCCGGCCGTTCCCGCCGGCGGACACAAACTCATCGGTGCATGGGCGAGCCCGCTACCGCAGATCACCTTCTGCCCCACCGGCGGCATCAGCCTGAGCAACGCACCGGATTTCCTCTCGCTGCCGAATGTGGTGTGCGTCGGCGGTTCGTGGCTCACGCCCGCGGACAAGCTGCGTAGCGGTGATTGGGCTGGCATCGAGGCGCTGGCGCGCGAAGCGGCCGCGCTGCGTTAACGCGTAGGCGGCGCATCCACGCGCGGCCAAGGCTGCGCGGGTGCGTCGCCACCTTCGACGTAATCTAGCCGTACAACTTTGCCCTGCGCGTCGCGCACTGGTTGGAAATAGCTCAGTTCGTCGGGCGCGAAATAAAGACGTCCCTGCGCTGTGACCTGCATTGGCACCGCATCCGTCGTGCCATAGCCACCATCTGGCTGCGCAATGATGCGACGCGATCACTTCAACGAGATGAGCCCCGCATTGGTTGGTCGGAAACCGCAGGCGTCCCGATAAAAAGATTGCAGGTGCGGTTCGAAGTCCACATGGAGCCAATCGCAATCCGCTTGCTTCGACCGGGCCACCGCCTCTTCGATCAGGCCCTTTGCAATACCTTGACGCTGGAAAGCAGGGGCCACCATCGTGTCGAGCACGAAAGCGTGGGTTGCGCCATCCCATGCAAGGTTCACGAACCCGATGAGTCGCGTGGCTCGCCGGGCGAGAACCCAGCCAAGACTGAACTGGTTCACTCGCGACCACCAGTCGTTGCCTTGCAATGGGTGTCCAAAGCATTCGGCATGGAGGGCATTGACCTCGGTATTCTCGAACGCACCTCGCCATTCGATCATGTTCAAGCTCCTCTCGATATCCGGCTTCTTCAGGTTTGTCGATTAGCGATCGGTTCTGAGCCGTCGAATAACCTCATCGACAATCCAGGTCACTTTCCATCATGGCCCGTTGCAAGGGAAGCGAGTAGCCCGGATAAGCGCAGCGCATCCGGGAGAACATGCCTCACCGCGCCACGTTGAATGGTTTTGGCAAGATCGATCCCGGATTGCGCTTTGCTTTATCCGGGCTACGTCGTTGGCGACCTGGCCCTGCGCATGCCACAGTGACGGGACATCGCCAAGGGCGGATAGGGGTTAACGATGAAAATGGATGTTGCCGCGCGCGTAGCGCTCGCGAGTGCAGTGCTGTTGTGTTCTCCATGGGGCCCGCTGCACGCAGCCGATGCGCCCGACGAAGCCGGCTGCCCGCAGCGACCGCTGACCATGGATATGGATCACCTGCGCCAGGACAAGGATGTGCAAGCGGTGTCGGTGAATGCATCGCGGACGAGTGCCACCGTGCTTTTCGCCGATGGCGATGTGCTGCGCGTAGGCACGATCGGCTGCGTGAGGCCGACGCTATCCGCGCGCCTGTGGGTGGCGAACGATGAAGGCATGACCGACGACGCGTGGTTGGGCCGGGCACGATCGGTGGCGGCGCGAGTGCTCGAGCCAGGCCGTGCCGCGCAATTGACCGCCTCGCTCGCCAGCGGGCAACCCGTAACCCACGTGGATGGCGGCCTTAAGGTGCAGCGGCCTCTCGCCGATGGTGCCGGGTACTCGCTGACCGTGGTGCGGACGCCGTACGACGGCCTGGGCACGTCGATGTCGCTGGTCGTCCACAACCTCTGAGGGCGTCACCGACTAAGCCGTCCCTGGTGCAAGGCCAGGGACGGTGGGCAGTGAGTTTACGGCGCCGGTGCTGGCGTGGACTGCACGCAGTGCGCCACCTGCTGGAAGTACCAAGTATCGTCTTCGTCGAAGTTCGAGTAGTAGGTGGCCACCGTGTGGTCGCTCACCGGCTTGATATCCACCAGCGCCACGGCAGGACCTTTTTCGGTCTGGTGGATCTCGATGGTGGTGCCTGTGTAGAGCACATAGGACTCAAGGTGTACGGGTTTACTGCCCCACGCGTCGGACACGCACGACGCGATATCGGCCGCGCTGCCTTCGCCAGCATACGAAGCGGTGGGCTTGGAGTTGCGTAGGCTGCCCGCGCTGGAGCAACCGGCGAGCAGCGTTACAGCGAAAGCGAGGACCACATATCGTTTCATCGAAGATCTTCCATCGGTCGGGTTGGGACGGTGGAGCACTGCATCATGCCTGGTCGGAACCGGGCCACTGGCCCATGGTACGTGCGCGTCATGCCTGTGCACATCCACAATGCAAACGCCCCACTCGCGGCTTGCGCTGACGCGGCCATAACGACGCGGGGTGTTCAATGCGCGCACCTGACGGAGGGATACCCATGAACAAACGCATCGGCAGCATTGGTACGGCCTGTGTGGCCATCGGCCTGAGCCTGGCCTGCACCACAGGCGGAGCACAGGATTTGGGCAAGCTCGGCGGCATGATTCCCGGCGGCGGCGGTTCCATGACGTCCGGCAGCATGGGCAACGTGGCCGGCCTGCTGCAGTACTGTGTGAAGAACAACTACCTCGGCGGCAACTCGGGTGCCTCGGGCATCCAAAGCCAGCTCATGGGCAAGCTGGGCGGGGGCGGTTCCAATTCGTCCAGCAACAGCACGGGATCGAGCACGAGCGACATGCTCGGCAAGCTCACCGGCAGCAAGAAATCGTCCGACAGCAGCTCGGGCAGTGGCACCAACGATCCGGGCTACCTCAACGGCGCCAAGGGCATCCTGCAGGGCGGCAACGGGCAATCCACGGATCTGTCGAGCCTCGGCGGCGGCAACAGCGACCTCAAGTCGCAGCTGACCACCAAGGTATGCGACACCGTGCTGAAGCAGGGCAAATCGTTCCTGAAGTAAGCCGGATCACGGCAGGAGCGCACCCCGTGCGCTCCTGCCTACCGCGGAACTACGGGCCGCGGCGTAGCCGCCGCTCATCCCTCGCCACATAAATACCCGCCCCCAATACCATCAGCGCGAGCAGATACCACGTGATCAGGTAGCTCAGGTGGTTGTTGGGGAACGAGATCACGGTAAGGCCGCCCTGCGGCCACGCAGGCTTGCCGACATCCAGCGTGCCGGGTGCGGCATCCTGGTCCACGAAATACGGCGCCACATGAGTGAGCTCGCGTGCCGTGGCCATAGCTGCCACGTCACGCGTGTACCAGCTGTTGCGCGAGGGGTCGTTGTGTCGAAACGGCCGGGGCGATTCGCTGATGCGCAGCAGGCCCGTTACGGTCGTCTCCCCGGTGGGCCCAGGCGCACAGCTACCCTTGATGCCGCACCAATCCGTGGGCACAAAGCCGCGGTTGACCAGCACGATGGAGCCGTCCGCTTCCTGCAGCGGCGTGAGCAGCCAGTAGCCCGTGCCGAAATCCGTCGCCGTCCACACCAGGGTCTGGCGGTCGTGCAGGAAGCTGCCATGCAATTCGACGTGGCGATACTCAGCGGACTGCGCATCTACGCTGGGCCATTCGGCCGGCCTAGGGGCGGCCACCGGTGGCGCATGCACGCGGGCATCCACGCGCTCAATCAGGTCGCGCTTCCAGCTCAGTCGATAGACCTGCCACGTACCCAGCGCCACGAAACCGGCGAACAGCACCAACCCAAACAAAGCCAGCAAGGCCAGCGCCACGGGGCCGCGCGGCTGGCGGCCCGGTTCTTCAGCAACAGTCATCGGGGAACCACGTATCGAAAGAGGGGATATGGATCGTCAGGGGAGATTCGACGGATCCATCATCGACGGCATCATGTTGCTGTTGAGGTGATACATGATCCAGATCGACCCGCTCAGCGTGATGACCACCAGCACGATGGTAAACACCAGCGCGAGCATGTTCCAGCCACCCTCCGATTTCGCGTTCATATGCAGGAAGTAGATCATGTGCACCACGATCTGCACCGCCGCCAGCGTGAGGATAATCACCGCCGCCGTGCTGGACTTCGTAATGACGTGGTCCATCACCAGCCAGAACGGGATGACGGTGAGCACCACCGCCAGCACGAAGCCCGTCATGTAGCCACCAAAGGTGGCGTGGATGCCGAAGTCCTCCTCGTCGTGGCCGTGATCGCCGCCGTGGGCGTGCAACTCGTCGTGCGCACTCATGGCAGCACCCCCATCAGATAGACGAAGCTGAAGACGCCCACCCACACCACGTCGAGGAAGTGCCAGAACATCGACAGGCACAGCAGGCGGCGCTTGTTGGCAGTGGTCAGGCCCTTTGTCAGCACCTGCGTGATCAGCACCACCATCCAGATCAGGCCGCAGGTGACGTGCAGGCCGTGCGTGCCCACCAGGGTGAAGAATGAGGAGAGGAACGCGCTGCGCTGTGGCCCCGCCCCGATCGAGATGAGATGCGCAAACTCGCGCAACTCCAGCGTGATGAACCCAGCGCCCAGCAAGCCGGTAATCACCAGCCATACCAGCATCGGATTGCGCTGGTTGCGTTGCATCGCCAGCACCGAGAAGCCGTAGGTGATGGAGGAAAGCAGCAGCAGCGTGGTGTTCACCGCCACGGCCGGCAGCTCCAGCACCTCCTGGGCAGTGGGTCCACCGGCGTATTCGCGACCCAGCACGCCATAGGCGGCAAACAGGCAGGCGAAGACGAGGCAGTCGCTCATCAGGTACACCCAGAACCCCAGCAACGTACCGTTGACCGGGTGATGCTCCGTGGTGTCGTAGAAGGCCAGCGGTTGCTTTGGCCCGCCGGCAGGCAAGGTAGTAGATATCTCAGACATGGCTGGCCAGCAGCTCCGTTCGGGATGCCTCGGTACGGGTCACTTCATCCGACGACAAGTAGTAGTCGCGGTGATAGTTGAAGGTGTGGCCAATGGCGACCGCCAGCAGCGCGATAAAGGACACCGCCGCCAGCAGCCACATGTACCAGATCATGGCGAAGCCAAACACGAAACTCAGGGCGCCCATCATGAATCCGGCTCCCGTGTTGAGTGGCATGTGGATCGGCATGAAGCCGCTCAGTGGCCGCTGGTAGTGGTATTTCTTCATCATCCACCACGCGTCGTGATCATGGACCAGCGGCGTGAAAGCGAAGTTGTACTTCGGCGGTGGCGACGACGTGGACCATTCCAGCGTGCGGCCATTCCAGGGGTCGCCCGTGGTGTCGCGCAGCTTTTCCTTGTTCTTGAAGCTCACCACGAACTGGATGATGTTGCAGGCGATGCCTAGCGCAATCAGGAAC
The DNA here is from genome assembly GCF_002878475.1 of Dyella sp. AD56. Taxonomy (NCBI): domain Bacteria; kingdom Pseudomonadati; phylum Pseudomonadota; class Gammaproteobacteria; order Lysobacterales; family Rhodanobacteraceae; genus Dyella; species Dyella sp. AD56. Next base: position 110,862 of record NZ_NRDP01000005.1, read on the forward strand.
GCACCGAATGCGGCGATTACGAACCAGATCTGTAGCGATGGATCATCGAAATGGCTGAGGCGTCGCGTAATGCCCATCAGGCCGAGCACATACAGCGGCATGAAGGCGAAATAGAAGCCCACCACCCAGAACCAGAACGAGCACTTGCCCCAGAACGGATCGAGCCGGAAGCCAAACGCCTTGGGGAACCAGTAAGTGATGCCGGCGAACAGGCCGAACAGCACGCCGCCGATGATCACGTTATGAAAATGCGCGATCAGGAACAGGCTGTTGTGCAGCGAGAAATCCGCCGGGGGCACCGCCAGCAGCACGCCGGTCATGCCACCGATGACGAAGGTGATCATAAAGGCCACCGTCCACATCATCGGCAGCTCGAACTCCACGCGGCCGCGGTACATGGTGAACAGCCAATTGAAGATCTTCGCGCCCGTGGGTATCGAGATGATCATCGTGGTGATGCCAAAGAACGAGTTGACGCTCGCCCCCGATCCCATCGTGAAGAAGTGATGCAGCCACACCAGATACGACAGCACGGTGATAACCACCGTGGCGTACACCATCGACGCATAGCCGAATAGCGGCTTGCGGCTGAAGGTGGCGGTGACTTCCGAGAAGATGCCAAATGCCGGCAGGATCAGGATATAGACCTCCGGGTGGCCCCAGATCCAGATCAGGTTCACGTACATCATGGCGTTGCCGCCAAGCTCGGTGGTGAAGAAGTTGGTGCCGGCGTAGCGATCCAGCGCAAGCAGCGCGAGTACCGCGGTGAGCACCGGAAAGGCCGCGACAATCAGCACGTTGGTGCACAGCGCGGTCCAGGTGAACACCGGCATCTTCATGATGGTCATGCCGGGTGCGCGCATCTTCACGATGGTCACCAGCAGATTGATGCCCGATAGCAACGTTCCCACACCGGCTATCTGCAAAGCCCATATGTAGTAGTCGACGCCGGCATCCGGACTCGACACGATGTCCGACAGCGGCGGATAGGCCAGCCAACCGGTACGTGCGAACTCACCGATGAACAGCGAGCACATCACCAACATCGCGCCCGCCACCGTCATCCAGAAACTGAAGTTGTTGAGAAACGGGAACGCCACGTCGCGCGCGCCGATCTGCAGCGGCATTACAAAATTCATCATGCCCGTCACCATTGGCATGGCGACGAAGAAGATCATGATCACGCCGTGCGCGGTGAAGATCTGGTCGTAGTGCTCGGGTGGCAGGTAGCCGTGCGAGCTGCCAAAAGAGATGGCCTGTTGGCCGCGCATCATGATCGCGTCGGAGAAGCCGCGCAGCAGCATCACGAAGCCCAGGATCATGTACATGATGCCGATCTTCTTGTGGTCGATGCTGGTGAACCACTCGTGCCACAAATAGCCCCACAGCTTGTAGTAGGTGATCGCGCCGAGCACCGCGAGGGCGCCAACCGCCACCACGGCGAAGGTCACCACCACGATGGGCTCGTGCAGTGGCAACGAGTCCAGCGTGAGTCGACCGAAAATCAGCTTGGCTAGGTCGGTTTGGGCAAGCATCGTGGACACCACCGGAGGGAAGGATCAGTCGGAGTGGGGCTGGTTCGCCATGGCGTCCATGCCGCTGGTCGGTGCGGGTTGCAGCATGACGCCGGAATCGCTGGTCTCGTGCGGACTCAGGTCCATGCGCGTCATGCACGAAGGGCTTTCCGGATCCACGCACTTGGTGAGGATGGCCCGGTAAAGACCCGGCTCCACCGTGGCGTAGTACGTCACCGGGTCGTTCTCGCTGGGCTGGGCGAGTTTCACGTAGGCATCACGACTGAGGTCGCCGCCGCTAGCCTTGGCCTTCTGCACCCACTGCGCGAAGCCTTCTTCGGTGACACCGTGAAAGATGAAGTGCATACCCGAGAAGCCGTGGCCGCTGTAGTTGGCGGAGAAACCCTTGAATTCGCCGGGTGCGTTGATCACCGCCTGTAGCTGGGTCTCCATGCCGGGCATGGCATAGATCTGTCCGGCCAGCGCAGGGATGAAGAACGAGTTCATCACCGTGGAGGCCGTGATCTTGAACTGGATCGGGCGATCCACCGGCGCGGCCAGCTCGTTCACGGTGGCAATGCCTTGCTCCGGGTATATGAACAGCCACTTCCAGTCGAGTGCGACCACGTCGACCTGCAACGGTCGTGCATCGGCAGGCACCGGACGGTTGGCGGTGACCCGTTCGAGCGGACGATAGGGATCGAGCTTGTGCGTGCTGACCCAGGTGATCGCGCCCAGCGCAATGATGATGAGCAGTGGCGCGGCCCAGATCAGCAGTTCGAGAATGGTGGAGTGATCCCAGTCGGGATCGTAAGTGGCCTTCTTGTTGGACGCGCGGAAATGCCAGGCGAACAGCAGCGTGAGCACGATCACCGGCACGATGATCAGCAACATCAGCACCGTCGAGGTGATGATCAAGTTGCGCTGTTGCACCGCGAGGTCGCCGGATGGCGACATCAATACGGATTGGCAACCCGCAAGCAGGATGGCGACAGATACGAGCAGTCCACGGAAAGCCTTCATAGACATACCGACGGCGCGACCAGTTTGGGAAACGGTACGCCGTTCGGCGCGAAACAGGAACAGGCAACATTCCCAGTGACGCGACAGGCGTGGTGGTGCCATAGTGTGGCCACGTCATCCTCCCTCTTCCCGAGTAATGACTATGTCAAGCACGTTCCCTGAGCACGGCGCTGGCCACACGGTAGAGGATATCGAGCGCATCCAGGCGCATGCGAAGGTGGCGCCGGGCGAGATCGCCATCGGCGTCATCATCGGGCGAACCTCCGAACACTTCGATTTCTTCGTCTTCGGCATTTCTTGCGTACTGGTCTTTCCATCCCTGTTGTTTCCGTTCGCTAGTCCGCTCGACGGGATGCTTTACGCTTTCACGATCTTTTCACTGGCCTTCATCGCGCGTCCGTTTGGTACCGCGCTATTCATGAGCTTCCAGCGTCGCTGGAGTCGTGGCATCAAGCTGACCATCGCCTTGTTCATGCTCGGGAGTGCCACGGCAGGCATGGCCTTCTTGCCCGGCTACAAGGTGATTGGCGACTGGGCAATCGGCTTGCTCGTGTTGTTCCGCATTCTGCAAGGCGTTGCGCTAGGTGGCTCATGGGATGGCCTACCCTCCTTGCTGGCGCTCAACACACCGCCACAACGTCGTGGTTGGTACGCCATGCTCGGCCAGCTCAGCGCGCCCATCGGTTTCATGGTGGCTGGTGCGCTGTTCCTGTTTCTGCATAGCAGCCTCAGCGAAGAGGACTTCATCGACTGGGGTTGGCGTTATCCGTTCTTCGTGGCGTTCGCTATCAACGTGGTGGCATTGTTCGCGCGCCTGCGCCTGGTGGTGACGGAGGAATACACCGTCGCGATGGAAGAGCGCGAGCTGGAACCCATCGGCATCGTCGAGTTGCTGCGCACGCAGGGCTACAACATCTTCATTGGCGCGTTCGCCGCGCTGGCGAGCTATGCGTTATTCCACCTGGTGACGATCTTCCCGCTGTCGTGGATCGTGTTGAGTTCATCGCAGTCGGTGAATGCGGTGCTGGTGGCAGAGATCATCGGTGCCTGCGCCTGCATCCTCGGCATGATCATCTCCGGCTTGCTGGCGGACCGCATCGGCCGGCGCACAACCTTGGGCCTGATGGCGGCGCTGATCGCCATCTTCGCGATCATCACGCCCTGGCTGCTTGGCGGCGGCAAGTTGGGCCAGGATGCCTTCATCATTCTTGGCTTTGGGGGACTGGGCCTGTCTTACGGTCAGGCGGCCGGCAGCGTTACCTCCAATTTCGATATGCGTCTGCGCTATGCCGGCGCTGCACTCACCACGGATTTCGCGTGGCTGATCGGCGCAGCATTCGCACCGTTGGTGGCATTGGGCTTGTCGGTGCGGTTCGGACTGGTCGCGGTGAGTGCCTATCTGCTGTCGGGCGTGATCTGCACCTTGCTGGCGCTGCGCGTCAATCGAGCGCTCGCGGCTCGCGAATAGATCACTCCCCTTCGATGCCTTGCGTGGCGTCAGCGCTGCTCCGGTGGCAGTCCGCCCAGTTGTGCGACGAAGGTGGCATGCGCGGTCAGATCGACCGGTTTGTGGGTGACGGTGCGGATGGCAGGATGATTCACCAGCGAAACGCCCGACCTCCAGGCGTGAGCCGGGCGGATGGGGCGTGGTGAGAAGCCACCACCGCAGTTGGGGCAGACGTTCTGCAGCGCCTCCACGCAATCGCGACAGAAGGTGCATTCGAACGTACAGATCATGGCCTCGGTCGAGGCAGGTGGCAGCGCCTTGTTGCACTGCTCGCAGGTGGGGCGAAGTTCCAACATGAAAGCTCCCAGTGGCCATTAGATAGGCCGCATGATCGCACTGCAGGATCGCTGGCGCAGGAGCGTCAGCCCGGATCCAGCGGTAAGCAGTAGCGCAGTTTGGGTGCCTCGTTCGCACCAAGCCGTCGATAAAAGCGGGCAGCGTCCACGTTCCACCATGGCGTTTGCCATTGGATGGCGGCGCAATGATGTGCCTGCGCAAACGCATGCACGGCCTGCCAGAGGCGAAGGCCAACGCCCTGCCCACGCCAGGCGTCACGAACGTACAGGCAGTCCATGTGCAAATAGTGGGCGCCGTCCAGCGTGGAGAAATCCAGCGTGGCACTGACGTAACCCAAGGCCTCGTCACCGAGGTTGGCTATCCACGCGTACAGCAGCGGGGAATCGCCTTCGAGTGCGGCAGCCAGCGCGGATGGCTGTTGGCTGGCCCGGCAAGGGAGGTGTTCAAAGGCTGCATGTTCCGCGCCCAGCGCGAGCAGCGTGGTGACTTCCGCGCTGCCGGCGCGCCCAACGACGAGGTCGTCGATCATCTCAGCGTTCCAGGCCGAAGCCTTCGTCGATCCATCCGGTGAGGCCGCCGATCATCTCCTTCACCGGTCGCCCCAGTTGTGCCAGCTTCACCGCGGCTTTGTTGGCACCGTTGCAGTGCGGGCCGGCGCAGTACACGACGAACAAGGTATCGGCCGGATACTCGGCCATCCGTTGTTCGCTGATCATGCGCGTGGGCAGATTGATGGCACCTGGCACGCGCCCGGCGGCATAAAGCGTGGGCGTGCGTACATCGAGCAGCACGAAATCCTTGGTTTCGTGATGGGTCGCGTAATAGACGTCCGCGCAGTCGGTCTCGAAACCCAGGCGGGCTTGGAAATGCGCCAGCGAGTCAGTGCTGTCGGCGGCGGGAACACGTTGCACCACGCTGTTCATGGGTTCGCTCCAGTGGTTGGGTGACAGCAGTATCGGCACTGGCGTTGCTGGTGAACATTGGCAAGAATGCCATTCACCATGAAGAATCCGCCAAAGCGATCCAGACGTCCATCCGGCCCACCCAATCGGCAAGTGGCTGCGTTGGTATACGACGGTCTGTGCACGTTCGAGTTCGGCATCGCCGTCGAGATGTTCGGCTTGCCGCGGCCAGAGCTGGCCGACTGGTATGACTTCCGGCTCTGTGCCGTCGATCGCGGGCCCATGCGCGCGGCGGGCGGCATGCGCGTGCTGGCGGATGGCGGGCTGGAGGGGCTGGCCACGGCTGGCACCATCATCGTGCCGGGTTGGCGTGGTGTGGACGCCACGCCGCCCGAGCCGCTGCTGGAGGCCCTGCGCTCAGCGCATGCCCGTGGTGCGCGGCTGTTGTCGTACTGCTCCGGCGTGTTCGTGCTTGCCGCCACCGGCTTGCTGGACGGCCGACGCGCCACCACGCACTGGCGTTATGTGGACGCGTTGGCGCAGCGCTATCCGCGTATCCACATCGAACCCGATGTGCTCTACGTCGACGAGGGCCAACTGCTCACGTCGGCGGGCAGTGCGGCTGCGCTGGATCTGTCCCTGCACCTGATCCGTCGCGACTACGGCCCCGACGTGGCCAACACCGTGGCCCGTCGTGCGGTGGTGCCGGCACATCGCGATGGCGGGCAAGCGCAGTTCATCCAATCCCCGCTGCCCGTGCAAGGCGACGGCTTGGGCAAGCTGCTGGACTGGATGCGCCGTCATCTGGATCAGCCACAGTCCGTGGCTCTGCTCGCCGAACGCGCACGCATGAGCGAGCGCACCTTGTTGCGGCGCTTCGAGGAAGCCACGGGCTGCTCGCCCAAGCAATGGCTAATTCGCGAGCGCCTCGGCCGTGCGCGCGAATTGCTGGAGGGCAGCGGCATGGGCATGGATCGCGTGGCGCAGGTGTGCGGATTCGGGAGCACGGATACCCTACGGCACCACTTTCGCCAGCAACTGCAGTTGAGCCCGGCCCGTTATCGCGAGCGCTTTACCCACCAGCGGTGACGTCGGTCGGCCGACCGCAGGACGGCTGACATCAAGCTTCGGTATATCGGCGGGGCGCGTCGTCCGCCATCCACAAGGATTTCTCATGGTTTACGTGTTGCTGAGCGTCGTCTGCAGCGTGCTGGTTTCGGTGCTGTTGAAGCTTGCCAGACGGTTATCGGTCGACGTGGGACAGGCCATCGCCTGGAACTATGTCGCCACCAGCGTGCTGACGGCGATGGTGTTTCATCCTTCGCTGTCGGTGCTGACCAGCCCGCAAGCACCTTGGCTGGGTTTCATCGGGCTCGGCCTGCTGCTGCCCTTGATCTTCCTCGCCCTGGCCGCTTCGGTGAGCAGCGCGGGCATTGTGCGTACAGATGCGGCGCAGCGATTGTCGCTGCTGATCTCGCTGCTGGCCGCTTTTCTGTTGTTCGGTGAAGCCTTGAGTATCGGCAAGGGCGTTGGCATTGCGCTGGGCTTGGCAGCGCTGCTGTGTATGGTGTGGCGTGCTACGCCGGACGGTGCTGCCCAAGGCGAGCGCAGCTGGCTGTGGCCTTGCGTGGTGTTTGTGGGCTTCGGCGTCATCGACATCCTGTTCAAGCGCGTGGCAGTGGCGGGTGCACCGTTCGAGGCGTCGTTGCAGGCGATGTTTGCGCTGGCCTTTGTCGTGTCATTGGCGATCCTGCTGTGGCGGCGTTGGCACGATCGCACCTTCTTCACCTTGCGCGACGCGGTAGCGGGCCTGCTGTTGGGCGCGGCGAACTTCGGCAATATCGTGTTCTACCTGCGCGGGCATCGCGCCTTGCCTGATCATCCTTCGCTGGTGTTTGCCAGCATGAATCTGGGGGTGGTGGCGTTGGGGGCGCTGGTGGGAACGGTGGCGTTCCGGGAGCGGTTGAGCTGGGTAAATGCGGTGGGGGTGTTGTTGGCGCTAGGGGCGATTGGCGTGATCGCTGCCGCCTGACGACGGCTGCGATTTGCCGCTCAAAGGCGCATGATCAATCGATTCAGAGTCACGACGCGCGGAGTCGCCTATGAAGACCTTGGTTAGGGTGCTGGTGCTGGGTTCGAGCCTGTTCCCGTTGTTCGCCCTCGCTCAGTCCGGTGGTTGTGACGCCAAACGCGCGTCCATCCAGCAAGAAATCACCTACGCGCAGGCCCATGGCAACGCGGCACGCGTACAAGGCCTTCAGAAGGCCCTTTCCGAGGTGAATGCCCATTGCACCGATGCAGCTCTGCGTAGCGATGCCGAGCAGAAGGTGGCCAAGGCGCAACAGAAGCTTGCCGACCGTGAGAAGGAACTGCAGGACGCCAAGGACCAGGGCAAGAGCGCTCAGAAGATCGCCGACCGCCAACGCAAGGTCGATGACGCCCATGCCGAGCTGGAGCAGGCGATAGTCGGCGCTTCGCCCTAAGTGGATGCATTTAAGGCGCAACCAATGACTTCTGGCGTATGAAACCCATCGAGTCCGGTGCCTAAGCTGGAGCATTCGGCCACCGCGCCTGCTCCAGAGGTTTCACCGTATGCGCAAGCTCGCCCTCGCCGCGTCTATTGCCGCGCTGATGCTCACCACCGGCGTCTACGCCGCCGACAAGCCTGAGAAGAACGACAAGCCCGAGGACAAGCCGGACGCTGCACTGCTCAAGCCGCAATCGTCGGAGACGTCGGGCACGGTAAAGGTGGAAGGCAAAAGCATCGACTACAAGGCCGTGGCGGGCACGTTGGTGTTGCACGGCAGTGGCGACAAAGAGAGCGAGCCGCAGATCAGCATGTTCTACGCCGCCTACTTCAAGAAAGGCGTGGAGCCGGGCAAGCGGCCGATCACGTTTATCTACAACGGTGGCCCGGGTTCGGCCACGGTGTGGCTGCACATGGGCGCATTCGGCCCCAAGCGCGTGGTGACCAGTGACGATTCACACACCCCGGCCGCGCCCTATGGCCTGGTGAACAACGACTACAGCCTGCTGGACGCCACGGACATCGTGTTCATCGACGCCCCTGGAGCGGGCTTCAGCCGCCTGATCGCGGATGACGCCGACAAGGGTAAGCGCGAAGAGCAGATGAAGGACCGCAAGAAGGCCGTCTACAGTGTGGATGGTGACGGTCACGCTTTCGCGCAGTTCATCACGCAGTTCCTGTCCAAGTACAACCGCTGGAACTCGCCCAAGTACCTGTTTGGCGAAAGCTACGGCACCACGCGTTCAGCGGTGGTGGCCAACATTCTGGAGAACGAGGACAGCGTCGACCTCAATGGTGTGATCCTGCTGTCGCAGATCCTCAATTTCGACACCAGCATCGACGGCGCGGGCAACAACCCCGGCGTGGACCTGCCGTACGTGGTGGGCCTGCCCACGTTTGCCGCCACCGCTTACTACCACCACAAGTTGCCGCAGCAGCCAGCGGCGCTGGAGCCGTTCCTGAGCGAAGTGGAGCAGTACGCCATGGGTGAGTACGCCTCCGCGTTGATGCAGGGCACTCACCTCGACGAGGCGCGCAAGCAGGCCGTTGCGCAGAAGTTGCATCAGTACACGGGCCTTCCGGTGGCTTATCTGCTCAAGGCGAACCTGCGCGTGGACGGCGGCATGTTCGAACATGAGCTGCAAGCCGATGGCGACATCACGACGGGCCGTCTGGACTCGCGCTTCTCCGGACCCTCATTGGATCCACTGAGCAAATCGTCCGAGTACGACCCGCAGTCGTCCGCGATCAGTTCCGCCTACGTGGCAGCGTTCAACGACTACGTGCGTCGCCAGTTGAAGTTCGGCGAGGGGCAGACCTATCGTCTTTTCGCGGACATCGATCATTGGGATTTTGCGCACAAAGCACCGGGTTCGACCGAGGCACTGCAGCAGTCGACCAACGTGATGCCGGACCTCGCTACCGCGATGAAGACCAACCCGGGGCTGCGCGTCTCGCTCAACGGTGGTTACTACGATCTCGCCACGCCCTACTTCGCGGCCGACTACGAGATGCATCACATGCCGATTCCGGCGAACTTGGAGAAGAACATCTCCTACGCGTGGTATCCGTCGGGTCACATGGTGTATGCCCACGAAGATTCCTTGAAGAAACTGCATGACAACGTGGCCCGTTTTATCGAGGACACCGACAACGTCGGCAAGCATTGATGATGGCGACGGAGGTGCGCCGGTTGCGGCGCACCTTCACGCCTGCATACCGCAGCCAGCGCTACGCTCGCGACCCTCGCCAGCCGGAGGTTCCGTATGAGCACCGAAGCCGTCGCCAAACGCCTGGTAGCCATGTGCCGCCACGGTCAATTCGAAGAAGCGCAGCACGAGTTGTATGCCAAGGATGCGGTGAGCATCGAACCCGCCGCCATGGCGAATGGCCCCTTGGGCAACGTGAGCGGTCTCGAGGCCATCCTAGAGAAGGGCAAGCGATTCCAAGCCGGCGTCGTGCAGATGCATGGCCTCGAGGTCACCGAACCGCTCATCGCCGGCAACTGGTTCAGCGTCGTCATGACCATGGACGTGACGATGAAGGAGTACGGCCGTATGACCATGACGGAGATCTGCGTCTATCACGTCAAGGACGACAAGATCGTCAGCGAGCAGTTTTTCTACGACGCTGGCGGTTAGCCACGACACAACGTTGTCGAGCGGACCAAGCCGCAGGGCGACGCGGGCGATGCAAACAAAAAGCCCCGCTTTCGCGGGGCTCCCTGCAACTTGCACCAGCGTAGTGCTTAGTCGATATCGAGGAACGAGCGAAGCTGCTCCGAGCGGCTCGGATGGCGCAGCTTGCGCAGGGCCTTGGCCTCGATCTGACGGATGCGCTCGCGCGTCACGTCGAACTGCTTGCCCACTTCTTCCAGCGTGTGGTCGGTGTTCATGTCGATGCCGAAGCGCATGCGCAGCACCTTCGCTTCACGCGGGGTGAGGCCGGCGAGCACGTCGCGCACCGTTTCCATCAGGCCCGTTTCCGTGGCCGACTCGATCGGCGAGGCCGCGTTGGAGTCCTCGATGAAATCGCCCAGATGGGAATCCTCGTCGTCGCCGATCGGGGTTTCCATCGAGATCGGTTCCTTCGCGATCTTCAGCACCTTGCGGATCTTGTCCTCAGGCATATCCATTTCCTTGGCCAGCTCTTCCGGCGTCGGCTCACGGCCGAACTGCTGCAGCATCTGGCGGGAAATGCGGTTCAACTTGTTGATCGTCTCGATCATGTGCACCGGGATACGGATGGTGCGCGCCTGGTCGGCGATCGAGCGGGTAATGGCCTGGCGGATCCACCACGTGGCGTACGTGGAGAACTTGTAGCCGCGGCGGTATTCGAACTTGTCCACGGCCTTCATCAGGCCGATGTTGCCTTCCTGGATCAGGTCGAGGAACTGCAGGCCGCGGTTGGTGTACTTCTTGGCGATGGAGATGACGAGACGCAGGTTAGCCTCGACCATTTCCTTTTTCGCGCGACGGGCCTTGGCCTCGCCGATCGACATCGTGCGGTTGATTTCCTTGATGTCGGTCAGCGGCAGGAACAGCTTGCGCTCGATGGAGCCGAGCTTGTCCTGCTCGGCGTCGATCACTTCCTTGAACGGCTTGATGTTGGGCGACCACTTCTGGCGCTTGCGACCCAGCTCGTTCGCCCACTCGAGGTTGCCCTCGTTGCTCGGGAACGTCTTGAGGAACTCAGCCTTGGGCATCTTCACGTGCTTGACGAAGATGTCCATCAGCACGCGCTCGTGGTGACGGATGTCGTTGACCACGTCGCGCAGCTTGCGCACGAAGCTGTCGATCAGCGCGGACGGCAGCTTGAGCTTGAGGAACTCCTCAGCCATCTGGTCGCGCAGCTTGGTGACCTTCTTGTCGCTGATATCGGTGGCCTTGGGGGCCGCCTTCTGGAACTTGCCGTAGTAGTCGCGCAGCAGTTCCATGCGGCGCTTGACCTCTTCCGGATCGGGACCGGTCGGACCGGCTTCCTCTTCCTCGGTCGCGCCCTCTTCGGTTTCTTCTTCTTCGCCTTCGGCGGCGGCGTCATCCACCTCGGCATCGGCCGCGGCAGCCTGGGCCGCGTCGGCGGCCTCTTCCAGGTCGGCGAAGCCGGCCAGGATTTCGCTCAGGCGGCGCTTGCCATCCAGGTGCTGGTCGTATTCCTCAAGCAGCAGCTCGATGGTCAGCGGGAAGCTGGCCAAAGCGGTCTGGACCTGGCCCAGGCCTTCTTCGATGCGCTTGGCGATGGCGATTTCGCCCTCGCGGGTCAGCAGCTCGACCGTGCCCATCTCACGCATGTACATGCGGACGGGATCGGTGGTGCGACCCACTTCGGAGTCGACCGCCGAGAGCAGCGCCACGGCTTCTTCCGCGGCGGCTTCATCGTCGGTGGACGCGCCGGGCGCGTTGTCCGACAGCGGATCGGAATCCGGTGCGGCGTCGTGCACTTCAATGCCGACGCCCTTGAGCACCGCCATGATGTCTTCGATCTGCTCCGGATCGACGATGTCGTCGGGCAGGTGGTCGTTGATCTCGGCGTAGGTCAGGTAGCCCTGCTCCAGACCCTTGGAGATGAGCGCCTTGATTTCAGACTGTTGCTCAGGAGCTTTGCTATTCATACCTACCGCCGCGTATGCAGGAACCGATCAGTATACCCATGTGATGCTTTTTTGACCAGTTTTCAAGTAAGGGAACGAGGAAGATAGGTACGCAAAAATCGCGCCAAATCCGGATCTTCCGGTGATTTTGTCGAAGTTGGCCGGTATGCGCCGAGGCAAATGACGATCATGGAGTCTCCAGCCAGAAGGTGACCGGGCCGTCGTTGACCAGATGCACCTGCATATGGGCACCGAAGCGCCCGATTTCCACCCTGGGGTGCGCTGCCCGGGCCAATTCGACCAATCGATCGAACCAGCGGCGGCCTTCTTCTGGCGTCGCCGCGCTGGTGAAGCTGGGGCGCATGCCCGAGCGGGTGTCCGCCGCCAGGGTGAACTGGCTGACCAGCAGCAGCTCGCCGCCCTTGTCGGCCAGGGAACGGTTCATGCGGCCCTGCTCGTCGGCAAACACGCGGTAGCCGAGCAAGCGTTCCAGCATTCGCTTGGTGCGCGCCTCGTCGTCGCCGGGCTGCACGGCGACCAGTGCCAGCAGGCCGGGCCCGATGGCACCCACGGTGGTGTTTTCGACATCGACACGAGCGGACAGTACGCGCTGGATCAGGGCGATCATGGAATCGGTAACGGCTAAAGGGGGCGGAAGCTTAGGACCTCGCCGCCGGGGGGCGGTAGCGTTCAGAGCGGGAAACGAAAACAGGCGGCTTGTCGTTGACCCGTGAAGCCCCTCCACAGGCGGTTACACTGCGTCGCTCATGCGACCCGATATCTACCTCCTCTACCTTCTCCTGCGCCTGTTCGGATTGCTGCCCCTGCGCGCGCTGCACGCGCTCGGTGCCGGCATCGGCCGTCTTTCGCTGGCGCTACGCAGCGGTACGGCGCACACCACCTCGATCAATCTGAAGCTGGTGCGGCCATCGCTGGATGAAGGCGCGCACGCTGCCCTGCTCCGTCAGGTGATGGAAGACAGCGGCCGTTCGGCCACGGAGATCGCCAAGATCTGGGGTAACGATGCCGAGCGCGCGCTGGACATGGTGCGTGAGGTGCGTGGCGAGGCGCTGTTCGATGCCGCGTTGGCCTCCGGCAAAGGCGTGATCATCGCTGCGCCACACCTGGGCTGCTGGGAATTGCTCAATTACTGGCTGTGCCGCAAGACGTCGATGGCCATCCTGTATCGCCCGCCGCGCATCGCCGCGATCGAGGGCCTGCTGCGCAAGGCGCGTGGCGCGCTGGCGCCCGAGCAGGTACGTGCCGAGGGTGCCGGTGTGCGCACGTTGTACAAGCGGCTGGCGGCGGGCGGCACGGTAGGCATCCTGCCGGACCAGAAGCCGCGCGCCGGCGAGGGCGAGGTTGCCCCGTTCTTCGGACAGAACGCCCTGACCATGGTTCTACTGCCCCGTTTGGCGGCACGCACGGGGGCGACGGTGCTGTTCGCGTTTGCCGAACGCTTGCCCACAGGCGAGGGTTACCGCATCCACCTGCAGCCGGCACCCGACGGGCTGGCCGACGCGGACTTGTCCGTGGCTTGCCGTGCGCTCAATCAGGGCGTCGAAAACTGCGTAGAACTGGCTTTTTCGCAGTACCAGTGGCACTACAAGCGCTACTCATCGGATACGTGGCGTAGCCCTTACGATTGATCTTTCAGGGCACGCGCGTTCCATCTTTGGACGTCACCACGATAGGGATCATCATGCGACTACTGCTCTTCGTCTTGCTCGCCCTCTGGCTGCCAACGGCGGTGGCCCAGAACCAGCAGCCCCCCGCTTCGCCCGACTGGCAGGCGCACTGCACGCTGCCGGGCGGTCAGGCATTCGTGCTGCGTTTCCACACTGATAGCCCGGACCCCACCAACGACGACATGCAGGTGATGCTGGTCCTCGCTGGCGGCAAACAGGTCAAGCTGGCGCTACCACCGGCCTGGTATCTACCGGTGGCATTGACCGGCAACGCCGACAACCGATGCGACAGCGTGGTGGCGACGCCGGCCGGCGACGGACGGATCTTGCTGTGGCTGGCCGCCGACGATCGCCCGAACTTTCCGCAACTGACGTTGGCGCTGGTTGACCTGAAGAGCGGTCAGCTGGTGGCGAAGCGCACCAGGCTGGGTGCGATCAAGATCAGCGATGAAAATGTGCATCTGGCTATTCGCCACCACGACACGGGCTACGAAGTGCGCGTGGTGCACGATGTACTGACCAACACGAATGACGACACCGCGTACAACTACATCGAAGACTGGTTGCAGGTCGGCGTTGGCGCGCAGAGCATCGACACGCATTGGCGCTGACGCGCTGCTTCCTGAGGCGTCAGGACTTGTCCAGACGCCTCAGGAAGACCGTCATTTCCTTCTCAGCCTGCTTGTCACCACGCGCCTGAGCGGCGCTGATGCCTTGGCGCCACGCGTCTGCGGCACCGCTTAGATCATCGACGGCGAGGCAGGCCTTCCCTAGCAGCTTCCAGGCGGCGGAATAGCCGGCATCGAAGGCCACGGCCTGGCGGAGCTCCGGGATCGCCGCGGCGGCATCGCCCGCGTTGAGCAGCGCGTTGCCCAGCGAAAAGCGCAGCAACGCGCCATCGCGCGGCCCGCCACACTGCGCACGCAGGTTGGCGATCAGTGCGTCATTCATTGCAGGGCGCGGACGCGCCACTCGTCGACTTTATAGACCCGGGTTGGCTGTGCTGGCTCCGCGGGCACACGCCCGGCGCGCAGATCGGCCAGTGACGTCGCCGGCCAGATCACTACCCAGCCCGAGCGGAACGGCTGCACCAGCAGTGCGTAGCGCAGCGAATCGTTGCTCAGTTTGTCCGGGTGCTCGACGATCAGGCCGTTGGGATGTGCCTGCGAAAACTCCTGTAGCGACTCACCCTCGAACACGCGATCGATGGAATGGGTCAGGCGACCGGCGAAGTGGAACTGCCCCTCGTAGTTGCCGAGGATGCCGATGGTGCGGTTCTCCGCGTCGGCTGCGCCCAGCAACTGGGCTGATGGCTGCAGGTCGAAGTTCTGCCACATGGTCAGCGTGAACAGCGTATTGAGCGCCAGCGTACCGACCAAGCCCGCAAAGGCCAGACGGCGCATCTCGCCGCGGCCGCGCAAGAGCAGCAGCGCGCCCAGCAACACAAACACCACACTGAAGAAACGGCTGTAGCGCTGCGTGGTGTCGAACCACTCGCCGTGCAGATCGTTGTGCGCTACCAGCACCGGCAGCACGAACAGGAAGATGCCGAACAGAATGCCGCCCACGCCCAGTGGCCACGTTCCCAGCCATGGGTTGTTGGCGAGCGCTGGCCGTTGGTCGCGCAGCACCGCGACGGCGCCGGCCACCAGCAAAGCGGCGCCTGCGTACTCGGGCAGCGGGTAGTACAGCTGCTTACCGCTGATGAAGGAGAACACCACCATCACCGGCACCAGCCAGCACAGCGCAAAGCGCAATCCGGCGTCCAGCGGGCGGCGCAGGGTAATCAGCGCGGCCCATGCACGCGGCCAACCACTGAAGGGGAACAGCAGCGCCGGGATCACCGGCAGGTACCACCAGAACGGGCGGGCGTGGTCGAACGCATTCACCACGCGACCGGCGGTCTGGGTGAAGAACAGGCGTTGGCGATACGCCTCGCCACCGCTGAAGCCGGCCGGCAGCGCCCACGCTAGCAGCAGTGCGCCGCCCAGCAGCAGCGCGCCCAAGCCGCGTGTATACCAGCGCACGCGGTTATCGCGGGCCCAGTCGTTCCACAGCGGACCCAACAGGAACGGGAAGGCCACGTGGAGGAACATCACCGGGCCCTTGGTCAGCAGGCCCGCGCCCACGCACAAGCCGAACAGCACCCAGCGTGGCTCGGCGCGTTGCGGCTTGGGTGTCAGGCACAGCAGGGCGGCCAGCACCCATACGGCCAGCATCACCTCGTACATGATCTGCAGGCCGAACAGGAACGCGTAACCCAGCGCCAACAGCATCCACGGCGCACCCTTGGCTACCCACGGGCGGTTCGGAAACAGCCGCTGGGCAAGCACGGACACCAGCACCAGCTGCGCACCGCCGAAGATCACTTCGAGCACACGCGGCCATACGTCGTTCACGCCGAACACAAACCAGCCAGCGTGGATCAGCCAGAACAGCAGCGGCACCTTTTCGCTGTAAGGCGCGCCATTGATGTGTGGCACCAGCCAGTAATGATGGTTGAACATCTCCCACGCCACCGCGAGGGTGCGCGTGGAGTAAAGGGGCATGGGGCCATGCGAGAAGATCGCCAGCAGGGCGACCAGCGTCCACAGTGGCAGCCAGGGCCAGAGGGAGCGCAGGTGTTCGGAGCGGCTATAGCTGCTGGATGCCACGGGCAGTCTTCTTGATGGGATTGAGACGGATTCTATCCCGAGCCACGCCTGCTCCACGCTGACCCGGTCGTGGCCGGGGGCGGTGGTGCCTCACCAGTGGGCTGGACCCCAGTACCCGATGCGGCGGCGGAGCTTGATTTTTCGCCACAGATTCCACGGCTTACGGCGCCGATTGCGCCCGCCTGCCGCGATAAAGCCGTCGATGGCCTGCAGGATGCGCTCGCTGGAGTGGCCGTCGCGGTAGGGGTGGATGGCGTCGCCGTACTCGCGAATGGCCTGCATCAGCTCGGGCGGCCGTGCCAGGGCGCGCTCGACGGCCGGCTCGAACTGGGCGGGGTCGTCGATATCGATCAGCTGTGGGCCGGGCCGGCGGTTCTTGAAGGTCACCACGGGCTTGCCGGTCAGCAAGAATTCGTTGAGCGCGGACGAGGTATCCGAGCACATCATGTCGACCTGCGGGAACAGCTCGAGGATGTTGTCGTTCTCCGCGAACGTCAGGTACTCGTTCTGCAGCGCCTTGTATTTGGCCACCGTTTCCGGGTCCATCTTCGGATGGAAGGTGACGATCCAGCGCCAGCGGCCGTCGCGCGAAAGGCGCTTCACTTCCTCGTACAAGGTTTCCGCCGCGCTCCACGAAGGGGAGAAGGTGGAGTGGTAAAGGATGACGGGCGGCTGGCGCACCGGCGGGATCGGGCCGGTGATCTGCTTCATGAAGGGGTCGATCTTGGGGAAGCCCGTTTCCACCACGGAAAAATGCCCCACGCGGTCGGCGATCGCCTTGAACTGCGCCGTGTCGCGAGGACCCGTGGTGCAGTACAGATCAAAGAAGCCGCGGACGTAGATGTGGCGGGGCTTGCCGGCATCGAAGCCGTGGAAGGTTTCCACTTTCACGCCGGGAAAGAAGTGCGGCACCGCGTTGCTGGAGGTGATGACCGCGCGTGGCTTCCACGCGCGGACTTCGTCCACGGTGAGCAGGCGCTCGCCTTCCTCCAGGTCCTCGGCGCCCGGGCCGTCGAAGAACCAGGCGGCCTCGTCGCCGCGTGCGCGGATGGCGTCCTGAACCGGGCGAAGAATGGCCAGTGCGTAGCGTTCGGAACCGTAAAGAAGGTAATGCTGTTTGGTCATCGATCAATGCCGTGGCGGATCAAAGCGTCCGCACCGTGTTGCACAGAGGCGGGATTGCGCCGCATTTCGTAGTAGCGCATGCGCTTGTAAGCAGCGTAGGAGGCGGAGGTTTCCGCGATCACGAACCCGCGCCACCCGTCCAGAAAGCCCAGCCGCAGGACATAGTCCTTGATGAAGGCCAGCAGATACACGAATGGCGTTTGCCACATGCGCACCGGCTTGCCCTTCTCCAGCCAGTCCCGGCATTTCAGCTCCGCATAGCGCAGCACCTTGATCTGCTTCTGGGGCAGGCTGGGGTTGTTCTCG
The DNA here is from genome assembly GCF_002878475.1 of Dyella sp. AD56. Classification (NCBI taxonomy): domain Bacteria; kingdom Pseudomonadati; phylum Pseudomonadota; class Gammaproteobacteria; order Lysobacterales; family Rhodanobacteraceae; genus Dyella; species Dyella sp. AD56. The sequence goes on from NZ_NRDP01000005.1 coordinate 128,495, forward strand.
TGGTTGAAGGCCGCCTTCAGTGTCACCGAGGGGCCGTCGAAACGCAGTGATTCGTGCACCCGCACGTCCGCCCAGCGTGCGCGGTCGCGGTGGAACAGGCGGGCCATCTTCTCGCCCATCGCGGGCAGGTACCAGCGCATCGGCGCGCCCATGAAGATCGTGGCGCGGCGCAGGTAGGCGGCGCAGATATTGCTCGCCATCAGCGCGGCCAGGCGACCTTCCAGTTCGGCCGTCAATTCGGGCGACAGGTACTCATCGGCGTCCAGCGCAAGGATCCAGTCATGGGTGCATTGCGTGGTGGCGAAATTGCGCTGCGCCCCGAAGCCCAGCCAGTCCTGATGCACTACCCGCGCGCCGTGCGCCTGCGCGATGGCTACGGTGTCGTCGGTGCTGCCGCTGTCGATCACGAGTTTTTCGGTCGCGAACGGCACGCTGTCGAGGCAACGCGCGATGCTGTTGGCCTCGTTAAAGGTGATGACGACAAGGGTGAGCGGGAAGGTTTGCATCCCGTCATTCTAGTGGGTGCGGCTCAGGCGTGGCGCGACGGGGAGGCCTCCGTAACGCTAAACCAGAGCCCGTTTCGGTAAGATGCCGGGGCTGCACGCGGCACGGGGCCGTGGGCAACATCTTCCCGGGAAGCTCTCCCCGGCGTTCTCGGAAGGTGAAAAAGTCTGACCCGCCGACTGCGCATAGCGCACCGGCGATCTGCTGGAGGGCAGCATGGCAGGGCAAGGCAATCTCATACTCGGCATGGCCACCGGCTATGCCGCCAAGGACCTGCGTCCCTTCGTACAGAGCCTGGCGATGAGCGGCTTTCAGGGTCGCCTGGGGCTGTTCGTCTATCGCGGACAGGTCGCTTCGATCCGGGCCATGGCGCAGCTCCATGCGCCGGCATTGGACCTCGATCTGATCGTGGTCGACGGTATTCGTCGCTACGCCCGGTTCTGGCGGTCGTGCTTCAAGCGCCTGTTCGCGATGATGCCTGCGGAGATGTCGCCGGCACTCAAGCGCAGCATGTTGCGTTTCCAGGGCATGCCGCACGTGACACGGCATTTCCATTACGACGACTACCTGCGCGCGAACCCCGGCTTCACTCAGGTGATGCTCACCGACGTGCGCGACGTGGTGTTCCAGGACGAGCCCTTCGGCCAGTTCGAAGGCGGGCTGTGCGTGGGCATGGAAAGTGACGCCCTGACCCTCGCCACCGAGACGTACGACCGCGAGTGGATCCTTGGCGCGTACGGCGAAGCCATGTTGCAGCAGATCGGCGACCGGCAGATTTCTTGCGCCGGCGTGGTCATCGGTGATGCGCAGGCGATGCGCGAGTACATCGACAAGATGCTGCTGGAGATCCTGCGATTGCCGTTCCGCATCACCAAGAACCGCAATTACGATCAGGCGCATCACAACAAATTGCTGTACTGCCATGACCTCACGGCCACCACCACCTGGTGCCAGCCGCTGAGTTCGCAGATCGCTACGGTGGGCGTGATGAATTCGTCGGTGTTCCAGCTCACCGCCGACGGCGTGCTGCTCAACGAGGATGGCCGGGTCGCCCCCATCGTGCACCAGTATGACCGCCACCCTGCCCTGGTCGAAGCCTTCGCGGTCCGGTTCTCCCGCTGAAGAGGCGCGAGCGGCGGCTCAGTAACTCCGCTGCTGATGCCAGCGCCAGGCTGACGCGATGATGGTGTCGATGTCGGAGTGCTCGGGTTGCCAGCCGAGCAGGTCGCGCGCTTTTGCGTTGGAGGCAACCAGCACCGGCGGATCGCCGGCGCGGCGGCCCAGGATGTCGCGGGGAATGCTACGGCCCGTGACGCGTTCCGCGGCGTGGATGATCTCCTGCACGCTGAAACCGCACTCGCTGCCAAGGTTGAAGATGTGCGCACCCTCGTTGTCTTCGAGGAATTCCAGCGCCTTCAAATGTGCTGACGCAAGATCGTCGACGTGGATGTAATCGCGCACACAGGTGCCGTCGGGCGTGGGGTAGTCGATACCAAACACCTTCAGCCCGCTACTTTGGCCCAGCGCGGTGCGCAGCACATTGGGGATCAAATGCGATTCGGGCTCGTGCGCCTCGCCAATATCGCCGCTGGCATCCGCGCCCGCCGCGTTGAAATAGCGGAACGTGACCGAGCGTAGGCCATACGCGTGGGCGGCATCGGCGAGCATCTGCTCCACCATGCGTTTGCTGGCGCCGTAGGGCGAGATAGGTTCGGTAGGGTGGGTTTCGTCGATCAATGGTGTGAGCGGTACTCCGTAAACGGCCGCCGTCGACGAGAACACGATGCGCGACACGCCGGCCGCCTGCATGGCCTCCAGCAGATTGAGCGTGCCCGCGACGTTCACCTGGTAATACGCGTAGGGTTTGATCGTCGATTCGGCGACCAGCGATAGCGAACACAGATGCAGCACGGCGTCGAAACGACCGTTGGAAAATACCTCGGCCAGGCTGGCTGGGTCGGTCACATCGCCCACGATGAGCGGCGCACCCTGCACGGCAGCGCGGTGCCCGGTGGACAGATTGTCGAAAACGACCGGTTCTTGTCCGCGCCGGAGCAGTTGCCGCACCATGTGCGAGCCGATATAGCCCGCGCCGCCACACACCAGAACCCTCATGTCTTGCTCCGTCTACTCTCCGCGCGAGATCATAGACGCTGTCCTCACGTTCGCGTGAGCCGGAACGGGAACCTTTAGAACGGATTTCACGACCTGGACGGCTTCCCGAGCCGTCTTCTACCTGAACGTCGGTCAATAATTGGGCAGATCAACCCTGTTTTTGCGCCTCGTTCGGGCGATCGTATACAGCCGGCCCCGCGGCGGCGTGCGGGACGGGTCCAATTTGATGCCAGAGAAGTATATGTCCCAGCCTAGCGTTTCCCTGATGGTCTCCACCTACAACTGGAAGGAGGCGCTGGCGTTGGTGTTGGGTAGCGTGATCGGGCAAACCCGGCTCCCCGACGAGGTGATCGTGACCGACGACGGTTCGCGCCCGGATACCGCGGACGTGCTGCATCGGGTCGCCAAGGACTTTCCCGTGCCGCTGCGCCACATTTGGCAGCCCGACGACGGCTTTCGCCTGGCGCGCAGTCGCAACTGTGGCATCGCCGCGGCTACCAGCGACTATCTGATCCAGGTCGACGGGGACATGATCCTGCATCGTCATTTCGTGGCCGATCATCTCGCGTTGGCGCGGCCGGGCAGTTTTCTGCAGGGCACGCGCATCCGCACCACGGATGCCGAGACCGCGCGCTTGCTGGCGGGTGGCAAACCGCGCTTCGGATGGTTCGTGAACGCTTACTTTCGCGAGGAAGGCGACCGCAGCACCTACCATTTCGGACGCCGACACCACACCCTGCGTCTGCCTTGGCTGGCCCGTATCAAGGCGCGCGCCGGTGGCCACCCCATGGGCTGCAACGTGAGTTACTGGCGCGAGGATGTGCTGCGCGTGAATGGTTACGACGAGCGGATGCAGGGCTACGGCAGCGAAGATCTGGAAATCGACATCCGCCTGCGCAATGCCGGCCTGCGTCGTCGCCAGGTCAAGTTCGCCGCGCTTGCGCTGCACCTGGAACACCGCAGCGTGGCGCCGCCCGATCCCAGCGATCCCGATCTTCCCAACAACAAGTTGCTGCATGCCAGCCGGGATGCACGGTTGATTCGCACCGAGTACGGCGTGGATACCCATTTGGCCAGTTTCACGGAGCCGCCGAAGGACCTGCGCAAGCTGGCGGTGGCTGCGGAATGAGGCCGGTGGAACATAAGCAGGACGGACACCTCGCAGGCACACCCATCGACGCGCATCCGGTGCCGCGATGGCTCAAGACCTGGGTCACCTTTGGCATGGTGTGGCTGATCATCGGCATGTCCGTGCTGCCTGCCGGCATGTCCTACAGCCCTGGCAAGATTTTCCAGTACGGACTCGGGCTCACACTCTTTCTGCCGACGCTGGTCCTGCTGATAGCCCGGCCCGGTCGCTTCCTGGTGTTCTGGCGCCAGCCGCTGGTGCCCTGGGTGCTATTGCTCCTGGTCTGGGGCTGCGTGTCCTTGGCCTGGAGTCACGCCACGCGTCCATTTGATGAGGCTGGCCACAACGTCAGCATCTTGTTGTTCTTGTTTGCGTGGCAGCAATGCATCGGCAGCGACGAGGAGCGATGCAAGCGGCTGCTCGTGGGATGTGGTCTGGCTATGGCGGTTGTCGCCCTTGGCGCCATCATTGCGGACCAACCCAGTCCCGATCTGGATGGCAGGCTGGTCGGATTCGGCGCCATGTCCAACGCGAACCTGGCAGCAGGCGGCATGGGCGCGGCGCTGATGTGGTTGTGGCCGTGGCGCCTCCAACATACGGCTTGGCGTGTGCTCAAGTGGCTGGCGATCGCGACGCTTGGGGCATTCATCGTGCTTACGCTCACGCGCAGTGCGCTGGGAGCGCTATTCATGGCGCTGGTTGTGGTCGCGCTGAGCCAAGGTGGTCGCCGGGCCTGGTTGTATGCCGGCCTGCTCATCGCGCTGGGCGCGGCCTGTGCGGTCATCGGCGCGCATTTCCTGATGGCACGAGGGTGGTCGGCGCGCCCCGAGATTTTCCAGGCAGCGATGCATCTGTTCGAGCAGCATCCGTTGCGTGGCATGGGTCAAGGCTCGCCATTCGAACTGCATGCCGACGGTCTGTTGTTGATGCATGCGCACAACATGTTTAGCCAGTTGGCCATCGAACTGGGCTTGCCGGGCCTGTTGCTGTGGACGGGCATCTGGCTCGTGCTGGGATGGCGCGCGTGGCGCCATCGGCACGATACGCGGGGTTTGATCGTGCTTGGCATATGGGTGTTCGGCACAGTCATGGTGCAGTTCGATTTGCCGCATCTGCTCGATAGCCCCCGTCCTGGCTGGCTCCTCACCTGGTTGCCGCTGGCGCTGGGAATGTCGTTTGGGCGCAAGACGACGAAGGACGCGACGGAGCGCTTATGAACGTCTCGCTGATCATCCTTACCTACAACTGGCCCGGTGCATTGGAAGGCATGTTGCGCAGCGTTGCCGCGCAAACCTGTCTGCCATACGAGGTCGTGGTGGCGGATGACGGTTCGACGGCGGAAACCGCCGCGCTGATACAGCGCATGGCAGCTACGTATCCCGTGCCGTTGCGCCACGTATGGCAGGAAGATCATGGCTTCCGCGCCGCGCGTGCGCGCAATCGCGGCATCGCGGCGAGTCGTGGCGACTACGTGATCCTGCTTGATGGCGACATGCTGGTGCACCCGGATTTCATCGCGGATCACCTCATGCTGGCCGAGCGCGGGTTCTTCTTGCAGGGCGGCCGCATCAAGGCAACGCCCGAGGAATCACAGCGCCTGCTGGGCGGCGGGGAACCTGTATTTGCCCCGTGGTCCACGGCCAACTTCGATGAATTCGACGGCACGCGCCGGCTCTATGCATTTCGCGCGCCCCTATTGGCCCGCTGGAAAGCGCGTTCGCGCAATGGCGGCCGCGTGATGAGCTGCAACATGAGCTTCTGGCGCGACGACCTGCTGCGCGTGAACGGCTTCGACGAGCGCATGGAAGGTTATGGCGCCGAGGACCGCGAGCTGGCAGCGCGATTGGAAAACGCCGGCCTGAAACGCCGTCCACTCAAATGGGCTGCGCTCGCCGTGCACCTGTGGCACAACTCGCGCTCGCCGCCGGACGTGGATGACATGAGCTTGCCGAACAATCGCCTGTTCCACGCCACGCGCACGCAAGGCATCACCTGGTGCGAGCGTGGTATCGACCAGCACGCCGATCTACTCGACGCCGCATGAAGCTGCTCTACACGAACTTCCATGGCGGCGACGGTGGTGGCCACACCACGTACATCCGAGAGCTAGCGGCCGCGTTGGCGTCGCGCCACGAGGTACACGTGGCTGCGCCGCCCGGCAGCCGTCTCAACCGAGAGGCACACGCCTTGCCCGGCGTGTTCGTGTTGGACCAGCCGTTTCCCAACGGTTTGAACAAATGGAAGGCAAGGCGCCGTGCGCGTGCGCAGCTCGCCGCCTATCTGCACAAGCAGAACTTCGACATCGTGCACGTCAACGGTTCAGCCGATCATCGCCTGGTGCTGTCGGCGATGCCGACGAAGCGTCCCGCGTTGGTGTGGACCAAGCACAACTCCAAGCCCGTTCGCGGTATCGGCAACGCACTGCGCGCACGACGCACGGATCTAGTGATCGCGGTGTGCGACTACACGCGGCGGGAGTTGCTCCACACCGCTTATCGCCGCTGCCGCTTGGAAACCGTCTACAACGGCGTAGACATTGCGCGCTGGGCGCCGTGGACGCGCGAGGCGGTAACGGCGGAGCGCGTCCGCTGGAATGGAGGCGACGACAGCCTGTTCCTGTTCGGCAGCAACGCGGGAACCGCCAGCTACAAAGGCTGGATGGACCTGATGGAAGCACTGCCCCTGCTTCCTGATGATGTACGCAGCCGTGTGCGCGTACTCATCGCTGGCGTGCCGCCGAAAGCGGCGGAGCTGGAGCGTGTGGCTGAACTCGGTCTTGCCAGACAGGCGGTGTTTCCCGGCGTGCTGGCCGATGCGCGCGGCATGGTGGCGTCGCTCGATGCGGGCTTCGTGCTCTCGTACGACGTGGAGACCATTTCGTTTGCATGCCGCGAGATGATGGCGATGGGTAAGCCTGTCCTGCTGACGAACTATGCAGGGCTTCCTGAGAATATCGATGAAGGGAAGGATGGGTGGCTGGTGCCGGTGAGGGATCCGGCGGCCATTGCTTCTGCGGTCCAGCGTTTGGTTGAGCAGCGGGATGCGTTGCCCGCAATGGGTGTGGCAGCGCGGGAGCATGCAGAGCGGGAGTTCGGTTTGCCGTTGTTTGTGGGGCGAACGGAAGAGGCGTACGAGCGGCTTTTGGGGTTGCGGTAGTCAATAGGTTTGTTCGCGTGATGTTGCGATGGCGTTGTTGAATGCCTCAGCTTTACTCCCTCTCCCCTCCGGGGAGAGGGTTGGGGTGAGGGGTCAATCTAGCCTTGTCGTTTCTTCCATGCCGTCATCCCGGCCGACACCGGGATGAGGACACAAGCGGTGAGGCGAAATCGCCCCCTCACTCCTCCTGCGCCGCCGCCGACACCCGATCCACATCCTCACTCGGCAAACACCCCGGAATAACCGCGTCCGCCTTGAACATCCACCACTCACGCCGGTTCGCATGACCCAAACTGATCGCCTTGCTGCGATCGACGCAATGGGCCATAACGCCATCCAGAGCGAACAACCAGCGATGCGCAGCGTCTTCTGCCTGCCACTTCACCGCAGCCGCATACTGATCATGCCAAGGCTTGGTGAACCCGAAATCAGTCGCGGGATGGTCGAGCATCAACAGGTTCTGCTCTTTCCACGCGATCAGGCCTAGCTGATCACCTGCCGGCAGCCGCTCCCGCACGTCTTGCATCAAACCCGCAGCGGAGCTCGAGTCGTTGAGGATGGGATAGGCCCACAGGCTCCACACCAACCACATCGCGGCCATGCCTGCAGCGACGGCCGCGATTGCACGGCGTGCACGTAGCGTGGCGATCAGCAGCAATTGGATCGCGCCGATGGCGATGGCCATCCACCACAGCGAGTGGCCGCCATCTTCGAAACCGCGCGCGGTAGCAAACTCGGTGGCGAACTTGGGGTGAGCAACGAGTGCAGCGGCACCTACGCCCAGCATCGCCGCACCCATGACACCGATGAATACGAGGCCGGCGATGCGCAGCCAGCGCTTCTGCAGCAGCTCCCCGAGATAGGGTGCGGTCACCAGCGCCAGCATCGGCAGGGCCGGCATGATGTACACGTCGCGCTTGCCCTTGGGAATCGAGAAGAACACCAGCAGCAACACGATCCAGCCCAGCGGCAGCAAGATGCGCGCATCTTTTGCCTTCAGCGCGCGCCACCATCGTGGCAGCGTGCCCGGATAGGTCAGCGACAGCGGCAGCCAGGTGAACAATACGATGGGCACGTAGTACAGCGTGTTGTGGTGGTGGTCCCACGACTTGCTGTAACGCCCTGCGGTCTGATGGAACAGGATGTCGTTGACGTAGGCGGCATAGGCCAGGTCACCCGCGTGTGCTTTCGCGCCCAGCAGCATCGGCACCAGCCACAGCGACATGGCTAGCAGCAGAGCGAGCAGCCCCAGCGCCCAGCGCCACCAGGCGCCCTCGCCCATACGAGACACACCGTTCCACTGTCCGAATGCGGCAACCATATAGGGCACGAGCAGGAGCAGCGCGAGCACGCCCACGCCCTTGGTGATGATGCCGAGCCCAGCGCAGAAGCAGCCGAACCAGAACGCTCGCCAGTTTGGCCCCTTCAGCATATGCACCAGCAGGCCCCAGTTCGCCGCGGTGATGTAAAACATCACCAGTGGGTCGATCTGCGCGCGTTTGGTCTGGTAGACGAACTGGAAGGTGATAAGCAGCGCCGATGCGGCGTATATGCCCACCTGTCGACTCCACAGGCGGCGGCCCAGGTCGTACACCAGCGTCAGGCATCCGAGCGCGGCCAACAATGAGGGCAGCAGGAAGGCGAGGCGCCAGCTGCGAAGTACCGTGTAGCTGGCGGCCTCGAGCCAGAAAAGCATGGGCGGCTTGTCCGAGTACAATTCGCTGCCACGATGCGGGAACAACCAGTCACCGCTTTCCACCATCTGCTTGGCGGCGAGCGCGAAACGCGGCTCATCGGACGGCCAAGGATCGCGCAAGCCCATGCCGGCGCCGATCACGATGAGTGCGATCAGCATCAACAGCCAGAAGCGGCGGCGTTCCAGGGGTGTGGCTTCAGCAAAAACGGACATGCGTGGATTCCGAGGAAGCGGCGAGGCCGCGTCGCAAAGCATCGGGGCCGATGGCGCCGCCCTGTACGTCACGCTTCCGCGTGTGCCGGAGGGTGGGTTCAGGCCTTCTCAAGGACGGCATAGTACATGCCGTCGAGATCGCCCTCGCCCGGTAGCACCTGCCAACCCACTGCTGCGGACTGGCCTACCGGCAAGGTGAAGGCGATGGCACGGGCATCCGCTTGTGTTTTCAGCCACTCGCCGACGACGACGTCATTCTCCGCGCGCAGCATCGAGCAAGTGATGTAAATGAGTCGCCCGCCCGGTGCGAGCAATGGCCATAGCGCATCGAGGATGCGGCGTTGCAGCGCGGCAAGCGTGGCGATGTCGCTTTCGCGGCGATGCAGGCGTACGTCGGGTCGCCGGCGCAGCACGCCGGTGGCGGAGCATGGGGCGTCGATCAGGATTCGGTCGAAGGGCGTGCCATCCCACCAATCGGACGGCTGGCCGGCATCGCCGATAACCAAGTTGGCCGAAAGCCCCAGTCGCTCCAGGTTCTGAGTGATGCGTTGCGCACGCCTGGCATCGAACTCCAGGGCAGTCAGCGCCACGTCGGCTCGCTCAAGCAAGTGGCAGGCCTTACCTCCCGGCGCGGCGCAGGCATCCAGCACCCGCTGCCCGTCGCTAAGCTCGGCAAGATCAGTGGCGATCTGGGCCGCGCCGTCCTGCACGGCGAACTCACCTGTGGCAAAGCCGGGCAGGCGGGTGACGTCGGTGCTGTGCGGCAGCACGATGCCATCCGCGAGCCAGGTATGCGCATCGGCCGTATAGCCGTCCGAACGCAGGCGATCGACCAGCGACTCACGCGTCGTGCGGCGTTGGTTCACGCGCAGCATCAATGGCGGTTCGACGTTGTCGGCCGCCATCACGGCGTCGGACTGCTCCGGCCAGTCGTGCGCCAGTGCCTTCGCCAGCCACGCCGGGTGGGCATGGCGCGTCTGCGGCTTGGCGTCGAGTGCTGCCAGCAGCGTTTCGCGTTCGCGCTGCCAGCGGCGCAGCACGGCGTTAACCAAACCAGCCATGCGGGGGCGCTGCATGGCGCGCGTGGCCTGCACGGTGGCGGCAACGGCGGCGTACTCAGGCAGTTTCAGGATTTCCAACTGCACCAGGCCGAGTACGAGCAAGGCATGGACCGCGGGCTCCTTCTGGCGCAGCGGCTTCTCAAGCAGGCGGTCGAGCACGGCGTCGAAGCGAAGCCACCAGCGCGCACCGTCGCTGAGCAGTGCCATCAGCAGCGCGCGATCGCGCGAGTCGGCCAGCTTCGGTGCGTGTCGTTCCATCGCGTCACGCAGCGAGGTTCCGCGCAAGGCGATGTCGGCAAGGGCTTGAGCGGCGAGGGCGCGGGTGTCGGTCATGGGGGAGAAGGTAGTGGATGGAGGTGCGAAGCGGCGTAGAGGCGTGCGGATGTCTACGTGTCTTCTGGCCCGCACCCTTGGGTGCGGGCCGGGAGCAACGGCATGGTCAGGCGCCGCGCGTCTTCATGGCGTTGAGGTAGTCCGCGGCGGTGATCCGCTTGCCACCGGAGCGCTGCAGTGCGGTCACGCGTAGCGCGCCCTCGCCGCAGGCGATATCGATGCCGTCGCGGCTCATGCCGAGCACGGTACCTGGGGCACCCACGCCTTCAATGGCGCGCGCTGCCCAGATGCGCAGCGTTTCACCGCCCATCTCGCCCTCGGCGACCGGCCAGGGATCGAAAGCGCGCACCTGGCGTTCCAGCTCGATGGCGGGGCGGGTGAAGTCGAGTCGCGCCTCAGCCTTGTCCAGCTTATGCGCGTAAGTCACGCCTTCCTCAGGCTGCGGCTGCGGTGCGGGGGTTTCGCCCGCCATGACGCGGGCCAGGCCCTCGGCCAGTACGTCCGCACCCAGCGCGGACAGGCGGTCGTGCAAGGTACCGCCGGTGTCGTCGCGGTTGATCGGCGTGCGACGTTCGAGCAGCACGGGGCCGGTATCCAGCCCGGCTTCCATTTGCATCAGGTCGACCCCGCTTTCGGTATCGCCGGCGAGGATGGCACGTTGGATCGGCGCCGCCCCACGCCAGCGCGGCAGCAGGCTGGCATGCACGTTCCAGCAACCCAGGCGGGGAATCGCCAGTACTTTGCGAGGAAGGATCAGGCCGTAGGCCACCACCACCATCAAGTCAGGTGCATAGCTGGCCAGTGTGGCGCGGGCTTCGTCCGACTTGAGCGACTCGGGTTGCTCGACTGGGATGCCGGCAACCATAGCGGCCTGCTTCACCGGGCTGGGCGTCAGCTTGCGGCCGCGGCCAGCCGGGCGATCCGGTTGCGTGTAGACGGCCACCACCTCGACGCCGCTGGCGCGGCAGGCTTCAAGGCAGGAAACGGAAAACTCGGGGGTGCCCGCGAAAACGACGCGGAGCTTCAAGCGCTGGCCGCCTGCTTGCGCTGTTTTTCCATGCGTTTGAGCAGCATGGAGCGCTTGAGCGGCGACAGATAGTCCACGAACACCTTGCCAGAGAGATGATCCAACTCGTGCTGGATGCACACAGCCAGCGGACCTTCGAACTCGCGCACGACTTCGTTGCCGTCGACGTCGTTCGCCTTGACCTTCACCTTGAGGGCGCGGGTGACGTCGGCATAGATGCCGGGGAACGACAGGCAGCCTTCCTGGTAAACCTGTGCGCCATCTTTCTCGAGGATCTGCGCATTGATCAGAGCGATGGGCTGATTGCGTTCGTCGCTCATGTCGGCAACCAGCACCTGCTGGTGCACGTTGACCTGCGTGGCGGCCAGACCGACACCATTGGCGTCATACATCGTCTCGAACATGTCGGCCACGAACTGCTTGAGTTCGGCGTCGAACACGCGCACGGGTTCGGCCTTGGTGCGCAAGCGAGGATCGGGAAATTCGATAATGGTCAGGATGGACATAAGCTTTTACCTTGGCGCCAAAAGTGCGGGCGAATCGGTGAAAACCAAGCCCCGGCGCGATCTAGAATGGCCTTTATTGTACGCCGCCAAGCCCGTGTCTGGCATGCTGTTTTGCCAACTGGTCACGGTTGCGTGAACAAGTTGTTCGGTTACACTCGCCCGAGCGTCGGGGGGATGGGGGATTCCCGTTTATGATCAGAAAGTCCATTGGGCTGCTGGCCGGCATGCTGGTCACGGTGGCTGTTTACGCTGCGGGCGCGCAATTGCGTGCCGATCATCCCGATACCTATACGGTAAGAAAGGGCGACACGCTCTGGGCGATTTCCGCGCGTTTTCTTTCCAAGCCGTGGTTGTGGCCAGAGATCTGGCAGGCCAACCCGCAGGTACAGAACCCGCATCTCATCTATCCAGGTGACGTGCTCAATCTTTCGTTTGCCAATGGGCCGCGCCTGGGCCTGCAGCCGCGCGTGCGTGCCGAGGGCGATGCGGTGCCGGCCATTCCGCTGGATCAACTGCAGACGTTCCTAAAGGAAATGCGCGTCCTCAATTCCAATGAGGTGAAGTCGCTGCCGTATGTGGTCGGCTTCGAGGAAGCGGACCTGCGCGGCACCGTGGGCAAGAACGTCTACGTGCGCAATCTCTCGGCCGAGCCCGGTCAGCGTTTTGCGATCGTGCGTCCCACCCAGACCTTCCGCGACTTCGATGCCAAGAAGGGTCGTGACAACGGTTCGGACCTGGTCGCCCACCCGATCGACAGCAACGTGTCGGTGGTCCGCACGCCGTGGAAGGAAGATTTCCGCGCCGACGGCCACTACGGCCATGGCGAGGACATCGGCACCGAGGTCACTGTGATCGGTCGTGCCGAGGTGCTGCGTACCGGCGATCCGACCACGCTGCTCTTGCTCGACTCCACCATGGAGATCAACAAGGGCGACCGTCTGCTGCCGATCGACGACAAGCCGTATGACGCCTACTACTACCCGCACGCACCCAAGTCGCTGCCGAACAACGGCCGTGTGATTGCGTTCGCGGACGCCTATGACGCGGTGGGTCCGCATCAGGTGGTGGCGCTGAACATCGGCGCGCAGGATGGCGTGGACAACGGCCAGACCTATTCGATCTACCAGCCGGGCGAAACCATCGCGGACGACGTCGCCAGCGACAGCTGGGATCGCGGCACCGGCAAGCAGGTCACGCTGCCGCAGGAGTTCGTGGGCCACGTGATGGTGTTCCGCACGTTCGATCGGGTCAGCTACGGTTTGATCATGGACGGCCTGCGCCCAGTCCATAAACACGACAAGCTCGAGTTGCCGGAATAAGCCGCGAGCGGCACGGGACGACAGAACGGCGCGGCCAACCCCGCGCCGTTTTTTTTGGGATTGCCCGTACGCTGGGCAGTCATGAATGCACCCACCCCACTTCGCTCCTGGTTGACCCTGCTGCGCGCGCCGCGACTTGGTCCAGGCGCCATCCGTGAGCAACTCGCCGCCAATGACGGGTGCGTCGAGAGCGTGCTCGACGCGCTCCGGCAACGCCTGCCCACCCTGCCTGCCGATACCCGCCGCTGGCTGGAGCGGCGCCTCGATGACGATCTCGCTTGGCTGGCGCAGCCCGGCCATCGCCTGCTGCTGGCTACCGACGAAGATTTCCCGCCACTGCTGGAGGTGATTCCGCAGCCGCCCGTCGCGCTTTTCGTGGCGGGCAACGCCAGCCTGTTGCTGCATGCCCAAGTGGCCATCGTCGGTGCGCGCGGAGCAACGCTCAGCGGCCATACCCACGCGCGCGGGTTTGCCCAGGAGCTTGGGTTGGCAGGGTTCACAATCACCAGCGGGATGGCCGACGGCATCGACGGCGCGGCGCATCGGGCCGCCCTGGACGCCGGCCTGCCGACTGTCGCGGTGATCGGGACAGGGCCGGACCGGGTTTACCCCGCCCAGCATCGGGCGCTGGCGCGCCGGCTGGTGGCCGAGGCGGTGATGGTCAGCGAGTTTCCGCCGGGGACGCCGGCGCGCAGTGATCACTTTCCCCGGCGCAATCGGCTCATTGCTGGCCTGTCGCTGGGAACCCTGGTGGTCGAGGCGAGCTTGCAGTCCGGCTCGTTGATTACGGCCCGATTGGCCGCCGAACAAGGGCGTGAGGTGTTCGCCCTGCCCAGTTCCATTCATAATCCGCTGGCTCACGGTTGCCATCGGCTTATTCGCGATGGCGCGCGGCTGGTCGAAACGGCTGCTGAAATCGTGGAAGTGCTTGCTCCCGCTGCTGTCGCACTGGGGCGTGAGTTGTCGGTACGCCTTGATCGGGCCGCCGTCGCACCCACTCAAGAGACAGCATTCGAGGCCGATCCATCCGTCCTGGCGCTGCTTGAGTCGCTGGGTCATGGGCCGGTCGCGCTTGAGGACTTGGTCACCTTCACTGGCAAAACTGTCGCGGAGCTTGCGTCTGCGCTGTTGCTACTGGAGCTGGCGGGCAAGGTCGAATCGTTGTCCGGCAACCGCTACCAGCGGCTTCCGGGCTAGCGAAAGTCGACGTGCAGCGCGCTTTCACATGGTTCAGCTTGACGCCGTCAGGCCGGCATGCCTTTAACTAAATATAGAAACCGGCTCATACAGGCCGGTCACAGATGGCGGATAGCGAGCTTCATGGCAAAGAACCTGCTCATCGTCGAGTCGCCAGCCAAGGCGAAGACGATCAACAAATACCTCGGCAAGGACTTCCAGGTCCTGGCTTCCTACGGCCACGTCCGTGACCTGAAGCCAAAGGAAGGGGCCGTGGACCCCGACAACGGCTTTGCCATGGCCTACGAGGTGATCGACCGCAACGAGAAGCATGTCGACGCCATCGCCAAGGCCGCCAAGTTGGCCGACGACATCTATCTCGCGACCGACTTGGATCGCGAGGGTGAGGCGATCTCCTGGCACATCAGCGAGATCCTGAAGGAGCGCGGGCTTACCGAGGGCAAGCACCTCCACCGCGTGGTGTTCTCCGAGATCACGCCCAAGGCGATCAAGGCGGCCGTGGCCAGTCCGCGCGAGCTGTCGCTGGACATGGTGGATGCGCAGCAGGCGCGCCGTGCGCTGGATTACCTGGTCGGCTTCAACCTGTCGCCGGTGCTGTGGCGCAAGGTGCAGCGCGGCCTTTCGGCTGGTCGCGTGCAGTCACCCGCGCTGCGCATGATTGTGGAGCGTGAGGAGGAGATCGAAGCCTTCGTCGCCCGCGAGTACTGGACCATCGAAGCCTCGCTGCGCCATCCGGAAGGCGACTTCTCCGCCCGCCTCACCAAGCTCAACGGGAAGAAGTTCGAGCAGTTCGACCTCACCAACGAACATGATTCGCTGGCCGCGCGCCATGCGCTGAAGGAGGCCGCGCGCGGCCACCTCACCGTCAGCGAGGTCGGCAGCAAGGAGCGCAAGCGCCGCCCCGCTCCGCCGTTCACCACGTCCACCTTGCAGCAAGAGGCCGCGCGTAAGCTGGGCTTCTCCACCAGCCGTACGATGAAGGTGGCGCAGGGCCTGTACGAAGGCGTATCGCTGGGCACCGAAGGCAACGTCGGCCTGATCACCTACATGCGTACCGACTCCGTCGCGCTGTCCGAGGATGCCCTGGGCGAGCTGCGCGAACTGATCACGCGCGACTTCGGCAAGAAGGCGCTGCCGGATCATCCGCAGGCCTACAAGTCCAAGTCCAAGAACGCGCAGGAAGCGCACGAAGCCATTCGCCCCACCTCGGCCATGCGCACGCCGCGCGAGGTTGCTTCGTACCTCAACGACGAACAGCGCAAGCTCTACGAACTGATCTGGAAACGCACCGTTGCGTGCCAGATGATCCACGCCACACTCAACACCGTGTCAGTGGAATTCGCCGTGCCGCATGTGAAGGGTGGCGATGCTTCCTTCCGTTCCACCGGCACCACCGTGGTCGATCCGGGCTTCCTGGCCGTGTACGAGGAAGGCCGCGACCAGAAGACCGCCGAGGACGACGATGAAGGCCGCCGTCTGCCCAAGCTCGATGTGGGCGAGCGCGTGGCGTTGCAGGACATCCTGGCCGACCAGCATTTCACCGAGCCGCCGCCGCGCTATTCCGAAGCAAGCCTGGTGAAGACGCTGGAAGAGCATGGCATCGGCCGTCCGTCGACCTACGCGAGCATCATCCAGGTGTTGCTCAATCGCGAATACGTGTTTCTCGATAGCCGCCGCTTCAAGCCGACGGACGTGGGCCGTGCCGTGAGCAAGTTCCTCACCGCCCACTTCACCCGCTACGTCGACTACGACTTCACCGCCAAGCTCGAGGACGAGCTGGACGCGGTGAGCCGTGGCGAAGAGGCGTGGGTGCCGTTGATGGAGCGCTTCTGGCAGCCCTTCAAACAGCAGGTGGACGAGAAAACCGAGACCGTCGATCGCAGCGAGGCCACCGGCGCGCGCGAACTGGGGACCGATCCGAAATCCGGCAAGCCGGTGTCGGTGCGCCTGGGTCGTTACGGGCCGTACGCGCAGATCGGCGACAAGGACACGGACGAGAAGCTGCAGTTCGCTTCGCTGCGTCCGGGTACGAGCATGCACACCATCACCCTGGAAGACGCGCTGGAGCTGTTCAAGCTGCCGCGCAAACTCGGTGAAGCAGAGAACGGTGACGAGGTGTCGGTGGGTGTGGGCCGTTTTGGCCCGTTCGTGAAGCAGGGCAGCACCTATGCCTCGCTAAAGCCGGAAGACGACCCGTACACCATCGAGTTGCCGCGCGCCCTGCAGATCGTGCAGGAAAAGTTGGAGATGCTGGCTAACCGCATCATCAAGGACTTCGGCAACGGCGTGCAGGTGCTCAACGGCCGCTTTGGCCCGTACATCACCGATGGCGAGAAGAACGCGCGCATTCCCAAGGACCAGGAACCGAAGGACCTGACCGAGGCACAGTGCGCGGAACTGCTGGCGGCTGCACCGGTGAAGAAGGGCCGCGGGGCCTTCAAGAAGACCGCTGCGAAGAAGACCGCGGCAAAGAAGGCTGCTGCCGAGAAAAAGCCGGCAGCGAAGAAAGCGGCTGCCAAGTCCACCACGAAGACGGCCACCAAGAAAACGACCGCCAAGAAGGCAGCGACTAAGAAGACCGCTGCGAAGAAAGCCACCACCAAGACCGCCGCCAAGAAGTCTGCCGCCAAGAAGCCGGCGGACGCGTAAGTGACGGCGCGCTTCACCCTGGGCGAGCTGGATGCCGCCGCCGCGTTGTTACGCGACGGCGGCGTGCTGGCCTACCCGACGGAAGCGGTCTATGGGTTGGGTTGCGACCCGCATGATCGTTCGGCCTTCGAGCGTCTGTTCGCACTCAAGCAGCGGCCACCCACCCAGGGCGTGCTGCTGATCGGGGCCGACTTTGCACAGGTCGAGCCTTATATCGACCTCACCGCCGTGCCTGCGGACGTGTTGGTCCAAGTGCGCGAAAGCTGGCCTGGGCCCCACACGTGGATCTTTCCGCGGTCTTCGCTGGTACCTGACTGGGTAGCCGGCGCGCATGACGGCATCGCTTTGCGTGTGACGGCTCACGAGCCTGCTGCTGCCCTTTGCCGTGCCTATGGTGCGGCCCTCGTTTCCACCAGTGCCAACCCCCACGGTGAGCCTCCGGCCCGCAGTGCCGACATGGCGGTCAGCTATTTCGGCGAGGCGCTGGAGGGGGTGTTGGATGCTCCGGTCGGTGGCCAGCAGCGGCCGACGGTCATACGGGACGCCCTTTCGGGCGCTATCATTCGCGCCTGACCGAAGCCGGTCGACTCGCCGTTATTTCTTGGCGAGCATGAACGGCTTCCACACGCCGCAGGCTCCCGGTAGGGAGTGATTCAGTGGCTACCGCGAGGATGGGAACCGCGCGGGCTCTCTTTATTTTCTGTCCGCACGTCGGGCCGGCATACACCGGACCGGAAGGGCTGACTGCTGTTGTCGGAGAACACCTTGGCAATCGTTTCTGAAAACCTCCAGCTCGAACGGTCCGCGCCGGGTCGGCCCCTGCTGGCGGCTGGTGCGCCGGAGCGCCCGGTCGTGTGGCGTGGGGCTCGGCCGGTGAGCGCCGCACACTTTATGGCGCACGTGCAGGCAGTCGCCGGGCAGCTTCCCGCAGCCTCTGCTGCAGTGAACCTGTGCGAGGACCGCTACGCGTTTCTGGTGGCGTTCTGCGCGATCGCCCTGCGTGGCCAGACCAACCTGCTGCCCTCGTCCCGCGCGCCCAAGGCCGTGGCCGAGGTGATGGCTGCTCACCCCGGCTGCTATGCGCTGGGTGAGCAGGAGTTGGACGCGCCGCCCGCCCACTACCGCCACCTGCCTGGCCTGATGGATCCGCCGGCCGACATCGAGGGCGTGTTCGAGATCCCGCTGCTTCCGGTCGACCAAGTCGTGGCCATTGGCTACACCTCCGGCTCGACTGGCGTGCCCAAGGGCAATCCCAAGACCTGGGGCAGCTTCCACGCCAGCAACACCGGCAACACGCGCGCACTGCAGGGAACCGTTGGCGAACACTTCCACGTGGTCGCCACGGTGCCGCCGCAGCACATGTACGGCATGGAGATGTCGGTGCTGATGCCCTTGCTCGGCGACGTTGCCGTGCATGCGGGCCGCCCGCTGCTGCCGGCCGATGTGGCGGCGGCGCTGGCCGACGTACCGCAGCCCCGCGTGCTGGTGACCACGCCGGTCCATCTGCGTGCCTTGATCGAATCAGGCGTGACGCTGCCGCCGATCGATGCGATGGTCTCTGCCACCGCCCCGATGCCCGTGGAATTGGCTCAGGCGGCCGAAGCACGCTTCGGCGCGCCGCTGCTGGAAGTGTTCGGCTCGACCGAGACCTGCGTGTTCGCTAGCCGCCGCTCCGCCTTCGACGAACCCTGGTCGCTGTACGACGACGTGCAGTTGCATCCCCAGCCCGACGGCACCCTGGTACGTGCGCCGCAGCTGGCGCAGCCGATGGCGCTGGCGGACATCGTTACGCTGCACGACGGCGGCCGTCGCTTCCGCCTGTGCGGTCGCCACTCAGACTTGCTGGACATCGCTGGCAAGCGGGCGTCGCTGGGCGATCTGACGCGGCGACTGCAGGCTATTCCTGGGGTATTGGATGGCGTGGTGTTCCAGCTGGAAAGCGGAGACGCATTGGGCGTGCATCGCATTGCTGCGGTGGCGGTAGCGCCGGGGCTGGATGAGCACACGATTCTCGATGCGTTTCGCGAGTCGGTGGACCCGGTGTTTTTGCCGCGGCCGTTGAAGTTGGTGGATAGCTTGCCGCGCAATGAGACGGGGAAGTTGCCGAGGGCGGCGTTGTTGGCCTTGCTGTAGCCGGTCATTGACCTTTGCTCCCTCTCCCCTTTGGGGTGAGGGATGGGTGCTCGCGTCACCGTTTGAGTCGTCATCCCGGCGTAGGCCGGGATCCAGTGACTTTGCGCTTGATTGTCGCGTGGCCTCAATCTGGCCGCCTACGCGGCGGGCGTTTCACCCTCCTGCCGGAGGGCGAGTCACTTTTCTTTGCTTGCCCAAAGAAAAGTAACCCAAAGAAAGGGCACCCCGGATGAGGCGCCTTCCGGGCTATCGCCCTCCAGGTACGCGTGCGGGTTCCGGGCTTTTCGACGGGGCTCCTGCCCCGGCGAAAAGTGGCTGGCATCCGTGCCAGCCACCCCTGTGGGGCCTTCTCTCCACCCGCCCGCCGCCTCATACGGGGACCCGGTAGATCAAAAGCAGCAAGCAGACGGCTCGTGCAGCTTTGCTGCACATCGCATCGCGGTGGGTCGCGTTGCTCCTGCCCTACGGCACAAAGCCAGGGCAGAAGGGAAAAGCCATGCCGTTACGCATCACGCATCGAGTTCCCCGCACCGGTCGGGAAGCGTAGCGTCCCTTTCCCTTTCCCTTTCCCTAGCCCCAGCAATTGAAAAGTGTAGTGAAGCTCGCTTCAAGTCCTCTCCGCATCAGTGCGATGTGCAGCAAAGCTGCACGAGCCGTGCACTTGCTGCTTTTGATCTACCGGGCCCCCTGTGCGGCGGTGAGGGGTGGACGAGAAGGCCCGCAGGGGGATCGGCACGGATGCCGATCCCTTTTCGCCAGGGCAGGAGGCCCTGTCGAAAAGCCCGGCTGCCCCTCACGAACTGGCCGGCTTCACCGGCCAGCGCCAAGTGGGGGTGCCCTTCTCTTTGGTTACTTTCTCTTGGGCAAGCAAGAGAAAGTAACTCGGCCTCCGGTAGGAGGTCGAAACGCCCGCCGCGTAGGCGGCCAGACCGCGACAACGCAACAACGCAAGCGACAACCAGCCTGAATCCCCCACCCATGCTGCGCTGCGAAATCCCCTCCCTCCCCTTACAATGCCCCATTACGCCGCCCTCGGCGCACCATCTTCAGCAGTTGGAGTCCCCATGAAAGTCCTGGTCATCGGCAGCGGCGGGCGCGAACACGCGCTGGCGTGGAAGCTCAAGCAGTCGCCGCGCGTAAGCGAAGTGATCGTGGCTCCGGGCAATGCGGGCACAGCGCGCGAAAAGGGCTTGCGCAACGCGAATCTGGCGGTGACCGACCTGGATGGCCTGCTCAAGCTGGCCAAGGACGAGAAGGTCGAGCTGACCGTGGTGGGTCCGGAAGTACCGCTGGTGGCGGGTCTGGTCGACAAGTTCCGCGCCGCTGGCCTGCGTTGCTTCGGTCCCCGTGCGATCGCGGCGCAGTTGGAGGGTTCCAAAGCGTTCGCCAAGGATTTTCTGCTCCGCCACAACATTCCCACCGCGCGCTATGCCGTGTTCACGCAGCTCGACCCTGCCCTTGCCTATGTACGCAAGCATGGCGCTCCCATCGTCATCAAGGCCGACGGCCTGGCGGCAGGCAAGGGCGTGGTGGTGGCGCTGACGTTGGCGGATGCCGAACAGGCGCTGCACGACATGCTGGGGGCACACCAGTTTGGCGACGCTTCCGCGCGCGTGGTGATCGAGGAATTCCTTGATGGCGAGGAAGCCAGCTACATCGTGATGAGCGACGGCCAGCACGCGCTGCCGATGGCCAGCAGCCAGGACCACAAGCGTCGCGACGAAGGCGACCTGGGACCGAACACGGGTGGCATGGGCGCCTACTCGCCCGCGCCGGTGGTCACGCCGGAAGTCGAGAAGCGCATCCTCAAGGAAGTGATCGAGCCGACGCTGCGTGGCATGGCGATGGAAGGTGCACCGTTCATCGGCTTCCTCTACGCAGGCCTCATGATCGATAAGAGCGGCATGCCCAAGGTCATCGAGTTCAACGTGCGCTTCGGCGATCCGGAAACGCAGCCGATCATGCTGCGCCTGAAATCGGATCTGGTGGAGCTGATCGAGGCTGCACTCGACGGCGAACTTCACCACACCCACGTGCAATGGGACGCGCGCCCGTCACTGGGCGTGGTGATGGCGGCGGGCGGGTACCCGGGCAAGGTGCGTAGTGGTGATGTCATCAGCGGGCTGGATAGCGATTTCGGCCCGGACACGAAGGTGTTCCACGCCGGTACGCAGTTGGATGCTCAGGGCCACGTTGTTTCAGCCGGCGGCCGCGTGCTCACGGTTTGCGCGCTTGGCAAGGACATCGCCGCTGCTCGCGAGAATGCTTATGCGGCAGTGTCGAAGATTCATTACGAAGGCGCGTTCTGTCGCCGGGACATCGCGCATCGCGCGCTGCATCGCAGCTGATTCGCCGGGCGTATCGCCTCGTTTCGAAAAGCCCCGGACGTCCGGGGCTTTTTTATATCGTGTTCCGCGCGAGCGTCAACCCGGGATCTCTGGCTCGACCAATTGCGCGAGATGGATCAGCGATTCCTGCCAGCCAAGGTAGCACTGGTCGGTGGGAATCACCTCAGGAATGCCTTCCTGCACAACATGCAGTTCCGTGCCGCAGGAAACCTTCTTGAGCGTGATCGTCGTCTGCATCTCGCCGGGCAGATTGGCATCGTCGAAGCGTGCCGTGTAGCGGATGCGTTCGCCCGGAACAAGCTCATGATACGTGCCACCAAACGAATGGCTGTTGCCACTCGTGAAGTTGGT
Source organism: Dyella sp. AD56 (assembly GCF_002878475.1). NCBI lineage: Bacteria > Pseudomonadati > Pseudomonadota > Gammaproteobacteria > Lysobacterales > Rhodanobacteraceae > Dyella > Dyella sp. AD56. The sequence goes on from NZ_NRDP01000005.1 coordinate 150,232, forward strand.
GAAGGACATCTGATAGGTGCCACCCACCTTGGCATCCATCTGATGCACCTTGCCAGTAAAGCCATGCGGCGGCAGCCAGCGTGCCATGGCGTCCGGGGTCGTAAAGGCGCGATAGATCTTCTCAGGCGTGGTGCGAAGGACGCGATGAAGCGTGACGGTTCCGGTGGTCATGCGAGTGCTCCATGGAAGGAATGAACAAGCTCGTGCGGCCTGTTATGGATTCGACGAACGAAGTAGCTCCATTTCGACGCGCACGTTCAGGCGCGTTTGCGTAGGAAGACGTGCGTGGCCCGCTCGCCGGGCACGCTGTCTACGGTTTCATACCCGAGCGCGGGTAGATCCAGGCCCGCAAACAGCGCTTCGCCGCGGCCCATAAGGATCGGGCGCACGGCAAGATGAAGGTCGTCGAGCAATCCTGCCTGCAGATATTGGCGTACCGTGGCGGCGCCACCACCAACGCGCACGTCCTGCTTGCCGGCCGCCGCGCGCGCCCGTTCGAGCGCAGCGTGAATGCCCTCGGTGACGAAGTGGAACGTGGTGCCACCGGCCATGGTGAGCGGCGGCCGTGCGTGATGTGTCAGCACGAACACGGGGACGTGGTACGACGGCTCATCGCCCCACCAGCCCTTCCAGCTGTCGTCCGGCCATGGTCCGCGTACCGGTCCGAACATATTGCGCCCGAGGATCCATGCGCCGATACCGTCAAAGCCTTTCTCCGCTATGCCATTGTCGACACCTGTCTCGCCATCGCCGCTTCCGTACATGCGTTGGAACATGCGCGTGGCAAAGAACCATTCCATAAGTGCGGGGCCGCCGACGCCCAGCGGGTTCTCCAGGTCCTGATTCGGGCCGGCACTGAAGCCGTCCAGGGAAACGGCGAAGCTCTGCACACGAAGTTTCGACATGGTTTGTTGTCCTTCAAGGAGTGATCGACTATGCGACGAAGAAAGCGCTTCCATTTCGACATGGCACCTCATGTTCCCCGAAGGTGCCTCCCGGATGTTGCTGGTTTCCACCACGCGCTGTGGTCAGTGACCTGTGTGCTGCGCCGAACGGCAGTGGCTGAATCGTCGGCCAAGGGACATTGCCCTAAGCCATAACGCAAACTGGGTCATGGCGGCGTGTCGAGTCTCGATTCCGCATACGCTGGTAGCGCCACTAGATCGATCGACCAGGGCTTTCAACAAGAACAGCAACGGCCTATAGCGATGAGCAGGGGCTTTCGCGCTAGGCTTGCCGCCACGACACGCAAGGGATCCGCATGAGCCAATTCAGCCTGCTTGGAAGCCGCCGCTTCGCGCCCTTCTTCTGGACACAGGCGCTGGGCGCGTTCAACGACAGCGCGTTCCGCAATGCCATGGTCACGCTGGTGGCATTCCAGATGGGGCTGGATGACAAATCGGTGTCGCTCTACACCAATCTGGCGCCAGCGCTGTTCATCCTGCCCTACTTCCTGTTTTCGGCCACCGCAGGGCAGCTGGCGGAGAAGTACGAGAAGACGCGCATCATCCGCTACGTGAAGCTGTTCGAGATCGCCGCGATGGTGGTCGCTTCGATTGGCTTCTACACGCATCACACCACGCTTCTGCTGGTAGTGCTGTTCCTGATGGGGCTGCACTCCACAACCTTCGGGCCCATCAAGTACGCCATCCTGCCGCAGGCGCTGAAGCCGGAGGAACTGGTAGGCGGTAACGGCTTGGTGGAGATGGGTACGCAGCTGGCGATACTGATCGGCATGATCGCCGGCGGCTCGCTGATGATGATCCATGGCCATGGGCCCATCGCCGCCTCGGCTGCGACCATCGCCATTGCCGTGCTCGGTTACCTTGTCAGTCGCCGCATTCCTCCCGCGCCAGCCACCGCCCCTGATCTTGTCTTCAATTGGAACCCGGTGACGGAGACCGCGCGTGTGCTCGGCATCACCAAGGCCGACCGGCGGGTGTTCAACGCCGTGCTCGGCATCTCCTGGTTCTGGTTCTTCGGCACGGTGCTTGTCGCGCAGTTGCCCAACTACACGCGCCTCAACCTGGGTGGTGATGGCTCGGTCGGAGTCCTGGTGCTTACCTTGTTCTCGCTGGGCACGGGCATTGGCGCGCTGTTGTGCGAGCGCATGTCGGGTCGCCGCGTAGAGGTGGGGCTGGTGCCCCTGGGCGCGTTCGGCCTTACCGCGTTCGGTGTGGATCTGTTTTTCGCCCATCCGCATCTGGCCACCGTGCATGGCCTGGACTGGCTTGCCTTCCTGCATTCCGCCGGAAGCTGGCGCGTGGTGATGGATCTCACGTTGATCGGCGTGTTCAGCGGCTTCTACGTGGTGCCGCTGTTCGCCTATGTGCAGGCGCGTACGCCACGTGATCGTCTGTCGCGCGTGATCGCGGGCAACAACATCCTCAACGCGCTCTTCATCTGCATGGCTTCGGGGTTTGGCCTGGGGCTGGGTGCGGCAGGGCTGACGGCGGTGCAGATCTTCCTTGCCGTGGCGCTGCTCAACGTAGTGGCGGCGGTTTACATCTTCACCATCGTTCCAGAGTTCTTGATGCGCTTCATCACCTGGGTGCTGGTGAACACGTTGTACCGCGTGCGCGTCGACGGGCTGGAGAACATCCCGGAAGAAGGCCCCGCGCTGCTCGTGTGCAACCACGTCAGTTTCATGGACCCGCTGCTGCTGATGGCGAATTTGCGACGGCCCGCGCGCTTTGTCATGTACTACAAGATCTTCAACATCCCAGTGCTGAAGTTCGTGTTCCACACTGCCAAGGCGATTCCCATCGCCGGGCAGAAGGAAGATCCGGAGGTGCTGAATCGAGCGTACGAAGAAGTCGATGCGGCGCTGGCCGATGGAGACCTGGTGTGCATCTTCCCCGAGGGCGGATTGACCAAGGATGGCGATATCGGGCCGTTCCGTCCGGGCGTGTCGCGAATCCTGGAACGTCGTCCGGTGCCGGTGGTGCCGCTGGCGTTGCGCGGCCTGTGGGGCAGCGTGTGGAGCCGCCGCGACTCGATGATGCACCGCGCTCGCCTGCCGCGCCGCTTCCGTGCGCGCGTGGAACTGGTCGGCAGCGCGCCGATCGCACCGCAGGACGTTCGCATGGATGCGCTCGAGGCCCGCGTGCGCGAGCTGCGCGGCGATATGGCCTGAGCTCCGGTTACCTCATGTGGAGCACGCACGCCCAGCGGGGCGTGCGTTGATGTTTACGCTTAGCGGCTCTTAGGCCATCCAGCCCGCGATGACCACCAGCGCTACCACGCTGAGCCACGCGAGCAGCGCGCGAAGCAACGCACCACGCAAGCGGATCAGCTCGGCTAACGTATCGATGCGTTCTTCCGCATAGCCGTCACCCGCTTCGATATCCACCTGCACATCCGCACGCGCAGCGGCGCCGAGGAAGCCGGGGCCTTCCACATACCAACTGTTGGGCGACTGCTGCTGGTGCCAGCGCTTCCAGGCGCCGATCACGGCATCCCAATGGCCGACCAGCGCCAGCGTGAACACCATCAGTTGCGCCGGCAGCCAGTCGGCCACGTTGGCGAAGGAGCGCGCCGCGGTGCGTGCGGGCGTGTCCAGGCGCAAGGTCTGGTCGCGGCCCAGCGTCTGCGCGAGGCGATAGAGCAGCGCGCCGACCGGGCCCAGCAAGAAGAACCAAAGCAGCACGCCAAAGCGGCGATGCAGGGCCGCGTAGGCGGTGGCCTCGCCGAGCGATACGGCGCTCCAGGCGACCGGGTCGCCGTCATCCGACAAGGCTTGGGCCGCGGCTTCGCGCGAAGGCTGATCGGGCGCCTTGATGATGGCTTCGAGATCCGCTTCGTAGGCGTGCGGGCCAAAGCAGTACAGCAGCACTACGAACGAGAACACCAGGCGGAACAGTTCGCTGCCCGGCAGTAAGCCAATCAGCCAAAGGGCGATGATGCACAACACCACCGGCACGCCGAGCGTTACGGCAACGCGTGCGGGACCAGCGGTGTCCCCCAGTTGTGCCACCCAACGGCGGAATCCGCCATCGCCACGCCAATGCGCGAGTTGCGGCATGACGTGCACCAGGCCGAGTGCGATGAGTGCGGATAGCAAGCTGACAGCCATGGATGCGAATCTCCTGTCGACGGCCGCATTGTAGGGCAAGGTCGTGACGGGTTATCGCCCTGTCATGCGGCGACGCTCGTGCTCGTCATATCGTCGAAAGCCGAATGACGTCGAGGGAGTTGCAAAGCTCGCTTCAGCCTTTGTAACGCTTCACCAGCTCATCCAGTTCAAGCCCCGCCTGCTGGCGCAACCAATGCTCAAGCAGGCGATAGGACACGGATAGCGGCGGTGAAGGAAGGAAGCTGCCGTCGGCCATGCCGTCGACAATCTCCTGCGGCGTGAACCAACGCGCGTCTTCCAGTTCGTGATCACGCAAGCGAATGCTGCGGTCCAACGCCTTGGCGGTGAAGCCGACCATCAGCGATTGCGGTAGTGGCCATGGCTGTGACGAGTGGTAATGCACCTCGCCCACGACCACGCCGGATTCTTCGGCAACCTCGCGGCGCACGGCATCTTCCAGCGCTTCGCCCGGTTCGACGAAACCTGCCAACGTCGAATAACGCCCCGTCGGCCAGCCCGCCTGGCGGCCGAGCAGGCAGGCGCCTTCGTGTTCCACGATGACGATGACAGCGGCGTCGGTGCGCGGGAACTGCATGCGGCCGCAGTCGTTGTTAGTGCACTGCGCGCGATGACCGGCCGCCACCAACACCAGCGGCGAACCGCAATAAGGACAGTGGCGCGTTTCGCGCTGCCAGTGCGCCAGGCCCTTGCCATAGGCGAACAGGCCGGCTTCGTCCTCTGGCAATAGCAGGCCCACCTCACGCAGCCCGCCGCGGCGTGCGCCCAGCGCATGCTCCAGGTCGGCCGCGCGCTGGTCATCATCCAGCGCAATGAGGAAGTTCGGCCGCTCGCCGGTGAGACCGAGGAAGCTCGCCTTCGCATCGCCCAGTAGGCGCTCGCGTTCGGCACTGTCCAGCCAGCGCAGCGCAGGGCCTTCCGCGCGCAGGTAGGTTTGCCCCAGTGGATCGATCAGCACGTAGCGCGCACTGCCGGAAGCCGCCAGCTCGTTGATCCACATGGATTCATCGCGCCGCTCGGCGACGCGGTCGAGGATCAGGCTGAGTCCCGCGAACGTGTTGTGTCGCGGCGGGGCGGTGCGATCCATGCGGTGGCCAGGCTCAGGTGGAGAAAGAGGAGCCGCAGCCGCAGGTGGTCTTGGCGTTGGGGTTGCGGATAACGAACTGCGAACCGCTCAGGCTTTCCGAATAGTCGATCTCGGCGCCAGTGAGGTACTGCAGCGACAGCGGGTCCACCAGCAGCGTGACGCCTTCGCGCGCTATCGCGTAGTCGTCCTCGGCCTGGGCTTCGTCAAAAGTGAAGCCGTACTGGAAGCCCGAACAGCCGCCGCCGGTGATGTACACGCGCAGCTTGAGCTCCGGATTGCCCTCTTCCTGAATGAGCTCGTGCACCTTGCGGGCCGCAGCCTCGGTGAACACCAGCGGAGTGCCGGCGCTGCGGTAGTCGGGAACGATGGGGAGAGAGACGACGGTATCCATGGGACTCAAGTGGGGGTGCGGCAACCTGTAAGCAAGGATACCGCGATCAGGCGGGTAGGGCTTCCGCGTCGGCCAGCGTCGGTGCCGGTAGCTCGCGAGGAGCCTCGGCGGAGTGGTGGCTCATGCGCCCGTTCACCTGGGCACCGGCGGCCATTTCCAGGGTGCGGTAATGCACGTCGCCAACCACGCGGGCTTCCGGCGCCAGTTCCAGGCGCTCGGCGGCGTGGATGTCGCCGCGGACATGGCCGTTGATGATGGCGTGAGGCACGCGGACCTCGCCCTCCACGTGGCCGCTCTCGCTAAGCGTAAAGACCGCGCCCTGCTCCTCAGCCAGCACCGAGCCGACGACCTGGCCGTCGAGATGCAACGCGCCGCTGAAACGCACGTCGCCCTGGATGACGGTGCCGCGTGCGATCAGGCTGGTGTCCGGATGGGCTGGCGCACGCTCGCTGCGCTTACGGTTGAGCATCTTGTTCCCCTTGAGTCGGTGTGAGGTGGCCAGACAGCGCCTCGCCCCAGGCGACCGCGCGCGTCACAGCATCGTCCCCAGCCGGCTGCACCTTGATGACGAGGCGGGTGGGTCGGAAATCGGCGGGCAGCACAATGGTGCTGTGGAGCTGCTGGAAATACTTGAAACGGAAGGGAATCCCTTCGTGCTGGGCGGTGTCGCCCAGCGACGGCCAATCGAGCTGCACCACCTTGTCGGCGCGCAAGCCTTCGATGCTGACCGTGGCATTGCCGGTGACGTCGTCACCGCGCTTGGCGTTCTGGGTCAGGCTGAGCGTGAGGTTCCAGGCGTGCGAATTCTCGACCGGCTGCAGGCGGACTTCCTGCACTTTGAGCCCTTCGCGCTGGGCGTCGCCGCCGGTCAGGCGGGAATAGAAACCCAGGTCGGCCCTCAGGCCGCTGATCTCCTCCTCGCGTTCGGACAGCGTCTTGCGCAACGAACTGTTGGCGATGTCCGCCACTTGGCCTGCGCGCTGCAGGTTGGCCACCTGCTGCTGGAGATCATTGTTCTGCCGGGTGAGCGCTTTGAGCTGGCGCTCCTCGGCGGCCACCGGGGTACCGTGGTGGGCAATGCCACCCACCACCAGCCCCACGATGAGCAGGCTGGCGACCCAGGCCGCGCCCAGCCACAGTCGCCGACGTCCGACGAACGCGTCGTGCGGACGTACCACGAAGCGCGGTGGTGGACGTGAAGCCATACGTGGCTTTCCCAGGGAAAAGCAACGTATAGCCCCGGCGTGCAGAGAGCGTCAAGGAACGGTGGCACGCTTTGCGACCGTTCCCGCGGGGACGGTCAGCTGTCGATCTTGGACTGCAGGTAGCGCTCGGCGCTGAGGTCCTTGATCAGGCTGAACTGGGTTTCCAGCCAGTCGATGTGCTCTTCCTCGTCGTGGAGGATGCCCTTGAACAGGTCACGGCTGACGAAGTCGGCGATGCTCTCGCTGTAGACAATGGCTTCGCGCAGATCCTTCACGGCGGCCATTTCCAGATCCAGGTCACCCTGCAGGCATTCCACCGGGTTTTCGCCGATGCGCAGCTTGCCCAGGTGCTGCAGGTTGGGCAGGCCGTCGAGGAACAGGATGCGCTCGATCAAATGATCGGCGTGCTTCATCTCCTCGATGGATTCCTTGTGCTCGTGCTCGGCAAGCTCGTTGTAGCCCCAGTCCTTGTACATGCGGTAATGCAGCCAGTACTGATTGATGGCGGTCAACTCGTTGTAGAGCACTTTGTTGAGGAACTCGATGACCTTGGCGTCGCCCTTCATGGGAAGTCTCCTTGCTGCGTGGCAAGCGACTATACGGCGTCTGTTTTTCACATGCCGTAACGAGAATGAATAGGAGTTGCGCATGCGAAAACGCGCAGCCAGGGCTGCGCGTCGCGGGGTACATCGAGGTGGGCCGGAGTCAGGCCACGGCAACCAACGGCAAGGTCGTCAGCACTTGCTGCACAGCCATATCCAGCGTGGCGCGGGCTTCCTGCTCGCAGCATCCGCAGCAGTCCGAACAGCCCGTGCGAGCCTGCAGCTCGGCGAACTGATGGACGCCCTCGGAGGCGGCTCGGCGGATGTCGCCGTCGGTCACGGCGTTGCACATGCAGATATACATGGGTGTATATGGGAACGCAAATGCGAATGATTGTCAACTAATGACGGGGTAGTGTTCGGGGCCGCTTGTTCAGGCGCCGTCCGGTTAGTTGAAGAGCGGGTGCGCACAAATCGCCCGGAAGGCGCCCCGGTCTAGGCCGCTGCCTTGCCCTTGCGCGAGCCGTCGCCACGGTCGGGGTGCGGCAGCTCGCCCAGCTCAACGCTCAACAGCGTTTCCACCAAGGGCGCAAAGTGGCGCAAGGCACGCTCGTAGACTTGGCGCTTGAAGTTGACCACGTGGGCAGCCGGGTACCAGAAATCCACCCAGCGCCAGTGGTCGAACTCGGGCTTCTCGCAGGCATCGAGGCGCAAGTCCTCCTCGGCACCCACCAGACGCAGCAGGAACCACACCTGCTTCTGCCCGATGCAGGTCGGGTGCTGATGGTGGCGGACATAACGGCTGGGCAGGCGATAACGAAGCCAGCCACGGGTGGCGCCAATGACCTCGACATGGTGCGGGGCCAGGCCGGTTTCCTCTTCCAGCTCGCGGTACATGGCTTCCAGCGGCGTCTCGTCGCTGCGCATGCCGCCCTGGGGGAACTGCCAGCCATCACGATTGACGCGGCGCGCCCAGAACAGCTGGCCGTCTGCATTGAGCAGAACGATGCCTACATTCGGACGATAGCCATCGACGTCGATCATGTTGCCTCCTGAAGCCGGGCGGTTACGACGGACGACTCACATCCGCCCTGGCTCGGGATGATTCAAGCACAGCCCAGGAAGGCCGGGCAACCGCACCACTTGAACCGGAAGCCGCAGCCCACTAAACTGCCGGGCCCTGCCTGGTCGACGCCACGTCGACATACCTTGCAGGCGGCACCCAAGGCTATGTAGCTCAGCCGGTTAGAGCACAGCACTCATAATGCTGGGGTCGGTGGTTCGAGTCCACCCATAGCCACCATGTGTCTCCAGGTCCCTGGGACACCCGCTTCCTCCGCTTAAGTTTTCAACCTCGCCGGCATCGGCTGGTCTAAGTGCGCGTCGCATTTGTCGGCTGGGCCGCCGTCCGGGACCAGGTCATGAACAGGTGTTCGCTCACGAACCGCCGCTGGGCGGCCTTGGCGCGAGGATCTGCTGCAGGACATCGGCCTTGTTAGGTGTGCGAACAAGGTTGGGATATTTGGGCCCGCCGTCGTAATGGATTACGTGAAGTTCGCTCTCACCGTCGTTCTGCATGCGCAGTTGCAGCGGCTTCTTGCTCTGCTGTGCCCGTGCGAGTTCTTCGTGCAATACGGATGCGCTGAAGTGACGGTCGTTGATGGAAACCAGCTTCATGCCGGGCGCAAGGCCGCCCTTGAAGGCCGGTCCATCCCACAGCACGTCGATGACGTCGCCATCGTCTTTGAGGAACAGGCCGATCGACGCCATGGCGTTGATGCCTTTGATCTCCAGTTCGCCCTGCCCGACGTTTTCGATCGCATGCTGGTACGCGGACGGCTGGTCGGTATAGGCCAGTCGCCAACCGCTGGCGTCGATACCGGAGAGCAGCGGCACCTGCTCGCCTACGCCCTCGGTCCAATTGTGGAGAAAACTAGCCCAGTCGGATGGTTGCACCTTGTTGAGCGTGGCGACGACGTCATCGAAGGTGTACGTGTGGGTGACGAAACTGCCGTCGTCGACGTCGAAGAACAGCTGCGCGAAATCGTCGACGGAACGCTGGCCGTGGCTGAGTTCGCGAATCCTCATATCGACGGCAAGCCACAGAAGCTCGCCCTCGCGGTAGAAGTCATTCTCGCGTCGCCAGTTGCCCCACGCGGTGGGCGCGGAATAATCCACGGCGACGCTGGTATCCAGCAAAGGCCGCCACGCGCGTCCGGGGCGATACGCCATGTCACTGGCCCGATAAGCCAGTACCTGGCGCCATGTATCGGCCGACCACAAACCGCTGCGCGCGGTCAGTACGTCGCCCAGGTAGACCGTGAGCCCTTCGTAGACCCACAACATGCCAGGACGCTCGGGCTGTTCGAAGTCAGGCTGCCACAGCCCCGCTGGGCGCATGAACTTTCCGTTCCACGAATGGGTGTATTCGTGGGGAAGTAACGAGGCGTCGAGCATGAAGTGATCGGCATCGGCGAACATCTTCGAACCGCTGCGTGCACGATCGTCACTCGACTGATGATGCTCCAAGCCACCGACAGGCACGTAATCGCTCAATGTCAGCAATAGGTGGTAGCTGTCGTAGTGGTGGGAATGGAACAGCGCCTGCGCTTGTTCAATCAGTTGGCGGAAACCCGCGATCTGCGGCTCCGACAGATCGAGTGCCGCCGCGTTATCGCCCACCATGTCGAGATAGCGGTGCACGGATGACCCTGTCGGCGTCAGGTCGATTTGCCGAAAGTATCTGCCGGCAATCACTGGCGAATCGACCAGTGTGTTGAATGGCACCGGCTTGAAAGCAATCCACCCATCGTCGTGTGTCGCCGTTTCCAGCGCACTGGCGTAGTGCCAATCGGCAGGAATGACCAGGGTTGGTTGATAGATCAGCGTCTTGGTCGCATGGCCCGCCGGGTACAGCGCCACCTGATCCCAGGAAACGCCCATGAGATTTGGCGTCACCCTTTCCGTGCCGGGAAATTGGAAGTCGATATCCAACTGCTGCGCGCCAGCCGGTACGGTGAGGTGGAAGGTGAACCGATCCAGCTCATCGCGTTGCCATGCGATGCGTTGGCCGCCTGCCGTGAACACCAGACCCATGATCTGCTCGATCGGGCCGTCAGGCGAGTGATCGCCCGGAATCCATTTCGGATAGTAGAGCGTCAACGGGCCCGGTTTGACGGGCATGCTCTCGTGCACGTACAGCAGTTTCTGGCCGGGATCGGGCAAGCGCACCGTCAACGCGATGGTGCCGGGTGGAACGTCGTCGCCCGCTTTGGCGATGCAAGGAGCGGATATCGCCAGGAACACAACGCCAAGCCATCGTGTCAGTCGTTTCATGCTTCCCTCTGCACAGCGTGACGGGACTGCTCGGGTTCCATGCCTGCATCGCTCTATGTGCGATCACGGGCGCACGCCGGTTGGCGATGAGCATGCATCGTACATGGCGTTTGACACCATGTAGAGCACACCAAGTCTCCGACCCATCGCGCATCACGGACGCACGCATAGCCTTTTCCAGGCACCACTACGGACGGCTATTTCCGAATCGCCGTGACGACGATAACCATAACTCCAGGCTATGCCGGATGCAGGTCTTTTCATTGGTGGTTTCCTCAGGGCGATGAGTATGCTCGGGAGACATACCGTTCCGTGGCTGGGGAGCCGCGGCGGCTATGGCCGTAAGCGTTGGGTGTCTGCCGATACGTGAAGCAACACGCCAGGACTTCATCGAGGCAGCGCTACTTGAGTTTCATTGTCTGGGGAGAGCAGATCATGAAGGTAACGTCCTTGCGTTCGTTGCATGGAAAGAATGGCCTCCGGCGCAAGGCGCTGGCATTGGCCGTCAGTTCGGCCACGCTGGGCATCACGGGCACCGCGTGGGCACAGGCGACGAACGGCACCATCTACGGAACCGTTCCAGCCGTTGCGGGTGAAACCATCCAGATCACCGGTGGCTCGGGTTTCAATCGCAGCATCGACGTGGGGGTATCCGGCAAGTACTCGGTCACCCTTCCGGTTGGCACCTATACCGTGTCGCTCCTGCAGGACGGCAAGGTCGTGGACTCACGCAGCGGCGTGAGTCCGGTGGCGGCGGGTTCGGTGGTGGTGGATTTCGCCGTATCGTCCGCCGCGGCTGGAGCCAAGACGCTCGGCACGGTCAGCGTCACTGGCACCAGCTTGCCGCCTATCGACGTGAGCACCACCAATCAGGTGACGACGATCACCGCCAAGCAGTTGCAGCAACTGCCTCTGCAGCGCACCGCCGAGAACATCGCCCTGCTGGCACCGGGCGTCAACCTGGGCTCGCCTGAGGTAGGTGGCGGCCCGCTGGGCACGCCGAACCTAGTGTTCGGTGGTGCGTCGACGGCGGAGAACGCTTACTACCTCGATGGCATGAACACCACTGAGTTGCTCAACAACCAGGGCGGCATTTCCTTGCCGTATGGCGCCATCGAGCAGCAGCAGACCTTCACCAGCGGCTATGACGCCAGATACGGCCGCTCCATCGGCGGCGTGATCAACCAGATCGGCAAGAGCGGCGATAACGACTGGCATTTCGGCGTGCGTGCCCTGTGGCAGCCGGGCAGCATGCGCGCCGACCCCGACAACTTCTACTACGCCAATCCGCTGGTGACGAATGCGGGCAACAAGCCCGGCGATCTGGCCATCTTCCGTAACAACAACAGCAGCAGCGAGAACATCTACGATGCCTACATCAGCGGTCCGCTGATCAAGGACAAGCTGTTCTTCTTCGTGGGTGCCGAGCAGGACAACACCAACTACCGGACGACGTCGGAGTTCAGCAGCACCGCCACCACTGAAACGTGGAAAGTGCAGGACCCGAAGTTCTATACCAAGCTGAACTGGAACATCAACGACAGCAACGTCCTGAGCGCGACCTACCTGCAGAACGCCCACAAGACTGATGGGACAATCTACAACTTCGACTACAACACCCTGAAGCAGGGTGACTTCAACAGCCTTGACCAGATCAACCGGACCACCTTTAAGGTGTGGGTGGCCAACTACACCTCGTACATCACCGACGACCTGACCCTGAATGCCACGGTCGGCAAAATGCATGGCACGTACTACACCGGGCAGCCCGGGTATCCCGGTTACGACCCGATGCTGCCGCACATCGCCAGTAACTCACAGCAGGATCCGGCATTCTCGCCGCCCGGCGGCATTTCGAACTCGCAGGTCAACTCCTCGATTGCCGATCCCGACCACAAGGAATCGGTGACCAACTACCGCCTGAACCTGGACTACAAGCTAGGCGATCACGATTTTCAGGTTGGCATCGACAACATCAACTCTCGCGACATCAGTGACGGTTCCGTGGATCCCGGCCCGGGCTATCAATGGATCTATGGGGAGAGCGACCCAGGCTCGCCCGTCTTTGGCGTGAGCCCCAATGTGCCGCCCTACGTCGCGCCATCGACGCAGTGCCACCCTGATTCCACCGGCGTAGTGCGTTGCTATTTCGTGCAACAACACACCGACATCAGTGTGGCTTCCGTTCGTGTCGCGCAACGCGCCCAGTACGTGCTGGATAACTGGCAGGTCACACCCAACCTGCTGTTGAACCTGGGTGTGCGCAACGACCAGTTCACCAACTACGACGCTTCCGGCGTGCCCTATATCCGGTTGACCAAACCGCAATGGGCGCCACGCTTGGGCTTCAGCTGGGACGTGCATGGCGATTCCTCGCTGAAAGTGTTCGGCAACGCCGGCCGTTATTACCTCGCGCTGCCGGAACAGGTGGCGCTGTCCATCGCCGCTCCGGTCACGAATGCCGGCGTGTACGGCACCTACACCGGGATCGATCCGAACACGGGCGCGCCGACCGGTTTCACGCCGCTACCGCAGAACCCGTCGACGGGCGTATCGATCGATAGCGAGTACGGCCAGGCGAAGGATCCACGGGTTTCCACCGCGCAAAACATCAAGGCCGAGTTCTCGGACAACTACGTGCTGGGCATGCAGCAACAGTTCGAGATGCTGGGAACGAGCTGGGTGTTCGGTGCCACTGGTACGTATCAGCGCATGGATCGCATCATCGACGACTTCGATGACATCCAGATCGAGTGCGCGGCCGGACGCGCGCAGGGCTATGCCTATATGACCGCAGATACCTGCAGTCAGTGGGCGCAGAGTTTGGTGCTGGTCAATCCGGGGGAGACCGCCAAGCTACTGATGCAGTCGCCCAGTGGTGCTCTCGTGCCAGTGACGGTGACTGCCAAGGATCAGGGGTTTCCGAAGGCAGCGACACGCCGTTACTACTCGCTGGACCTGTCATTGGAACACGCGTGGGACGGCAAGTGGTTTGCCAAGTTCGACTACATGTTCTCCCGTACCTGGGGCAACGACGAGGGCCCGGTAAGCACCTATTCGCAGCAGGGTGGTTCCTACGAATCACTCACCACCGCGTGGGATTTCCCGGAGCGCATGGAGTATTCCTCCGGCGTCCTGCCCAACGATCGCAAGCATCAGATCAAGTTCTACGGCGCGTACCAGATCGCCAAAGACTGGGCGGTGGGCGCCAACATCTACATGGCATCCGGCACACCGCGCCTTTGCCGTGGTGGCTACGGCCCGGATCAGCTCGCCCTGCATGGCTCACACACCTATTACTGGTGTGGTGGCGTACCCGTTCCGCCGGGCTCGCTCGGGCGTCTGCCATGGACCCATCAGGTCAACCTCAACGTGGACTACAAGCCAGGTTGGTCAGATCACAAGCTCGACTTCAATCTGGCAGTCATCAACCTGTTCAACCAGCAGACGCCGGTGTTCTACAACGACTTCTACGGCACGACATCCAGCCCGAATCCAGACTACGGACGTGTACAGGACACCGTGGCGCCCCGCTATGTGAGGTTCTCCGTCGCCTACGACTTCTGATGATGCACCGTCATTTCCCCATGCGCCGGGCCTCGCTCGGCGCTTTTTTTTCGCCCTTGTGCCTTGTGTATAGTCAGCTGATCCGACCGCTTCCGGTGACGACATGAGCGAACCTCGACCGACGCTTCCACCGATGGCCGAGCGGATGTTGGCAAGGGCACGCGAGGAATGGGCTCACCGTGCCTTCGATGCCGCGGAGCGGTCATTACTCAACGTGTTGGCTCTGGCGCCTGATGAGCCGACAGCAATGCGGATGCTGGGCATGGTGGCGCAGCGTCGCGGTGATGCCGTGCGGGCTATCGACTGCTTTCGGCGCGTGCTGGCGGTATGGCCTGACGACTCCGATCTGCACGTTTGCCTCGGTATCGCGCTGTTTGAGCGTGGCGATATCGGCAAGGCCTTGATGCATCTGCGGCATGCCTGTGAACTGCAGCCTCGCTCGGCGCCGGCTTGGTTCAATCTCGGCGAGGCCTTGGTGAGGGAGGCGCACACCGAGGAAGCGGTCGCCGCCTTGCACCGCGCGCTAGAGATAGATCCGGCACATGTGTCCGCGCGACTGTCTCTGTCCAAGGCGCAAGCGAGCCTTGGTGACATCGATGCCGCGATCATGGGCTTCAGAGACGTGGTGCAACGCGAGCCCGCCAACGCCGAAGCATGGTTCGGCTTGTCGAATCTCAATACCGTGCGCTTCGATGCATTGGACGTAGCCTGCCTTGAGCGTGCCCTGGTACGCGGTGACTTGCCAGCGCGTCATCGCGAGCTGCTGGGTTTTGCCCTCGCCAAGGCGCTGGAAGATCAGGGCGACTATGCGCGGGCGTTTGATGCCTTCCGGCTCGCCAACACCTCGAGGCGTCAACGGACGCCGTGGGATGCCGCGGGCGAGCGCAGACGCGTGGAGGCCATCGCCGCGGCCTCCATAAAAGAAATGCCGCCACCGTTGGATGAGAAGCTGGGCCACGAAGTCATTCTGATCACCAGCATTCCGCGCTCCGGTTCAAGCCTGGTCGAGCAGATTCTTGCCTCGCATCCGGAGGTGACAGGCGCGAACGAGATCAGCGATCTTTCCCAGGTGATCGACGCGGAAACCAAGCGACGTGGCTCTGCGTTCCCTTTGTGGACGGCCGACGCCACCGCGCAGGATTGGCATCGCCTGGGTCAGGAGTATCTCGCGCGGACCGCGCGCTGGCGCGAAGCGAGGCCACGGTTCACCGACAAAAATCTACTCAACTGGTATCTCGTCGGCTCCACGCTGGCCATGTTACCCGCCGCGCGCGTGGTCATCGTTCGGCGCGATCCGGTGGAAACCTGTCTGGCCTGCTACCGCCAACTCTTCAGTGAGAAGAATGGCTTCGGCAGCGACCTCGATGAAATGGCCGACTACTGCATCGACTTCCTGCGCCTGACGCGGTTGTGGCTCGACCGATATCCCACACAAGTGTTCGATCTTGAATACGAGGCTTTGCAGGCCGAGCCGGAGACGGTGATCCGTCGCTTGCTGGAATTCTGCAGCCTGCCATTCGACCCCGCCTGCCTCGATTTTCACAAGACGCAGCGCGCGGTGCGTAGCGCGCCGAGTGCCGCCCAGGTGCGCCAACCTCTGCTACGCAACACCGCGCGCAGTGCGCGATATGGTGATCGGCTCGATCCCCTGCGCCAGCGCCTGCGTGATGCTGGCGTCCTGGTGGATTGAAGAAGGCAGCGTTATCGCGCGGCAATGCGTATCGGCTTGGATGCCGCGCGCGTCAATAGGCTTTCCCGCGCGCAGAGACAGGCCACACCACCTCCACCCTGCCGTTGCGCACGCCGACATACCAGTCGTGCAGGTTGCAGGTTGGGTCGCAGTGCCCGGGGATCAGCTTCAGCTTTTCATTGATGCGCAGGACATCGTGCATATCTTCAATAACGCCGTGCTCGTCGGATGCGCTGACGTACTTCACATCGTCGCGGCCATGAATCACGGGCAGGCCACTATCGACCGACTGCACTTTGAGCCCCGCATCGCAGACAGCCTGACCGGGCTTCGCACGGCTCATCACCGACGTCAGAATGAAAAGTGCATTCTCCCATTCGCCCTGGTCGATGCGATGTCCGTGCCTGTCGAGGATGCGTCCGTAATCTGCATCCATAAAGGCATAGCTGCCGCATTGCAGCTCGTTGTAAACCCCGGAACCGGATTCGAAGTAGTACGAGCCCGTGCCGCCACCTGAGATGAGCTCAGGCTTGAGCCCGGCGGCGCGCAGATCTTCGACCACCGCCTTGACCCGGACGACGGCCTCGTCGAGCTTCGCTTTGCGGTCCACATAGTTTTCCAGATGCTGCATGCCGCCCTGGTAGGCCTGGATGCCCGTAAATATCAGGGCCGGTGCGGCAGCGATGGCCTGTGCGATCGCTGTGGCGGCGCCGGGGGTGTCGACGCCGCAGCGCCCTTGGCCGCAGTCGATCTCGACGAGGCATTCCAAGGTGGTGCCGTGCTTCTGTGCAGCGGCGGACAGCTCGCAGACGTTCGCCAGGTCGTCGACGCACACGATGATCCGCGCGCCCCAGGACGGCAGGCGGGCGAGTCGGTCGATCTTGGCGGGATCACGCACCTCGTTGGAAACCAGGATGTCCCGGATACCGCCACGCGCGAACACTTCCGCTTCGGATACCTTCTGGCAGCACACGCCAACCGCGCCACCCAGGTGCTCCTGCAGCTTCTGCACATCCACCGACTTGTGCATCTTGCCATGGCTGCGGTGGCGCATGCCGTGCGTGCGGGCGTAATCGCCCATTTTGCGGATGTTTCGCTCTAGCGCATCAAGATCGAGGATCAGGCAGGGCGTCTGGATATCCGCCTCATCCATGCCCGGCAACGCGGGTACGTCATAGCCCAGCTCAAGGCCGTCAAACGGCGCATTCATGCGTATCTCCGGCGTTCCGTTTCGTTCGCACTACGGATGCTACTTGCTTATTTGCACGCATGTTCGCGGGTAAAGGCGAGATCTTCATAGTCGGAGCTGAAGTCAGCGTCGGGATCGACCTTGGCCATGCGCAGCGTACCGCCAGCGCGTTCTGGAAAGCGCAGCCAGGCTTCGATCTCGTCGCGATCCCAGTGCACCAGGTAGTGATCGCCGACGCGCATGACCTGTCCCGTCAGCAATGGCGACTTCAGTGACGCAAAGCGCACGGTATCGCCTTGTGCGCAAAGCTGCACTTCGCCGAACCACGGGTCGCGCCACACGCCAAGTTGGCCGGCGAGTTCGGTGGGCGTCGCCTTCTTCCGGGACGAGGTGTCGGGAACGTGGGACGTGCGCTGCTGCTGAGCGTCGTGTTCCAGCTCCTCGGCATAACTGGCCGCGCTGCGCGCCTTGCCGGGCGCCGTGAGCTGCTTGGTAAGCACTTCAATTAACACGCTGCGTGCGTCTTCGGCGTCGGCGTTGATCAGCACGACGAAGCCGCTCCGGCGGAACGGCAGTAGCGTCATCGCGGAATACATGCCCGACAGCGTGCCGGTGTGCGACACGGTCATCTGCCCATCGACATCGGCGATGCGCCAGCCATAGCCATAGCCTAAGAAAAGCGTGCCATCCCAGGCGTGGCGTCGTGCCGAGATCGGCATGGGCGTATAGGCAGTCCATTCCTTGCGGCGCTGTTCCGGCGACAGCCATGCCAGTTGCTTCTGGGTCGGTATCAGCCAGTTGCTGGCCCAGGTCAGCATATCGTTCAGGCTGCAGCGCACGCCGCCGGCAGCGTCCATGGTCGCGGGATGCACGATGGGGCCGTCGGCGCGTACCGGAACGAAGTGGCCGTCGTGCAGAACGTACGGATCGGCCACATTGCCCACCTCATCGCGGTTCCATGTGCCGATCTGGCAGCGGTTCATGCCCAGCGGTTGAAACACCTCTCGGCGCAGCAGCGTGGGATACGGCGCACCGCCAGCGGCAGCGGCGACCTGGCCGGCAACGATGTACAAAGTGTTGTCGTAGGCGTAGCCCGCCCGGAAGCTGTAGGCAGGTTTGAGATAGCGCAGGCCGGCCACGACGTCGTCGGGCGTGAACTGGTTGGGCGTGGGCCACAGCATCAGATCACCGGCACCTTCAGGCAGGCCGCTGTGATGCACCAGCAGATCGCCTACCTGCATGTTGGCGGTGACCCACGGGTCGTACATGCGAAACGACGGCAGGTACTTCGTGACCGGATCGTCCCAGCGCAACTTACCGTTCTCCACCAGTCGCGCGAGCACGGTGGAGGTCATGGCCTTGCTGTTGGAGGCGATGCCGAACAGCGTGTCCGCATCCATGGGCTTGCCGGACGCAAGTTTGCCTTCGGCGCGCGTGTAAACCACTTTGCCATCGTCGATAACCCCGACCGCGATGCCCGGCAGGTGATAGCGGGCCACCACGGCGTCGACCAGCCGGTCGTACTCCGCTGGAGAGGATGTGTCAGGCGCAGATGCATGCGCCATGCTCCCGAGCAGCATCAACGCGGACGCGCAGAAGGTGGATCGGATGAAACGGCGCATGCGTTCTCCCCTATCGGTGCCGTCGTGCCAGCGGCATGGATGATGCCGGTCTGAACTTCCCCGTGGCACTCAGTCCACGCAGCTCGCCAGCAAATGATCCACGATAGCCTCGACGCCCATGGTGACCGGATCCTGGCACGGCAGTCCGAGTCGGTCTTCAATCTCCCTGCATGCGGCGAGCGCTTCGTGTTCGGCAATGCCTGACGTGTTGAGCGCGACCCCCACCGCCTTGACCGCCGGGTTGGTCAGGCGAGCGGCCGTGATATTCGCCTCCAGGCAGTGCTTGAGATCCGGGAGCGGGCAATCCGGGAGTCCACGCATGTGCTTCCGCGTTGGCTCGTGGCACAGCACCAGTGCATCGGGTTGGGAGCCGTGTAGCAGGCCCAGCGATACGCCGGCGTACAACGGATGGAACAGCGACCCCTGACCCTCGATGAGATCCCATCCGCCGTCGTTGCGTGCGGGCGAGAGCATTTCGGCGGCGCCTGAGATGAAATCGGCAATGACGGCATCGACGGCGATGCCATCGCCGGCGACGAACATCCCCGTCTGGCCCGTGGCGCGAAAGTCCGCACTGAGGCCGCGCCGCCGCATGCTGCGTTCGATCGACAGCGTGGTGTACATCTTGCCGATGGAGCAATCGGTGCCCACGGTCAGCAGTCGCCGGCCGGCTCGTCGCCGACCGTTGCCGATGGGAATGGCACGGTTGGCGTCGCGCGCATCGAACAAGGCCCTGCCGTTGGCGCGGGCTGCCGCGACAATGTCCTTGTTGTCGCGCAGCTTCTGGTGGAGGCCGGCAATCACATTGAGGCCGGCATCCAGCGCGGCGATGATGTCGCCGACCGCCTCGGGCGCCATCATGCCGCCGACGTTGGCAATGCCGATCACCATGGTGTCTGCGCCGGCAGCCTTGGCCTGAACCGGATTCATGTCGGGCAGTCCCAGGGTCAGTGGGCAGTTGCTGCGCCGAAACTGTCCGATGCACCACTCCGGTCGCCAGTAGGCCAGTCCCCTGGCTGTCTTGATGGCCAGGTCATCGGCCTCGCCACCCATATACAGCAGATACGGCGGCCCCCAACGGAGGATGCCGGTCGCTTCATTGCGGTCAGACATGCGTTCCGGACTCCCACCTTTTCTGATCGGCGTCAGACAGTTTGGGCAGCATAACCACGCGCCCCTGCGGCTCACCAATGAAAAAACACGCACATGGCATAACTCAGGGTTGTAGTCGGCACCACACCACGCACGCATCGCTGCACGTCTGTGAGAAATGGCACCTTTGCGAAGACCCGCAAGCTTGAGAGGATGGGGACAGGGGAACGTCGAAAGATTCTGCAAAGTGAATGCGCAACGCGGATGATGCGGAAACGCCATCGCGCCGTTGGCCATTCGGTCGGCGACATCGCGGGACACAGAGAGAGGTGCGGAAGCTACATGCGTTTGCGCTATATCGAGCTCTTTCATGCCGTGTTGACCACCGGCAGCATCACCGGTGCGGCCAAGCTGTTGGATATCTCGCAGCCTGCGGCCAGCAAGGCGCTGCAGAACGCCGAAGACCGGCTCGGCTTTGCCTTGTTCAGTCGCGTGCGGGGACGCCTGTTGCCAACGCAACAGGCGCTGCTGCTGCGCGACAGGATCGAGAAGATCGTGCAGGACGTGCACGACCTGGAACACCTGACCAAGAACATGAGTCAACCGGGCAACTGCCCGTTGCGGGTCACCTGCACGCCGACGCTGGCGCTGACGCTACTGGCTTCGGCGGTGATGCTGCTGCGCGAGGCGTTTCCCGATGTGGTGGCTGAATTGTCCACGCAACATTCGGCGGCGATGTGCGAGTCGCTGACGCTGCTCGAAACCGACATCGGCCTCACGCTGCAGGACACGGGGCACCACAATCTTCGCCAACGGGTGCTGTGCCGCGGTCAGGTGATGGTGATCGCCCCGCCCGGCTGGTGGCCCGAAGAGGAACTGGGACAACCGTTGCCGATTGGCGCGCTGGCCAACCAACCGATGATCGGCATCAATGTGCGCGATGCTCTGGGCAGCATGCTGCAAAGCCATCTCTCCAAGATCGAGCCGGAGCCGAAGATCAACGTCGCGGTGCAGACCTACCAATTGGCGCATTCCCTCGTCGCCAAGGGCGAAGGCCTGGCGCTGGTCGATCCCTTCACCGCGCGCTGCGGCGGCCCCAAGAGCGTGCAGATGCGTCCGCTGAAGCCACATCTGGAAGTCGTGCTGTACGCCATGCATCGGCCCGACAGCCCATTGAATCAGGTGCAGAAGCGGTTCCTTGATATCGTGCGGCAACTCGCCCAGCTCATGCTCGCGCAAAGTTGAAGAAGGCACGGAGCGTGCGGTAACCGGTAACCTCACCAAATAACGTTCGCGCAGCGAATGGAGGATTCGATGAAGTCGTTCCGACTGTTGATTCCAGGCATCGCACTCGTTTTCTCCGCCGCCAGTGTGGCGGACAACGCTTCGATCCGTGGCTTCCCGCCGCCGCTGCAGCCGGCAGATCTGGTGCTGCTCGACGCGACTATCGTCACGCTTGATCCGCTGCAACCTCACGCGCAGGCGCTGGCCGTTCGCGGTGGGCGTATCGCGGCACTCGGCAGCGACGATGCGATTCGGCACTACGTCGGCGCAAAAACCAAGGTGCTGGACCTGCACGGTGCCTTCGTTACGCCGGGTTTCATCGAAGGCCATGGCCACCTGATGGATACCGGCGAAGCGCTGATGCAGGTAGACGTGGGCAAGGCTGCCAACTGGGACGAGATCGTCGCGATCGTGAAAGCGGCTGTGGCCAAGGCAAAGCCTAGCGAGTGGATCATCGGCCAGGGCTGGCAGCAAGCGAAGTGGAACAAGGTGCCGCAGCCGAATGTCGATGGGCTGCCGTTGCCGACGAACCTGGATGCGATCTCGCCCAATAATCCCGTGCTGCTCAACCACGCCAGCGGGCACGGCATCTATGCCAATGCTCAGGCACTCAAGCTGGCCGGCATCACCGACACCACGCCCGACCCTGCGGGCGGCACCATCGTGCGCGATGCGCAAGGCCGTGCCGTGGGCATGCTGCGCGACAGTGCAGCCGACCCCGTATTTGCCGCGTACGACCGTTATGTGACCTCGTTGCCGGCGACCGAACGGGCCGCACACCGCGAGCACGCCTTGCAACTGGCCGTGCAGAACGAGGTCAGCAAGGGCGTCACCAGCTTCGTCGACCAGGGCGAGAGTTTCGAGACGGTCGACTGGATGAAGCAGCAGTTCGCCAAGGGCCAGCCGTTGCGTTTGTACGTGTACATCGATGAGAAGTCGGTCGACAAGCTCGACAAGCATCTCGTCGACTATCGCATTGCCGGCTATGCCGACCAACATTTCACCGTGCTCGGCCTGGGTGAGGACGTCTCCGATGGTGCGTTGGGCACGCACAGCGCGTGGTTCCTGGCACCTTACAACGACGCTCCCGGCATCACCGGTAAGAACGTCACCGCGATGAGCGACATCGCTCAGATGGCAAAGATCGCCGCGCGCGACGGATTTCAGATGGCCATCCATGCCATCGGTGATCGCGCCAACCGTGAACTGCTCGATCTCTACCAGAACGTCTTTACGCAATACCCCGCTGCGACGGCGCTGCGCTGGCGCATCGAGCACGCGCAGCATCTGGACCCCGCCGATATTCCGCGCTTTGCCGAACTTGGCGTCATCGCTTCGATGCAATCCATCCACACGTGTTCGGATGCGCCGATGGTCGTGCCTCACCTTGGTGAGAAGCGCGCGCAGGAGGGTGCCTACGTCTGGAAGACACTTATCGACAGCGGAGTCATCGTGCTGGACGGTACCGATACGCCTGTCGAAGACACCAACCCCATTCCCAACTTCTACTGCGGTGTCACCCGTGCCTACGGCCACGGCACGAAGACGTTCTATCCTGCGCAAGCCAAGACCCGGTTGCAGGAACTGCAGTCCTACACCTGGAATAACGCCTACGCCGTGCTCCAAGAACACGAACTCGGCTCCCTTTCGCCGGGCAAGTTGGCCGATCTTGATGTGTTCTCCGGTGACCTGTTGACCCTGCCCGCCGAAGACATTCTGCGTACACGGGTGCTCTACACCATCGTCGGCGGCAAGATCGTGTACCAACGTCCCGGCGCGGATGGCTGGCACAAGGGGCAACTCTTCGACGCGATGCCGGAGTTCGATCACGCCGAATGAGCTTGGGGTCAGCGTCGTGGACAGGTGCTCTCGGTCTTTAATGCCCTCGCCATCCTTGGGTCGCCCCGCATGCTTTCGTTTGCGGTAATCGGCCCGTGGGTGGACCATGGGCCGAGCATCTAACGGGCTCAAACCGGGTTACACGCGGCCGAGGCGGTAGAATGGCCTCATGCATATCTTCAAAGAATTCCACATCGAGGCAGCCCATCGTCTGCCGAACGTGCCGCCAGGCCATAAGTGCGCGCGGCTACATGGCCATTCCTTTCGCATCCAGATCCACGTGGAGGGCGAGCCTGACCCCACGCTCGGTTGGGTGATGGACTTTGCCGACGTCAAGGCGGCGTTTGCGCCGTTGTTCGATCAGCTCGACCACCACTACCTCAACGACATCGAAGGCCTGGAGAACCCGACCAGCGAGATGCTTTGCCGCTGGATCTTCAAGCGTCTGGAACCCGCGCTGCCGGGTCTGGATAAGGTGGTCGTGCACGAGACCTGTACCTCGGGTGCCAGTTGCAGTCGTGACAGTTTTTGACGCGGCGCAAAATTAGATCGTTTCAATGTAATGTGTTGGTAATATTGAATTTTCTGTGACAAAAAGGCTTGTTCAGAAAAAATATATTGCAATGCACAAAATGACTTGGTAGGGTGCGTGCCACTACCCCAATTCCCGTCGAGGGACCAAGTCATGACGCAGCAACTGAACGCCCAGGTTTTTGCCTACGCCAAGCAGCTGGCTGACAGCGCTTTCAAGGCCCAGGCCGTCGCCCTGAAGGGCCTGGAGCAGGTCGCCGAACTGCAGATCCGTGCGCTTGAGAAGCAGTCCGAAGCCGCCGCTGAGTTCATCAGTGGTGCCTTCGAAACCCGTGATGCCGATGGCCTGCGTGTCCTGTGGGAAAAGGCTGCCACCGCCGGTCGCGAGAATGCCGAGCGCGCCGTGTCCGTGACCCAGGAAATCATCGCCGTGACGCAGAAAACTGCTGAGTCGCTGAGCGCGCTCGTGCAGGAACAGCAGCAGGCCGCCAACGACGCCGTGACCGCGCCGGTCGCTGCCGTCAAGAAGGCTGCTGCCGCCGCTAAGTAAGGCCGTTTGCAGACGCAGCGCTTCTTCCCCCCAGTTGCGTCAAAGGGCCGGACGATTGTCCGGCCCTTTTTCTATCCGCGATTTCTCACGATCCAATCGTTTTGTGAACGAAATCGCCCGTTGACAAGATGCCGCGGCAAGCGCGGCTTGTCGCTGTAAATGCCTCGCTGATATACTTTTTGGGATTGGACCGTGGCCCGTAGCTGGTTCGGTGCCGCCTAGAGCGAAGCCGCACGGGAACGTCACGTGATCAACAGTCTTGCTTCCGGTCGTCGTCTGGCGCTGCGCATTTTCTTGCTGCAGCTTGCCGTGGCGGTGATCCTGGCACTCACCTTCCTTTTGCAGGGGCCGCGCCAAGCTTTGGCGGCCGCTGCAGGCGCCACGCTCGTGGCGCTGGGTACTGCGCTACTGGCGTGGCGTACCTTCAGGGGCCTGGGTGGTGGTGGCATGACGATGTGGCGCGTGATGTCAGGCATGGTCCTGAAGTGGATCGTGATCGGCGGAGGGCTCGTCGCGATCTTCGGTCAATGGAAATTACCGCCACTAGCTGCCATCACGGGGCTGGTGGCTGCTTACGCAATAAATCTGCTGGCGTTCAGATTCAAGGGCTAACACATGGCAAGCGAGCCGCAGGGCGGACTAACGGAATACATCCAGCATCACCTTCACCACAACACGGTGAGCTTGGGTGATGGTGCCTTCATGAAGATCCACGTGGACTCGATCCTTGTGGCCTTCCTGCTGGGCGCCGTGTTCTGCCTGTGGTTCTGGCTGAAGGCCCGCAAGGCCACTTCGGGCGTGCCGTCCAAGGGTCAGGCCTTCGTCGAGCTGATCGTGGAGTTCGTCGACACTCAGGTGAAGGACACCTTCCACGGCGACCGCCGTACGGTGACCCCGCTGGCGCTGTCGATCTTCATGTGGGTGGTCTTCCTCAACGCGATGGACCTGCTGCCGCTGGATGCTCCGAGCTGGACGGTGAAGACTGCCGCCGGTGCCGAAGTGGCCCACCACACGTTCTTCCGCTGGGTGCCGACCGCCGATATCAACACCACGGTGGGACTGGCGTTGGCCGTGTTCTTCATCGTGCTTGCGCACGGCGTGAAGGCCAAGGGCGCGGCTGGCTTTGGTTGGGAGCTGCTCACCGCCCCGTTCCATGCGGACAACGTCGTCGTCAAGATCATCCTAATGCCGTTCAATCTCGGACTGAACGTCATTGAATACCTGTCTAAGCCGGTGTCGCTTGCCATGCGACTGTTCGGCAACATGTACGGCGGCGAGCTGGTGTTCATGCTGATCGCAGGTCTGTTCGCAGGCTGGATCAGCTTCCTGCCGGGCGTGCTGTTCAACACCGCATGGGCGATCTTCCACATTCTGATCATCCTGCTGCAGGCGTTCATCTTCATGATGCTGACCATCGTGTACATCGCCACGGCGCGTGAGCATCACTGACGTTTTGTTTCATCCGGTTCCGCTTTAAACCGCTTTGCCCTTTATCACTTCTTAGAAAGATTCACAGGAGAATTCCATGAACCTCGCCGAACTCATTTCCCATGTTCAGGGCCTCACCGCGATCGCCGTGGGCATCATCATCGGCCTCGGCGCGCTCGGCGCTTGCTTGGGCATCGCCATCATGGGTTCCAAGTTCCTCGAGTCCGCCGCGCGTCAGCCGGAGCTGGTTCCGCTGCTGCAGGGCCGCATGTTCCTGCTCGCCGGCCTGATCGACGCCGCGTTCATCATCGGCCTGGCCGTGGCGCTGCTGTTCGCCTTCTCGAACCCGCTGACCGCGCAGGTCATTGCCAACTTCGGCCACTAATCGGCCCGAAGGGAGTCGCCGCGGCCTGAAAACGCCGCGGCGATCGGCGGTTTAACGCGTTACCGGAGTTAATTGGAAAGCTCATGGATATCAATCTGACTTTCCTGGGCCAGATGGTTTCTTTCGCCATCCTGGTCTGGTTCACCACCAAGTTCATCTGGCCGCAACTCAATCACGCGATTGAAGAGCGCCAGAAAAAGGTTGCCGATGGTCTGGCCGCTGCCGAAAAGGCGCGCGCCGAACTGAAGGATGCCGACGCCAAGGTCGCCAACGAGATCAAGCAGGCCCGTCAACAGGCCAACGAAATCGTCGAGCGCGCGCAGCAGCAGGCCAACCAGATCGTGGACAAGGCTCGCGCCGAAGCAATCGGCGAAGCCAACCGCGTGAAGGCCAATGCCGCCGAGGAAATCGTGAGCATGCAACAGCGTGCGCGCGAAGAGCTGCGTGGCTGGGTCGGTCGTCTGGCCGTCCAGGGTGCGGAAAAGATCGTGCAGCGTGAAGTCGATGCCAACGCCCACAAGGCGATGCTCGACCAGCTTGTGTCCGAGATCTAAGCCATGGCGCAGGCAATCACCCTCGCCCGCCCCTATGCGCGTGCTGCCTTCGAGCTGGCCCATGAGGCCGGCTCGCTTGGCGCTTGGTCGCAGGCGCTGATCTTTGCCGCAGAAGTGGCCAAAGATTCGCGCGTGGCCGGTTTCGGCAACGATCCCCGCGTGTCGCCGGAGCAGCTCGTTGCGCTGCATCTGCCGCAGGGCGTGGCTGCCGACGCACCGTTCGCCCGTTTTCTGGGTGAACTGGCCGAGCACCGTCGCATGGCGTTGCTGCCGGAAATCGCGAAGCTGTATGAACAGTACAAGCGCGAATCCGAGTCGCAGCTGCTGGTTAAGGTGACTAGCGCGTTCGCGCTGGACGCCGCGCAAGCCGAACAGCTCAAGGCATCGCTCAAGCGTCGCTTCAAGCGCGAGATCGAACTGGAAACCCAGGTCGATGCATCGCTGCTGGGTGGTGTGGTGATCGATACCGGCAGCGAAGTGATCGATGGCTCCGCCCGTGGACGTCTGGCGCGCATGACCCGCGCGCTGACGGCATAAGTATTTAAGCGAAGTCCGTTTCGCGAAGAGCAAAAACCAGCCATCGATGGCTGGACTCTTCAAAAAAAGACTCAAATCTCAGGATATCGACCCATGTCCAGCTCCACCTTGAACCCGTCCGAGATCAGCGAACTGATCAAGACTCGCATCGAGCAGTTCAAGCTCGGCGCGGAAGCACGTAACGAAGGCACGATCATCAGCGTGTCCGACGGCATCGTGCGCATCCACGGCCTGGCCGACGTGATGCAGGGCGAAATGATCGAACTGCCGGGCAACTCGTTCGCCCTGGCGCTGAACCTCGAGCGTGACTCGGTCGGCGCCGTGGTGCTGGGCGAGTACCAGCACTTGCGCGAAGGCGACACCGCCAAGACCACCGGCCGCATCCTCGAAGTGCCGACCGGTCCGGAACTGCTGGGTCGCGTTGTCGATTCGCTGGGCAACCCGATCGATGGCAAGGGTCCGCTCAATGCCAAGACCAGCTCGCCGATCGAAAAGGTCGCTCCGGGCGTGATCTGGCGCCAGTCGGTCGACCAGCCGGTGCAGACCGGTTACAAGTCCGTCGACTCGATGATCCCGATCGGCCGTGGTCAGCGTGAGCTGATCATCGGCGACCGCCAGACCGGCAAGACCGCACTGGCCATCGACGCGATCATCAACCAGAAAGACTCCGGCATTAAGTGCATCTACGTTGCCATCGGTCAGAAGCGTTCGTCGATCGCCAACGTGGTGCGCAAGCTCGAAGAGCACGGTGCGCTGGCCAACACCATCGTAGTGGTCGCTTCGGCCTCCGAGTCCGCTGCGCTGCAGTACATCGCGCCGTACGCCGGCTGCGCCATGGGCGAGTACTTCCGTGACCGCGGCGAAGACGCACTGATCATCTATGACGATCTGTCCAAGCAGGCCGTGGCCTACCGTCAGATCTCGCTGCTGCTGAAGCGCCCGCCGGGTCGCGAAGCCTACCCGGGCGACGTGTTCTATCTCCACTCGCGTCTGCTTGAGCGTGCTGCTCGCGTCTCCGCGGAGTACGTCGAGAAGTTCACCAACGGCGAAGTGAAGGGCAAGACCGGTTCGCTGACGGCGCTGCCGATCATCGAAACGCAGGCCGGTGACGTGTCCGCGTTCGTGCCGACCAACGTGATCTCGATCACCGACGGTCAGATCTTCCTGGAAACCGATCTGTTCAACGCCGGCATCCGTCCGGCCGTGAACGCCGGTATCTCGGTGTCGCGCGTGGGCGGTGCCGCCCAGACCAAGATCGTGAAGAAGCTGTCCGGTGGCGTGAAGCTGGCCTTGGCGCAGTTCCGTGAGCTGGCTGCGTTCGCGCAGTTTGCCTCGGACCTCGACCCGGCCACCCGTGCCCAGCTGGATCGTGGCCAGCGCGTGACCGAGCTGATGAAGCAGTCGCAATACGCGCCGCTCTCCATCGCCGAACTCGCCCTGTCCGTGTACGCCGCCGAGAAGGGCTACCTCGATGACCTGCCGGTCAACAAGGTGCTGCCGTTCGAGAAGGGCCTGCACGCCTTCATGCACCAGAACCACGGCGAGCTGATGAAGAAGATCGTCGCCACCGGTGACTGGAACAACGACATCGAAGCCACCTTCAAGTCCTCGCTCGACGAGTACAAGAAGACCGGTAGCTGGTAAGCAGTAAAGGGTGTACGGCCGTCCATACGGCCGTACCGCACTCCGGTGAAACAACCGGGATCGCACTAACCCACTAGGTTGAGGCAAACGTGGCAAGCGGACGCGAAATCAAAACCAAGATCAAGAGCACGCAGAACATGCGCAAGGTGACGCGCGCGCTCGAGATGGTCTCGGCCTCGAAGATCCGCAAGGCGCAGGATCTGATGAAGGCCTCGCGTCCCTATGCGCGCTCGATGCGCAAGGTGATCGCGCACGTGGCCCAGGCCAGCACTGACTTTAGCCATCCGTTCCTGCAGGAACGTGAGAAGGTGGCGCGCGTCGGTTTCCTGGTCGTCAGCACCGATCGCGGTCTGTGCGGCGGTCTAAATTCGAATCTGTTCCGTCGCCTGCTTCCGATCATTCAGGAATGGCAGGAAAAGGGCGCAGAGATCGATGTCGTTGCCGTCGGCCAGAAGGCTGTCCAGTTCTTCCGCCGCCTCAAGGGCGTGAACCTGATTGGCAGCGCCACGCACCTCGGCGAGAAGCCCAAGGTCGACGACCTGGTCGGCGTGATCAAGGTGCTGCTCGATGCCTACACCGGCGGCAAGCTGGATCGCGTGTTCCTGGCGCACAACGACTTCGTCAACACCATGACGCAGAAGCCGTCGATCCACGCGCTGCTGCCGTTGCCGGTGGTGGCCCAGGAAATGGTGAGCGCCGAGGGTCAGCCAAATTCGCCGGATTTCCCGGTGGCCGGCCTCAAGCTCGAGCAGAAGCACGATTGGGACTACATCTACGAACCCGACGCAGCCAGCGTGCTGGAGTTCGTGTTGGGTCGCTATATCGAGTCGGTGGTGTACCAGGGTGTGCTGGAGAATCTCGCCAGCGAGCATGCCGCGCGCATGGTCGCTATGAAGGCGGCTTCGGATAACGCTAACAAGGTGATCGGCGAACTGACGCTGATCTACAACAAGGCGCGTCAGGCTGCGATCACCCAGGAAATCTCGGAAATCGTGAGCGGCGCCGCGGCTGTATAAATGCGCTCATCCATGAGCGCGAAGATCAAATGGGCGGCCATCCATGGCCGCACTGTTCACTAAAACCACGCGACCGTCACAGGGCGCGGGTAGTCCAAAACACTAAAGATCCATCCGGAGCACATCCATGAGTCAGGGCAAAGTTGTACAGATCATCGGCGCGGTTATCGACGTGGAGTTTGCACGCGATCAGGTGCCGCAGGTTTACGACGCGCTGAAGATCGACGGCACCGACATCACGCTGGAAGTCCAGCAGGTGCTGGGTGACGGCATCGTCCGTACGATCGCCCTCGGTTCCACCGACGGCCTCAAGCGTGGCCTCGTGGCCCGCAACACTGGCGAAGGCATCAAGGTGCCGGTTGGCAACGCAACCCTTGGCCGCATCATGGACGTGCTCGGCAGCCCCATCGACGAAGCCGGCCCGATCGACACCAAGGATCATTGGGTCATCCACCGCGAGGCTCCGAGCTACGCCGACCAGGCGACCTCGAATGACTTGCTGGAGACCGGCATCAAGGTCATCGACCTGATCTGCCCGTTCGCCAAGGGCGGCAAGGTTGGCCTGTTCGGCGGCGCCGGCGTGGGCAAGACCGTGAACATGATGGAGCTGATCAACAACATCGCGAAGGCGCACGCGGGTTTGTCCGTGTTCGCTGGCGTGGGTGAGCGTACCCGCGAGGGCAACGACTTCTACCACGAGATGAAAGACTCCAACGTGCTCGACAAGGTGGCCATGGTGTACGGCCAGATGAACGAGCCGCCGGGCAACCGTCTGCGCGTGGCGCTGACCGGCCTGACCATGGCCGAGTACTTCCGCGACGAGAAGGACGAGCACGGCAAGGGCAAGGACGTGCTGCTGTTCGTGGACAACATCTACCGCTACACGCTGGCCGGTACCGAAGTGTCCGCGCTGCTGGGCCGTATGCCGTCCGCCGTGGGTTACCAGCCGACGCTGGCCGAGGAAATGGGCGTTCTGCAGGAGCGCATCACCTCGACCAAGACCGGTTCGATCACGTCGATCCAGGCCGTTTACGTGCCCGCGGACGATCTGACCGACCCGTCGCCGGCTACCACGTTCGCGCACTTGGACTCCACCGTCACGCTGTCGCGTAACATCGCGTCGCTGGGTATCTACCCGGCCGTGGATCCGCTGGATTCCACCAGCCGCCAGCTCGATCCGGGTATCGTCGGCGCCGAGCACTACGACGTGGCCCGCCGCGTGCAGGGCACGCTGCAGCGCTACAAAGAGCTCAAGGACATCATCGCGATCCTGGGCATGGACGAGTTGTCGGAAGACGACAAGCAGGCCGTGTCGCGCGCCCGCAAGATCGAGCGCTTCTTCTCGCAGCCGTTCCACGTGGCCGAAGTGTTCACCGGCTCGCCGGGCAAGTACGTGCCGCTGAAGGAAACCATCCGCGGCTTCAAGATGATCGTGGACGGCGACGTGGATCACCTGCCGGAGCAGGCGTTCTACATGGTCGGCGGCATCGACGAGGCCATCAAGAAGGCCGAGGAAATGGGCGCCAAGAAGGCAGCCTGATCCTCTGACGGCGCCTGGAGCAGTTGATTAAGAGTCAACTGCTCTACCGCCACTGCTTCAAACGCACCGGAATACCGTCATGAGTCATACCCTCCGTGTCGACATCGTCAGCGCCGAAGCCGAGATCTTCTCCGGCGACGCGCAGCTGGTGGTCGCCACCGGCGAAATGGGCGAGCTGGGCATCGCGCCCCGCCACGCGCCGCTGATCACGCGCCTGAAGCCCGGCCACGTCGACGTGGTGCTGGCCAATGGTGAGCGTCAGCAGTTCTGGGTGTCTGGCGGCATCCTGGAAGTGCAGCCGCAGGTCGTCACCGTGCTGGCGGACACCGCCGCGCGTGCGTCCGACCTGGATGAGGCCGCAGCCCTGCGCGCCAAGCAGGAAGCGGAGGACGCTCTGGCCAATCGTACCGATACGGTCGAGATCGCCGAGGCGCAGGCCAAGCTGGCCGAAGCCATCACCCAGCTGCAAGCACTGGAGCGCCTGCGCAAGACGCTCAAGCACTGAGCGGACTCGCCCGGGCAGCACCCACGGAACGCCGGCCTCGCGCCGGCGTTTTTGTTTATGCTGCATCGACCCGACAAGGAGGCGCAGACATGGACGCAAGGCTCTATCGCTGTCGGCGGATGCCTCACCTTGTGCGCTTGGCCAGTGTCTTGAGCATCGGCCTCGCAGGCTGTGCCAGCGCACCCTCCCCTGGGCCAGTCAAGCCGGGCACGGAAGGCGACACTTCGTATCGTTCGGTGTCCAAGGACGACCTCCAGCACTACCCGCTCGCCATCGGGCAGGTATCGACCGGTGCGGCTCCCCGCGAGCACCCGGCGCCGGCGTATCCGCCAACCCTGCTTGATCAACGGCTCCCTCCGCGAGAAGTGGAGGCACGCCTCATCGTCAACGAGGAAGGCCGGGTTTCCGAAGTGCGCATTGCAGAGGAAGCGCAGGCGGACGCCGATACCCATCTGTTCGACGATGCGGTGCGCGCTGCCGCCATGCAGTGGATCTTCGAGCCGCTGCGGATCAATCAGTGGGCGGCGGATGCCAACGGCAACACGCACGAAGTGAGCAGCGAGGCGCGTCCGTTCAGCATGGACTATGTATTTCGTTTCGCCTGGAAGGACGGCAAGCCGGTCACGGATGCCTCGGCGCCTGCTCGTACCTCAAAATAGCCAGAAGGCCTACCTCCTCACGTCCCAGGCGGTTCGCATACTGGCTGCTATCCTCCGCCGCTAGCTAAAGACAGGCTCGACTCATGCCCAAGAACGCCCCGCTCCACGTCATCGTTCTCGCCGCCGGTGAGGGCAAGCGCATGAAATCGAGGAAGGCCAAGGTGCTTATGCCGTTGGCCGGGCGCCCGTTGTTGGCCCATGTGCTTGATGCGGCGCGTGCCTTGGAGGCGCAAGCGGTTCATGTGGTCTACGGTCATTGCGGCGACCAGGTACTGGCAGCGTTCGAAGGACAGAAGGACCTACGTTGGGTGCTGCAATCGCAACGTCTGGGGACCGGGCATGCCGTGCGTGAGGCGCTGCTGGATGTGCCCGATGATGCGACGGTGCTCGTGCTTTACGGCGACGTACCGCTGACTCGGCCGCAGACGCTGGAGAAGCTGGTGCACGCCGAAGGCGCCGTGAGCCTGCTCGCCACGCGCGTGGCCAAGCCGTTCGGTTATGGCCGCGTCATGCGCGACGGTAACGGGTTTGTGCGTGCCGTGGTCGAGGAGAAGGACGCGGACGATACGCAGCGCGCGATCAACCTGATCAATACCGGCATCGTCGCGGCGGAGGCCGCCGCGCTGAAGCGCTGGACGTCCAAACTCGACCGCAACAACGTGCAGGGCGAGTATTACCTCACCGATATCTTCGCGATGGCTGCAGAAGAGAATCGCGCTGCAGCATGCGTTGAATGCGAGGATGAGTACGAAGCCGCTGGCGCGAACAATCCCTGGCAGTTGGCCGAACTCGAAGCGGAATACCGCGCTCGTAGTGCCAAGGCACTCGCGCTGGATGGCGTGCGTCTCTCGGATCCTCTGCGCATCGATGTGCGTGGCAAGGTCCATGCCGGCATGGATGTGGAGATCGACATTGACGTCATTCTCGAAGGCGAGGTTGTGCTCGGCGACGACGTGCTGGTGGGGCCGTTCACGCGCCTGAAAAACGTCACGCTGGCCGCCGGCACTATCGTGAAGGCGCATTGCGATCTGGAGGGCGTCGTGACATACGGTCCATGCATCATCGGTCCGTTCGCTCGCTTGCGCCCAGGCACCGAGCTCGCAGCGGGCGTGCACATCGGCAACTTCGTTGAAACCAAGAATGCGACTCTCGGCGAAGGCAGCAAGGCCAATCACCTGAGTTACCTGGGTGACACCATCATCGGCAGCGGCGTGAACGTTGGCGCCGGCACCATCACTTGCAACTACGATGGCGTGAACAAACACCTCACCACCATCGGTGACCGCGCCTTCATTGGTTCCAACAGTGCACTAGTGGCGCCAGTGACTATTGGTGCAGACGCAACCATTGGTGCGGGCTCGGTGATTGGCAAGGATGCGCCGGCCGGCGAGTTGACGCTGGCGCGCGCCAAGCAGGTCACGCTCACGGGCTGGCATCGGCCCACCAAGCACAAGTGATTTCCCGTGGCGACGGCGCTATCGTGCCGGTGCTGCAATCCCATGGACAAGGAGCAGGGCATGCGTTTGCGGACATTCGTGTGTGTGGCCTTGGGTGTACTGGTTATGCAAGGCGTGAGCGCGCCGGCACGTGCCGCATCGAGCGTGCAACTGTTCGGTGATGATGGTTCACCGCGGTTTTCTTTTTATCTCGCTTGCGTCAGCAAGACGGTCAATTGCGAGATCATCGAGCGGATGTTTGGCCATTGGGCCGATGACCGCAACTTAAGCGTGCACACCGTGACGCCCGAAGAAGCTGCGCGCCTTCCGGAAAACCCCGCGCAAGGGCAGGTAGACGGCGGGCCTTACCGGGTCACGGTGCGCTATGCCCCAGAGATGGTGTCGGTCAGCAACTCCCTCGTCAGTGCGTCCAAGGGGCCGCCGCTGGTGAGCTACGTCGCGAACGTCCGTGTGTTCGATTCGGTCAGTGGAAAACTGATCAAGTCGATGACTTGGCGCAAGGAGGATATGGCTGACCGGGATCAGGGTGGGGCCAATCCGTACCTCGATGCGCAGGTGCATGACTTCCTGAAGCATCTGGATCCGGCGTACGCGAAATCCCCGACCTCCTGATCTCTTGTCGATGCTTATGTATGCGATAGAGAGGTCGGCGTCTCACTAACCGTTCGTCCGACTCGCGTACGGTGCATGGTCCTCGATGGTGGGCTCGAGCGCTTTCCGCTTTCCGCTTGCCGTTCGCCCCATGGCTGGCCGGGCTGAGCCCTGCTTAGGCGTAACGCCAGCCGTCGATCTCCACCAGCAGCTCGCTGCGACAGACGTCGCCGTGCAGCAGCAGTACCGGCACGCCGGGCAGGCGGCGCTGCAGGAAGTCGTGCACGGCGGGGGCGTCGGTCGGATGTCGCACATAGGCTTTGAGCGGCGATTGCGTGTCGAAACCGCTGGGCATGCCCGCGCTTGCCAATAGAGCTTCCAGATTCAGCAGCGTTTCGTCGAGCTGTGCCAGCAGATCGTCCTCGTGGGCCGAGGCGTGACCCACTACGGCGGCGGTGCCGGAGATGGCCAGTGCGTCCTGAGCGGGCAGCGTCATGGCGCGGGCAAAGCTGGGTGGCGTGCGGCCATACTGGCGGGGATAGCGCCAGGCGCTGACCTGACGGGGATTTTCCACGCGCTCGCCAGGCTCGTCGCAGGCCAGCAGGTAGACCTGCAGGCGCATCGCCGGGGCGTGATGGCCGATGGCGGTGGCGGCGGGGAAGCCGTCCGCGAAAACGTTGCCCATGCCCTCGGCACGGCCGTCGCAGAAGTGCTTATAGCGTTCGCCGTCACCCTCGCCCTGGTTGATGTCGCCCAGGTAATTCCAGATGCGCTGCACGTGGCGCTCGCGGCGCGTGGCGACGAAGTTGCTCAGTTGCGCGTAGGCGGATACTGACGTTGCACAGGGGCCGCCGTGCGCGGCTTCGTCAAGCGTGATGGCGGCAAACAGCCAGCCGTCGCCACTGGACCACTGCAGATCACCCTGCCGGCCGTGGCTTACAGGGCCTTCGACCTGCCACACCTCGAGCGGCGTGGGGGCATCGAAGCTTTCCAGGTCTACGCTGAGCCAACGGGGATCGTCGCTGCGCGGTGCGCCGGTGCCGAAGCCGAATACAGCCAGCGTGCCTGCTTCCTGCAAGATCTGTCTGGGATCAACCCACCGGTAGGACACTCGTGGTGCACGGCGTAGCGCCAGCCTGACGTTTTCACAACCCTGAACCATGGGCATCCAACCGGAGAAACTGGGCCGCTATGTTACACTGCTAGACCGGCGCCACTGGGGAGAGGCGCAAGTATTCGGGTACGACACGGCATGGCCGAGCAGAGCACCGCACAACATGAACTGGCCACGCTGATCGTGGACAGCCTTAATCTGGAAACCGTCACAGCCGACCAGATCGAGCCCGATGCACCGCTTTTCGGCGGCGATTTGGGCCTGGACTCTATCGACGCGCTCGAAATCGCGTTGGCGGTTTCCAAGCGCTACGGCTTCCAGTTGCGCTCGGACAATCCTGAGAATCGCAAGATCTTCACGAGCCTGCGCACGTTGTCCGAGCACATCGAACGACACCGCGTCGTTTAACCAAGGTCGGGCATGATGGGTTGCGAACGCGGCAGACTTGCACTGTCGCCGCCACGTTGCCTGACAGGCCGAGTCATCCATGTCGCCATTCTCCGCATCCACACCTAAATCGACGTCGCGGCGCTGGTTGCCGCTGATGTTCGGCTATCCGGTGCTGGCGATGGCCGGCGCGCTAACGCATCGCCAGAGTTTCTCACTGGCGGCCTGTGCGCTATTGCTCACTGTGCTGATGGCACCCGCGCTCGCCACGCGACGCCCGCTGCCTTGGGGCGTGTGGGTCGTCACGCTGGCGGTAATGGGATGGCTGGGCTGGCGCGGAATGGCCGGGCTGTTGCTGGAATGTGTGCCCATCGCCATCAACGTTCTGTTGGCCGGTTTGTTCGGGTGCAGTCTGCGCGCCGGCAGCATGCCGTTGATCGCGCGCATTATCGAAGCACTTGAAGGGCCCGAGCGCCTCGCCGTGGCCGGCGTGGCTGTTTATGCGCGCCACCTCACCTGGTTCTGGGCGCTACTCGCGTCGGCGCAGGCGCTGGTGCTCGCGGTGTTGTTGCTCTGCGCCGAGCCCGGTGGCTTGCTCAGTGCGCTCGGTATCGCCTCGCCGTGGCCGGTGCCCGCAGGGCTTGCACAGTCGTACGCTCACGTGGGC
This sequence comes from Dyella sp. AD56, assembly GCF_002878475.1. Lineage (NCBI taxonomy): Bacteria > Pseudomonadati > Pseudomonadota > Gammaproteobacteria > Lysobacterales > Rhodanobacteraceae > Dyella > Dyella sp. AD56. The sequence goes on from NZ_NRDP01000005.1 coordinate 186,734, forward strand.
GGCTATGTGTTGATCGCAAGCGCGTTCCTGCTCGAGCATTTCTTCCGGCGCTGGCATTTACGTCACATCCATCATCCAAGCTTGCGCGAACTGGTGCTAGGCGTGGCCACGCGCTGGCCAAAAGTGCTGCGCGGCGATAACGCGTCGTCGTCATGAGTCACGCGTCCTATCAGCACGCATTTCGCGTGACCGCGGATCACCCCAGCTTGCCCGGGCACTTCCCGGGTTCGCCGCTGGTCCCGGGCGTGATGCTGCTGGAGCAGGTGGCGCTGGCCTTGCGCGCGTGGCGCGGCGAACGACTGGCCCGCGTGCTGGAAGCCAAGTTCGTGGCGCCTCTGCTGCCCGATCACGAGGCAAAGATCACTCTGACCGACGCCAACGGACGCGTGCGCTTCGAGATCCATCGTGATGGCGAGCTGCTCGCCCGCGGCACCATTGAGGGAGCGACATGATTGAGGGAACAACATGACTGAGCACTGGCAGAGTCGCCCGGAGGGCGGCGGACGGTTCGCACTTTGGCTGATCCGCACCATTGCGCTGCGCGGTGGTCGCCGGCTCAGCCGCCTGACGCTTTACCCGATCACGTTGTACTTCTATTTCCGCCGAGGGCCGGAGCGTCGCGCATCCCGCCACTTCCTGCAGCGCGCGCTTGGCCGCCCTGTCACCTGGTGGCAGGTGATGAAGCACATCCATTACTTCGCGGCCACCCTCCTTGATCGTGTCTTCCTGCTCGCCCGCGGCGAGAAGGACTTCGACGTGACCGTGGAAGGGCTGGACGAACTCGAAGCTTGCCTGGCCAAGGGGCAAGGGGTGCTGCTGCTAGGTACGCACCAGGGTAGTTTCGAGGCCTTACGTGCGATCAGTACGCGCAATCCAGACACTCCGCTGCGCGTCGTGCTGGACAAGCAGAAGACGCCGGCCATGACCGAGCTGCTTGAAGCGCTGGCGCCTGACATAGGCGCCAATGTGATCGACGCGTCCCGTGGCGGTACCTCGATCACTCTCGCCATGGCGGAGGCGTGCCAGCAGGGCGCGATGGTGGCGCTGCTAGCTGATCGCGGCCGTGAGCACGAGGTGCTGCGGCGTGTGCCCCTACTCGGCGAGCCCGCGCCCTTCCCGGTAGGACCATGGCTGCTCGCGCATTCCCTGCGCGTGCCGGTGGTGCTGTGCTTCGGTCTTTATGAAGGCGGCAACCGGTATCGCCTGGTGTTCGAGCCCTTCGCCGAACGCATCGACATTCCGCGACAGGAACGCGCGCAAGCGCTAGACGCGGTGATCACCCGTTTCGCCGCCCGCGTGGAACACTACATCCACGCCGCTCCCTACAACTGGTTCAACTTCTATGACTTTTGGCAGCAAGACATGGACACTGCTGTGCGGCCTGATGCTGTCGCTGTGCGCGAACGCGTCGGCGCCTGATGACGCCGCCACCGCACGTGCGCTGGTGTCCTCGTTGGGGCGGCCGGCACCGGCGCGTACGCCTTTCGCCGAAGCACGCTTCATGAAAATGCTCGACAAACCGCTGATGGTGTCAGGTCAGCTGGCTTGGTTGGGCGACGATCGTCTGGAACGTACTGTCGAACATCCCAATCGCGAGGTGTCGACCATCGCCAACGGTGAAGTGACCCAGCAACGCGAGGGTCGTTCGACGCGCAGTTTTTCCCTGAAGCGCGCACCGCAGTTGCAATTGCTGCTCGACAGTTTCGTCGCATTGCTCGGCGGCGACGCGCCGCGGTTGGAGCAGGCGTTCGTGGTCCAGCACCGTGTGGACGATGGGGGGCACTGGACGCTGACGCTGACGCCGCGTGACGCGAAACTCGCGCAGACGGTGAGCCGCATCGATATCGACGGTCGCGGCAACGAGCCCCACTGCATGCGCATGCAGGAAGCCGATGGTGACGTGGCCATCGATCTGCTGGGCGTCTACGCGTCCAGGATGCCGGCCACGCCCACCCGCGAAGCGCTCGCGACCCTCTGCGGGGGCGACTGATCGTGCGTCGCGGCGGGCGCGTGACATTGCTGGTGGCCTGGCTGACGGCCTTGGCCCTGCTCGGCCTGTTCGTCGTAACTCATCTCAGCGTGAGTACCGACCTTCGCAGTTTCATGCCGGCGCCCACCACACCGGATCAGCGGCTGCTGATGGAGCAGGTCGGTGAAGGCCCCGGCTCGCGCCTGTTGCTGCTCGCTATCGCCGGCAAATCGGACGAGCAACTGGCTGACCTTAGCCAGCAACTGAGCGCTGTCCTGCGTAAGGATTCAAATTACACGCAGGTGCTCAACGGCAGCTTCGATATCGACGCGATCGACGACACCTTGCTGCCTTACCGCTATCTGCTGTCGCCTACGCTGGACCATGAGCGTATGGACGCTGCCTATCTGCGTGACCAGCTCGAACAGCGGCTGGACGATCTGTCGTCGCCCGCTGCGAGCCTGCTGAAGAACCTGTTGCCGCGCGATCCCACACTCGAAGTGCTCAAGCTCGCCGAGCGTTGGTCACCGCCCAAATCACCCGAGGTGGTGCAAGGTGTGTGGTTCTCCCCGCAGCACGAAGCCTTGCTGCTGGTGCTGACGAAAGCACCGGGCTTCGACCCAGACGCGCAGGCGTCAGCTATCGACGGAATCCATCGCGCGTTCGACGGGTTGCCCGAACACACCGATGCCTCGCTGATTGTCAGTGGTCCGGGTTACTTCAGCGTGGTGGCGAACGCACAGACACGTGGTCAGGCCGAATGGATCGGGCGCATTTCCACGGTGGGTTTCATCGTTTTGCTCTTGCTGGCGTACCGGAGCATCGGCTCGCTGCTGTTTTCGGCGCTGCCCATTGCCAGCGCCGCATTGGCGGGTATTGCCGCGCTGATCGTGTTGTTCCCGCAGGTCCATGGCATCACGCTGGCTTTCGGCTTCACCTTGCTTGGTGTGGCACAGGAGTATCCGATCCGTGTACTGAGTCATCGCCGCGCCGACGAAAGTGCCGTGCAGAGTGTGCGTGACCTGTGGCCGCTGTTGCTCACTGCCATTGCGTCGGCGTGCATCGCGTATCTCGCTTTCTTCGCGTCGGGTGTGAATGGACTCCGGCAGCTTGCCGTCTTCACTGTCACCGGCCTGCTGGTGGCGGGCTTCAGTACACGCTATCTGCTGCCCCATCTGCTGCCCGTGCGCGTCCATGATGTTGCCGACATGGGCTGGTTGATACGTGCGCGCCGGATAGTGGATCACCTGCCGCGTCCGCGCTGGGTTCCTGCGCTGGTCGCGGTAGCTACCGTGTTGATGCTGGCCTTTGCACAGGGGCCATTTTGGCAGAACGATCTGTCTGCGCTGACGCCGTTGCCTCGTGATCTGCTGATGCGCGACGCCCGCCTGCGCGAAGCGCTTGGTGCGCCGGACGTGCGTTACTTGCTGGTGCTGCAAGCGCCGGATGAACAAGGTGTGCTGGCGCTTTCGGAGCGTATGGAGCCCGCACTGGATGCGCTGGTCACGCGCCACGTGGTCGATGCGGTGGAGCTTCCTTCACGCTATCTGCCGAGCGAAGCCGTCCAGCGTGTGCGCCAACAGGCGCTTCCCGACCGCGACGTGTTGGAAAGCGCACTCACCGAAGCCGAACAAGGCATGCCGTTCCAGCCCGGGTTATTCAAGCCGTTCGTCGAGGACGTGCAGAAGGCGCGTGAACTCCCTTTGCTGGCGCCCCAACAGTTCTCCACGTCGCCCCTGGGGCAGCGCCTGTCCGGCATGCTGGTGGAACGTGATGGACATTGGCTGGGGCTGGGCACGCTGAGCGGCGTGCATGATCTCGACGCCTTGCGGGCGCTCGCGCGAAACAGCGGTGGTGCCGTGCGGCTGCTCGATCTCAAGAGCGCTGCCGAGTCGCTCGTGGTCGATTATCGCACGCGCATCCTCTATGCCCTGTTGGGTGCGAGCATCCTGCTAGTGATGGCGATTGTCGTCGCCTTGCGCAGCTTCCGGCGTGCATGGCACGTGCTGGCGCCGATGACGCTGGCGACGTTCCTGGTGCTGGCGGTGGAGCGCGTATGCGGCGTGGAAGTATCGCTGTTCCACTTGGTGGCGTTGATCCTGGCCGCTGGACTTGGTTTGCACTACGCGCTGTTCTTTGAGCGCGATACCCATGATGCGGCCGAGCAGCGGCGCACGTTGCATGCCACGCTGGTTTGCGTGTTGTCAGCACTGCTGGTGTTCGGCTTGCTGGCGTGGAGCACGATTCCCGTGCTGCGCGCTATTGGCCTCACGGTCAGCCTGGGCGTCGCCTTCCACTTTTGTCTTTCGATCCTGATGGCTCCGCATGCTCGCCAAGACTGATTGGGCTTCTCTCATTCCCCATCAAGGCGCCATGAGCCTGCTCGATGACGTGGTCGGCTGGGATGAAACGTCGATCCATGCGGTGACCGAAAGTCACGCACTGGCGGAACACCCGTTACGTGGCTCCGCCGGCTTGCACGCGGTGCATCTGGCGGAGTACGGCGCGCAGGCGATGGCCGTGCATGGCGCCTTGCTGGCGCGCGAACACGGAGCTAGCGATGTGCGCCCCGGACGTCTGGTCAGCCTGCGCGATATATCGCTCAGCGTCGAGTACGTTGATCCATCTTTAGGGCGTCTGGACATCCATGCGGAAAGTCTTTACGCCGACCCATCCGGCGCTCAGTACGCGTTCCGCGTGGAGCAGAATGGTCGCGTTCTGGTGAGCGGGCGAGCTGCCGTCATCCATCCTTCTCTCTGATAGCGAGGTCGCCATGTCACAGGCCCATTCTTCCCGCCGCGCGCTGGTGACCGGCGGCAGCGGTGATCTTGGCGGTGCGATATCGCGTGCGTTGGCGGAAGGTGGCTATCACCTGATCGTGCACGCAAACGCCGGCCTTGCCCGCGCGGACGACGTGGCGGCAGCCATTCGCGATGCGGGCGGCAGCGCGCAGGCGGTGGCGTTCGATGTAACTGACGGTGCTGGCACAAGGCATGCGCTGGAAGCCCTGCTGGCCGACGGCCCGATCCATGCGGTGGTCAACAATGCCGGCGTGCACGAGGACAGCCCGATGGCCGGTATGTCAGAGGATGCCTGGCACCGTGTGATCGACGTTTCGCTACACGGCTTCTTCCACGTGACTCAGCCATTGCTGTTGCCCATGGCGCGTGCGCGCTTTGGGCGCGTCGTGTCGGTGAGTTCGGTCGCGGCGCAGCTCGGTAATCGGGGGCAAGCTAATTACGCAGCGGCGAAATCCGCGTTGCACGGTGCCACCCGATCGCTTGCGCGCGAAATGGCCTCTCGCGGCATCACGGCGAACGTGGTGGCGCCGGGCGTGATCGAGGGCCGCATGATTGGTGAGGATTTTCCGCCGGAACGCATCCGCGAGATCGTGCCCGCCCAGCGCGCCGGAAGGCCGGAAGAAGTCGCGGCCTTGGTGGCATTCCTGTGCTCCGATGCAGCGGGTTACATCAATAGCCAAGTGATTGGTGTTAATGGCGGCATGGCCTGAGTTCGCGTGCCCCGGCGTGGCCGGAGCGTGCAGATTCAGGTTACCGCGGCATCGAACACGATCGGTCGTGATGCGCGGGAGCGGCGATAGCTGTTCACGACGTCGCCGTAGCGAATCAGTTGTCCGACGGTGTAGGTGGTGATGCGGGTGACATCGCGGATCGGGCTGAAATGGCTGATGCGGAATTCGCGCTCGTAGCGCGAAGCGATCGGCACCGACACCACGCCCAGCCCTTTCTCACGCGAGGCAGCGATGAGGATGGCGGCTTCGAATACGAAGTTTTCGGCCGGCAGATCCACCAGATCGAGCGCGGCGCGCGGATACCAGCGCTGGCCGCTCTGCGTATCGGCCACCGGTTGTGCGCAAGCCCACGAGATGCCCCAGTCCGCGACCGCGTTAGCGCGACGGCGGGCCTTAGGCTGCTGCTCGCGCTCGAGTAGGCGCGCGCCGATGACGATGTGGTTGGGATAACGCTGCGCGGCGGCGGCGATACGCGGAATGTCGCTGGCCAAGTGCTGGCCGTCGCCATCCATGGTGAGCACGGCATCGAAACCCTGACGCACGGCTTCACGAAAGCCAGTACGCAGAGCTTCGCCCTTGCCGCTACGCTGCGGATGGCGCAGTAGCGTGACGGGCAGTTCACTCACGATATCGGGGGTGCGATCGTCCGAGCCGTCATCGACCACGATCACGGGCACGCCGAGCGACAGGACGGACTGGACGACTCTGCCGATAGCGGCCTCTTCGTTGAGGCAGGGAATCAGCACGCACCAGCGGGCATCGGACGTATTCAAGCAGGTGTCTCCAGGGCAACCCTCAACGCCAGGGTTTCGGCGGCGGCGAGGGTGTAGTCACCTTCGCCTGTAGCGAGATTTTGCATCAGCGGCCAGGCGGATGCGGCAATCGGATTGCTTTCGTACCACGCGCCCGTTGCAGGTGCAGGACGCAGCACCTCGCCGGCGTGGGGCACGAGATCCAGAGCGAGGCCGACCAGCGTGTGCGCCGAGGTCGCCGGCGCCAGCACCAGCGCAATACCGAACGATTGATGTGTGCCGGTCATTTCCTTCAGCGGGCCATGCCCTGCGATGTCGCTGCAGACCAGCAGCACCGGGCGCTGTTCGGCCACGCAGAGGGTGGCCGCCTCCAGCAAGCTCGCGCCAAGACTAGCGTGGCCGGCGCTGACGGCGCTCGACGCCGCATGGCAGCCCGTGGCGATGGTCCAGTAGCCGGCTGGCGCGTTATGCACCGAGTTATGGAAGCGTGTCGGTGACAGCTCGGCCGGCGTGGTGGCCAGCGTGGCGCACATGTAGTCGGAAATGTGCTGGTCGCCATAGGTGGAGCTGAAGACACACGGCAGGTCGCGGGCATCGCGGCCGCTCATGGCCACCGCCTGCCCCGCCACTTCCACGGCGAGCAGCACGCTTTCTGGCGCGCGGCGGCGCTCATTCGCCGGGAGTATCTCCGCACGAGGGCGGCCTGCCGGTGGAGCCACCGGCAAGCCAGCGAGCTGGGCCTTCAGCGCAGCGAAATCGCCCAGGTCGGACGACCACAGGCCGATGCCTTCTACATGAACCTGCAATGTATTCATGCCCGCGCACTACCGAAGGCAAGGCAAGCATTGTTGCCGCCGAATCCAAACGAATTGCTCAAGGCCACGTTGACCTGCCGCTGTTCGCTCTGCAGCGCCAGCTGCGGACCGCAGGCGACATCGGGGTGTGTGCAGCCGAGGTTGCCAGGCACCTGTCCATGGCGGATCGCCAGCAGCGCGAAGACGGCTTCGAGAATGCCTGCCGCACCCAGCGTGTGACCGGTGAAACCCTTGGTGGAACTGGCGCGTGTAGTAGCGGGAAAGGCGCGCGCCACCAGGGCGGCTTCCACTTCGTCGTTTTTCAGGCTGGCCGTGCCGTGCAGGTTGATGTAATCGACCTGCTCCGCACTCAAGCCTGCCCGCGCCAGGGCGTCGCGCAACGCGAGTTCGGCGCCCAGGCCTTCGGGGTGCGGTGTGGACATGTGGTGCGCATCGCTGGATTCGCCATAGCCGAGCAGGCGCGGCGCCTCCGGTGCGGCATCAACGCGTTCTAGCAACGCAAAGCCGGCGGCCTCACCGATGGAAATGCCGCGACGCGCCTGATCGAACGGTCGGCAGGGCTCGGGCGATACCAGCTCCAGTGCGTTGAAGCCGAACAGCACGCTATCGCACAAGGTATCCACGCCACCGACCACGGCAGCGTCGGCAAGGCCGAGACGAATCAGCCGTTCGGCGTTGGCGAACACCTTGGCGCTGGACGAACAAGCCGTCGATACCGTCAGGCATGGCCCTTCCAGCCCCAATGCCTCGGCCACGAAGCCGGCAAGCGAATGCGGCGCATGGATAAGGGGGCGGCGGAGGTTCGGTGGCATGTGCCCGTTTTCGTCGAGGTGGCGATAGCCTTCCTCGGTGGCGCCGATGCTCGCGGTAGAAGTGCCCAACACCAGGGCCACGCGCGCGGCGCCGTAGCGCTGGCGGGCGTCCAGTGCGTGCTCCAGGAAACGGTCCTGATGGAGTCCCAGCCAGGCCAGGCGATTGTTGCGGCATTCCCACGCAGCGTGCGCTGCGGGCAGCGCGGCGTCTTCGACGCCATCGACACGGCCTATCCAGCACGCCAGTGGGGCGCTGCTGAAGTCGTTTTGACGTAGGCCCCCGCGGCCCGTAGACAGAGCGGCGAGGTGGCTTTCGAGGCCTTGGCCCAGCGCCGAGGTGACCGTGTAGGCACGGACGGCAAGGGGGTGGATCGGTACGGACATCGCGCGAGCCTAGCGAGGGGCTTCGGTATTTCCTAGTCTGGACAACCGACAGGGGTGAGGTTGTTCATTTTAACCGGTATGCGCCGAACGCCGGATTGCGTCAGGGCAAGGGGCTGCGCACACTGCGCTACCGGCCTCCGTCTGCCCCACCCTGCCCGTTCGTGCCTCCTTTCATCGCACCGCTCAAACGTGGCCCCTGGCGCTATCTCAGCGACCGTGACGTGCTGCATGCGGCCGTGGTGACGACCGTGGCGGTGCTCCTGAGCCTGGGCTTGGTATGGGTCGGCTATCTCGTTCATGTATGGCGGGTGGCGGCACGCAGCCCGTTGGCCCCTGCCCAGCCGATGACCACCCTCGTTTTTGGCCGACGACTGGTCGGGGATGCACCAGAGAAGGACTACCAGCAGCGCCTGTCGCGAGCGCTGGCACTGATGCGTTCGCACAGCACAGATCACGTGCTGCTGCTGGGCGGACGCAGTGGAGGAAGCATCAGCGAGGCTGCTGCGGGCAGGGCATGGCTAGTGCAGCACGAGTTGCCACCGGGCGTGGTGCTGCAATTGGAACAAGCCTCGGTCGATTCGCTGGAAAACCTGCGCCATGCACGCAGCCTGCTGCGGGAAGACGGGCCCGTGACCCACGTGTTGCCACCGGTGGCTCTAGTGACCAGTCGTTACCATTTGGCGCGTTGCCAGTGGCTCGCGCGCAGGCTTGGTTTTCGTAGTGTGCCGGTGGCAGCGGAACCGGCCCTGGTTATCGATCGCCGCTATCTGATACGGCTGCTGGCCGAATCCGGCTATCTCATGTGGATCGACATCGCGTTGCGCTGGGCCGCACTGATCGGCCATCGGCGCATGACGGCGCGCCTCAGCTGACAGCGCGAACGCGCGACGCGCCGCCGCAGCGGCCAGCTGCGCGCCACTTGCTAAGCTTGCTGTGTTTCGACCCACGATGGACCGCCCGATGAGCCAGCAAGCCGATCAAGCCGAACTGTTTCTGCGCGAACTGCAGGATCGCATTTGCACGGCGATCGAACAGATCGACGGCAAGGCCCGATTCGAAGAAGACGCGTGGACGCGCGCCGCCGGTGGTGGTGGCCGTACGCGGGTGCTCCGCGACGGTGCGATCTTCGAGCAAGCTGGCGTCAACTTCTCGCGCGTTTATGGCAACCAGCTGCCGCCCAGCGCGACGGCGCACCGGCCCGATCTGGCCGGCGGCGGCTTCGTCGCTACCGGTGTGTCGCTGGTGTTGCATCCGCGCAACCCACACGTGCCCACCACGCATGCCAACGTGCGCTACTTCGAGGCCAGCAAGGAAGGCACGGATCCCGTGTGGTGGTTTGGTGGCGGCTTCGACCTCACGCCGTTCTATCCGCGCGACGAAGACGTGGTGCACTGGCACACCGTGGCGCGCGACCTCTGCGCGCCCTATGGCGACGACGTCTATGCGCGTTACAAGAAATGGTGCGACGAGTATTTCTATCTCAAGCATCGCGCTGAAACGCGCGGCGTTGGCGGGCTGTTCTACGATGATCTGAACGAGGGTGGCTTCGAGCGATGCCTCGCATTCACGCGTGACGTTGGGCAGGGTTTCCTCGATGCGTACCTGCCCATCGTCGAGCGGCGAAAGGGCGAGGCCTACGGCGAGCGCGAGCGCGAGTTCCAGCTCTATCGTCGCGGGCGTTATGTGGAATTCAATCTCGTGTATGACCGCGGCACGCTGTTCGGCTTGCAATCGGGCGGACGCACGGAATCGATCCTGATGAGCCTGCCGCCGCGTGTGCGTTTCGAGTACAACTTCCAGCCGGAGCCGGAATCAGCAGAAGCGCGGCTGGGCGATTACCTCAAGCCGCGCGACTGGGTGTAACCCGAGGATGCGCCCCGCTGGGGCGCATCCATTTCCCGGACTTACTCCGTCGGCGCATCGCCGCTGAACTTCACCGGCGTGGCACCCTTCACCGGGCCGATCTGCGCGCTGTCGCTCACCTGCAGCACCACCTCACGGCGAAATTCCAGCGTGCCCTGCACCACTGCATGCGGGCCGATCACCACATGCGGCAAACGGTTGTTGCTATTCCAGTTGAACCAGCCGCCGGGCTTGTCGACCAGGATGCCGCCCTCGACGTGCGAGTTGGCACCCACGACGATGTCGCCGTTGGAGGTCTGCAGGCCGCCACCTACGTGGGCAGCGTCAAGGTTGATGGTGCCGTTCACGGTACCGACCTTGCCTACCACCTCAGCGCTCTTGCCCAATCGCACGCCGCCGTTGGTGGTGCTGACGGTACCCGCGACACGGCTGCTGGAACCCACGGTGACGGCGCCGTTGACGGTGTCGACCGCTGTGGCCTGCACGTGATCGCCCAGCTCCACCGCGCCGTTGACGGTGCTGGCCTTCTGAACCACCGCGTTGTCGCTGACGCGGACAGCGCCATTGACCGTGCTGACGTTGCCGGCGTGTTGGCCGGCATCCACGCGCACCGTACCGTTGACCTTGTCGATGTCACCGTCGGCGGCGTGGGCCAGGACGGGCAGGGTCAGCGCAAGGGCGATGGCAAGCAGATGACGACGCATGATGAACTCCATGTGGGTGGTAATGCCCTTAGGATGCGCCTGCCAGGGCTGGGGTTTAGCATGACCTTCGACAGGGGACGTGGGTGATTTGACGGGGCCGGGGCGGGGCCTCACCATCACAGGTTTCCCGCCGCGAATTCCCGCCATGTACAAGCTCGTACTCATCCGTCACGGCCAGTCCCAGTGGAACCTCGACAACCGTTTCAGCGGCTGGGCCGACGTGGACCTTACCGAACAGGGCAACGCCGAAGCCGCCGAGGCCGGGCGCCTGCTCAAAGCTGAGGGCTACAGCTTCGACATCGCACACACGTCCGTGCTCAAGCGCGCCGTGCGCACCCTGTGGGGCGTGCTGGATGGGATGGACCAGATGTGGCTGCCGGTGGTTACCGACTGGCGCCTCAACGAGCGCCACTACGGCGGCCTCACCGGCCTCAACAAGGCGGAAACGGCGGCCAAGTACGGCGAGGACCAGGTGAAGGTGTGGCGTCGCAGCTACGACATCCCGCCGCCCCCGCTGGATCGTGCCAGCAATGAATCGGTGACCGATCCGCGTTACGCCAACCTTGACCCGTCGATGATCCCGGACACTGAGTGCCTGAAGGACACTGTGGACCGCGTGGTGCCCTACTGGCACGACGTACTGGCTCCGGCTATCCGCTCCGGTCAGCGCGTGGTAGTTGCCGCGCACGGCAACTCGCTGCGCGCGTTGGTGAAGTATCTGGACAACGTGTCCGACGATGAGATTGTGGAACTCAACATCCCCAACGGCGTGCCGCTGGTGTACGAGTTCGACGAGAACCTCAAGCCGATCCGGCACTATTACCTGGGCGACGCCGCCGCCATCGCAGCGAAGATGGCCGCCGTGGCCAACCAGGGCAAGGCGAAGTAAGCAGGCTTCGCCGGTCGCGGATGACGGGCGTCATCCGCGATGGCTGCAGCCCGTCAGTCGTGCGAGCTGCGTTGGATCGATAAGCTGCGTCCATCCTATGACGAGGCGAACGCGATGACCCCGAACATGATCTATGCGCTCATGATTCCGCTGATGGCTTTCGCCGTCTGGCGGCGCGTGCGTGGCAGCTTCGGGCGGCAGCCGATTCGCCGCAAGCGGATGATCACCCGCATCGTCATTTTCAGTGTCATCGGCGGTCTGCTGGCGTTTGGTGGCCTGCACAACCTGCGCCTGCTGGAAGGCCTGCTGGGCGGTGCGCTGGCCGGCGCGGCGCTGGGTACAGTCGGCCTGCGCCTGACGCGCTTCGAGCGCGATGCCGCCGGCCAGGACCTGTACATTCCCAACGCCTGGATCGGCGGGCTCCTCACGGTGCTGCTGATCGGCCGACTGGCTTGGCGTTTCCTGGTGGTGATGCCGCAATTGCAGGATCCGGCCATGGCCCATTCGGCGCCTGCCATGGGCAACAGCCCGCTGACGCTCGCCATCTTTGGGCTGATGATCGGCTACTACATCTGCTACTTCACCGGCCTGCTGGTGCATCACCGCCGCTTCGAGCGGGCCCAGCTGGCCACCTGAAGACTTAGAGGGCGTCGCCGTCCATTTCGCCGGTGCGGATACGGATCACCTGCTCCAGCGGACTGACGAAAATCTTGCCGTCGCCGATCTTGCCGGTCTTGGCCGACACCTGGATGGCTTCGACCACACGATCTACCTGGTCATCGCTTACGGCCACTTCCAGCTTGATCTTGGGCAGGAAATCGACCACGTACTCGGCGCCCCGGTAGAGTTCGGTATGGCCCTTCTGGCGACCAAAACCCTTTACCTCGGTCACCGTGATGCCCTGCACCCCCACCTCAGCCAGGGCCTCGCGCACATCGTCCAGCTTGAACGGCTTGATGATCGCAACCACCAGCTTCATGGGTTTTCCTCTCGACGTTGGGATACTTGCCGCATGGAGCGGTCAGGGACCGGCATTTTGCCTGTCAGGGCTGTAACTGTCGCCTTGAGGCGCGCTGTAGGAAAATGCCTACAGATAGAAGTGGAGCATGCCGATAGTGTTAATCAAAGCTATGAACCTAAACTTTCATCCGACGAGCTCGAGGTGCTATCCATGATGGATAGGCAGGATATCGATCAACTTGCCCAGCGTCTTGTTTCGTTGGTTCCATCAGGATTGGCTCAGGCGCAACAGGATTTGCGCACCAACTTCGGCGATGTTCTGGCGCAGGGATTGCGCCGCCTTGATCTAGTCACCCGCGAGGAGTTTGACGTCCAGACCCAGCTGTTGGCACGCACCCGTGCCAAGGTCGAGGCCCTGGAGAAGCGAATCGCAGATCTAGAGGCTGGTGCTGGCGCCTGACTGACGGGGTGCGGCACGGGCCCACGTCCCGGGAGCCGCCCCCGATCCGTCACCCTCACCCCGAGAACGATCGGGGGCGGCTATTTTTCTTTGCAGGCCGCTTGAGGGAGTCGCTCCGTGTTTCGAACTGGCAGCTACTCTCGCGCCCGACTTGTGCGAGCGTCATGAGCCTTGCCGTTACCCTTAGTCGAGCCCAGGAAGGCGTCTCGGCACCCCAGGTTATGGTGGAAGTCCACCTGTCCGGCGGCCTGCCGGGCACCAATATCGTCGGATTGCCCGAAGCCGCCGTGCGCGAAGCCCGCGACCGCGTCCGCGTAGCCATTCAGAACACGGCCTTCGAATATCCGAACCGCAAGGTTACGGTGAACCTCGCACCCGCGGAATTGCCCAAGGATGGCGGTCGTTTCGACCTTGCCATCGCGCTCGGCATCCTTGCTGCGGGCGGCCAAGTGCCGCGTGAAAAGCTCGACGATTGCGAATTTCTTGGCGAACTGGCCCTGTCCGGTGCTTTGCGTGGGGTATCGGGCGTGTTGCCGGCTCTGTTGCGTGCACGGGCGCGAGGTCGGCGCGTAGTAGTGCCGCGTGCCAACGCAGCCGAGGCCGCGCTGGTCTCCGATGCGGAGGTGCTGGTCGCCGACACGCTGGCCGATGTGTGCGGGTGGCTGCGCGGCGCGCAGGATCTGGCGCCGCCGGGCGAGGCATCCGGCATCTTCGACGGAACCATCGGGCCTGACCTGGCAGACGTGCGCGGCCAGCTGCAAGCACGTCGCGCACTGGAAATCGCCGCTACGGGCGGCCACCACCTGCTGCTGCTCGGCCCGCCGGGTACGGGCAAGACCATGCTCGCCGAACGCTTGCCGGGCATCCTGCCACCACTGAGCGAGTCAGAAGCACTGGAAACATGCGCTGTGCTCTCCGTGGCCGGGCAGGCCGTAGATCTGAATCTGTGGCGTCGCCGCCCTTTCCGGGCGCCGCACCATACGAGTTCAGCCGCTGCCCTGGTGGGTGGCGGTTCGTTGCCGCGGCCAGGAGAGATCTCGCTGGCCCACAACGGCGTGTTGTTCCTCGACGAACTGCCGGAATTTGGCCGGCATGTGCTGGATGTGCTGCGCGAGCCCATGGAGTCGGGCCACATTGTGATTTCGCGTGCGGCGCGCCAGTCGACCTTTCCGGCCCAGTTCCAACTAGTGGCCGCGATGAATCCGTGTCCTTGCGGTTACGCGGGCGATCCGCGCCAGCGCTGCCAGTGCACGCCCGATCAGATCCAGCGTTACCGGGGACGCATTTCTGGGCCGCTGATCGACCGCATCGACCTTTGCATAGAGGTGCCTAGGGTTCCGATAGGCGAACTCGGCCTATCACGGGGATCGACTGACGAGGATTCGGCTACGGTCCGTGCCCGCGTGGTAAAGGCCCGCCAGCATGGACTGATGCGAGCCGGCCGAGCGAATGCCGAGATCACGACCCGCGAACTGGAGCGGGATTGCGCTCTGGGACAGGCAGAACGGCAGTGGTTTGAGGGCGCGCTGGAGCGCCTCGGTCTGTCAGCTCGCGCCTATCACCGCACCCTGCGGGTGGCCCGGACCATCGCCGATCTGGATGGCGGAGCCGCGCTGTTGGACCGAACTCATCTTGCGGAAGCCTTGATGTATCGCCGCTTCTGAGACGGCGATATGTGCCTGATGGCCCTTGCGGGTAATTTTTGTACTCACGGGTATTGACTTGAATCGGTCCAGGCGTATTATCTGTACCCGCTAGTTCTGCATTGAACTCAGCCTGCCACCCCGGTATCGGTACTCCCTCCCCCTCCCCCGTCCGATACCGGGGCTTGGCCCTCCCCCTTCTTGTCGTGTGTTTCCGATTCGCTCCATTCGCCATGGACGGTAGCCTTGCGGCCGTGGTCCGATAGCCGCACTGCGATCGCTCGAAGGACCGTGCATGACACTCGATCTTGGACTGCTGCTGGTTTGCATTCTGGGTGTCGGTTTCCTCGCCCAGTGGCTGGCCTGGCGAGTGAGATTGCCGGCGATCCTGTTCCTGCTGCTTGCCGGCATCCTGATGGGCCCCGTCGCGGGCGTGCTGAACCCGGACAAATTGCTGGGACCTTTGCTGTTTCCCGTGGCATCGCTGGCGGTGTCGGTGATTCTGTTCGAAGGCAGCCTGACGTTGCGCTTCAGCGAACTGCGCGAAATTGGCGGCGCCGTACGTGGCTTGGTGACGTACGGTGCGGTGATCGCGGTGTTCATGCTCGGCGTGGCCGCGCATTACTTCGCGGGGCTGAGCTGGGAGGTCGCGTTGTTGTTCGGTGCGTTGACCTGTGTAACCGGCCCGACGGTGATTGCGCCGATGCTGCGCACCGTGCGTCCCAACGCACGCATCGCAAACACGCTGCGCTGGGAAGGCATCGTGATCGATCCGCTGGGCGCCCTGTTCGGCGTGCTGGTGTACGAAGCCATCGTGTCCCGCCATCAAGGGCACACCATCGGTGTGTTCCTTGCCGTGGTCGCTAGCGGCGTGGTGGTGGGCTTGTTGGCGGCGTGGGTGCTCGCTTCCCTGCTGCGCAGGCAGATGATCCCGGAGTACCTGCAGAACTACGGCACGCTTGTTGCCGTGGTGCTGGCCTTTTCGCTATCGAATGCCGTCACGCACGAATCAGGCCTGTTGACCGTCACGATCATGGGTATCGCGCTCGGCAACATGCGTGATGTGCACATCGATGACATCCTCGATTTCAAGGAAAACCTGACCACGCTGCTGGTGTCCACGCTGTTTATCCTGCTGGCGGCTCGCCTGAGCTGGCCGCTGCCGGACGGCATGCTGTGGTCGGGCATCGCCATCTTTTTGGTGGCGCAACTGATCGTGCGCCCAGTGACAGCTGTGATCGCCAGCATAGGCAGCGCGTTGAACTGGCGCGAGCGTGCGTTGATTGCATGGGTAGCGCCGCGTGGCATCGTGGCGGCGGCGGTATCGGCCTTGTTCGCGCTGAAGCTGGAGGCGCTGGGCATGCCCGGTGCAAAGGCGTTGGTGCCGCTGGTCTTCATACTGATCATTGGCACGGTGGTGTTGCAAAGCGCGACAGCCCGTCCGTTGGCGCGCTGGTTGAAGGTTGCTGAGCCCGATCCGGCCGGCGTGCTTATCTACGGTGCCGATCAGGCCTCCCGTGTGGTGGCGCGTGCCCTGACGGATGCCGGATTCCACGTGATCGTGGCGGACGAGCAGTGGGATGACATCAGGCAAGCGCGTATGGATGGGCTGAAAACGTTCTTCGGCTTCCCTGCATCGTCGTATGCCGAGCGTCATCTGGATCTCACGGGCATCGGCCGTCTGCTGGCCATGTCGATCCACCGCGAGCGCAATGCCCTGGCGTGCGTGTACTACCGCCAGGAATTCGGGCGCGGCAAGGTATACCGACTTGGCCATGAAGACGGCCAAACGACGGGCGGACGCGTGCAGCTCGGCGGTGATCTGGGAGCCCCGGCATTGTTCGAGGAAGATATGACGCATGAGCGCTTTCTCGAGCGCCTTGCGGAAGGTTGGCGCATCAAATCGACGCGCCTGACGACAACGTTCGATTGGCCGAACTTCATCGAGCAATACGGTTCGCCGACGGTGTTGCTATTCGGCGTCGAGGAGAAAGGCGCGTTGCGCGTGGCGTCCGTGAAGCGCGAGTTGGAGCCGCGTGCTGGCTGGACGGTGATCGCACTGGTGCCGCCTGAGGCGACGTCATAGCAGCTGCGGTGACGCATTCCCTGCGTGCATGCGTGGGGGCGCTGGACAGGGCCGCGCTCCCCACGCACGCGCCGACGTCCAGTCGGCTTACGCGAGGTAGTCGAAGGTCAGGCCGCGCTGGCCTGACGCGAGGCGTGGAACTGTGCCTCTTCGGTGGATCCCTTGAGCGCGGTGGTGGACGACTGCCCCTGCTGGATAGCCTGTGTCACGGCATCGAAGTAACCCGTGCCCACTTCGCGCTGGTGCTTCACCGCGGTGAAGCCGCGTTCGGCGGCGGCGAACTCCTTCTCCTGCAGCTCCACGAATGCGCTCATCTGGCGACGGGCATAACCATAAGCCAGATCGAACATGCCGTAGTTAAGACTGTGGAAGCCGGCGAGCGTGATGAACTGGAACTTGTAGCCCATGGCGCCTAGTTCCTTCTGGAACTTCGCGATGGTGGCGTCATCGAGGTTCTTCTTCCAGTTGAAACTCGGCGAGCAGTTGTAGGCCAGCATCTTGCCTGGATACTTGGCGTGGATGGCTTCGGCAAATTTGCGTGCTTCGTCCAGGTTGGGCTTGCTGGTCTCGCACCACACGAGATCGGCGTACGGCGCGTAGGCAAGGCCACGGCTGATCGCTTGATCCAGGCCGGGACGCACGCGGAAGAAGCCCTCGACGGTGCGCTCGCCGGTGACGAACGGCCTGTCGTTCTCGTCGATGTCAGAGGTGAGCAGATCAGCAGCATCGGCATCGGTGCGCGCCACGATCAGCGTGGGCACGCCGAGCACGTCAGCGGCGAGGCGCGCCGCGTTGAGCTTGTCCACCGCTTCGCGCGTCGGCACCAGCACCTTGCCGCCCATGTGGCCGCACTTTTTCACTGAGGCGAGTTGATCTTCAAAGTGAACGCCGGATGCACCCGCTTCGATCATCGCCTTCATCAGCTCGAACGCGTTGAGCACACCGCCGAAGCCGGCTTCCGCGTCGGCGACGATCGGCACCATCCAGTCGATATCGTTCTGCCCTTCCGCGTGATGCAACTGATCCGCGCGCAGCAGCGTGTTGTTGATGCGCTTGACCACTAGCGGCACGGAGTTCGCGGGATACAGCGACTGGTCGGGATACATCTCGCCAGCCACGTTCGCATCGGCCGCCACCTGCCAACCGCTCAGATAGATGGCCTGCAGGCCGGCCTTCACCTGCTGCATGGCCTGGTTGCCGGTGAGCGCGCCGAGTGCATTGACGAAATCTTCCTTGTGCAGCGACTTCCACAGGCGTTCCGCGCCGCGACGGGCCAGCGAATGCTCCACGGGCACGGTACCGCGCAGACGCGCCACATCCTCCGCGCTGTAGTTGCGCTGGATGCCGCTCCAGCGAGGATTGTTGGTCCAGTCGAGCGCGATCTGTTCGGCGGTGGGCAGCGTGTTCTTCATGGTGATGTCTCCTGCATGTCTTTGATGAGCATGTCCGTGATGCGTAATGACAGAGCGGGCTTCAGAGCTGCTGGTAGGCCGCCAGAGTGAGGAAATCGCCGAGTTCATCGGCGTGCGTGAGTTGCTTGAGCAACGCCGCGGCCTGTTCGGCGCGATGCGCGTAGGGGCCTTTGCTTTCGATCAACCGATGTGTGTGCTTGATGAGCGCGTGATCGAACAAGGCGAAGTCGATGGGCGCGTGATCGGTGAATTCCAGTGGGCCGCGGTGCAGCCACTGCCAGATTTGCGAGCGAGCGATCTCAGCGGTGGCGGCGTCTTCCATCAGATGATGGATGGGCACGCAGCCCTGCCCGTCCAGCCACGACGCGGTGTAGCGCAGCGCCACTTCCACGTTGTTGTCGAAGCCGGCGCGCGTGATGGTGCCGCTGCACGGTGCGATCAGTTGGTCGCGGCAGATCTTCACGTCGCTGCGCGCGACATTGAGTTGGTTGGGTGATGGCATGTACTTGTCGAACACGTCCTGTGCCACCGGCACCAGCGCGGGATGCGCCACCCAGGTGCCGTCATGGCCCGCCTGCACTTCGCGCAGCTTGTCGGCGCGCACTTTGGCGAGCGCGGCCTCGTTGGCGTCGTCGTCGCCCTTGATCGGAATCTGCGCGGCCATGCCACCCATGGCGAACGCGCCACGGCGATGACAGGTCTGGATCAGCAGTTCCGAATACGACTTCAGGAACGGCACCGTCATCAACACCTGGCTGCGGTCGGGCAGCAGTCGATCGCGATGGCTGCGGAAAGTCTTGAGGTACGAAAAGATGTAGTCCCAGCGACCGCAGTTGAGGCCGACCACACGGCCGCGCAACGCATGCAGGATCTCGTGCATCTGGAACACCGCCGGCAACGTTTCGATCAACACCGTGGCCTTCATGCAATCGGGCGGCAGGTCGAGCGCGGCTTCGGCGGCGGCCATCACGTCGTCCCACAACGCGGCCTCTTCCATCGCCTGCAATTTGGGCAGGTAGAAGTAGGGGCCGCGGTCGCGAGATTGCAGCGTGCGAGCGTTGTGGAAGGCAAACAGGCCAAAATCCACCAGCGCGCCGGCCATGGGCTCGTCGTCGACGGTGATGTGGCGCTCCGGCAGGTGCCAGCCGCGTGGACGCACGATCAGCACGGCCGGGTTGCCGTTGACGCGGTAGTGCTTACCCTCGGGCGAGGTGTACTCGATCGATCCGTTCACCGCGTCGCGCAGGTTGATCTGGCCGTCGATCTGGTTGGCGAAGGTGGGCGCCGAGGAATCCTCGAAGTCCGCCATGAACACCTTCGCGCCGGAGTTGAGCGCGTTGATGATCATCTTGCGTTCCACCGGGCCAGTGATTTCCACGCGTCGGTCGCGCAGGGCCAGCGGAATCGGTGCCACCGTCCAGCTGCCCTCGCGAATGGCGACGGTGTCGGCACGGAAGTCCGGTAGTTCGCCGGCGTCGTACTTGGCCTGGCGTCCCTCACGGGCGGTGAGCAGATCCAGACGTCGGGCATCGAACTGGCGATGGAGCTCGGCCAGGAAGGCCAGCGCCTCGGGGCTAAGGATGGCGGCATGCTCCCGGCGCGTGGCGCCGTGGACCTGCGCCGAGGAGAGCGCGATGCGTTCCTTGGGGACGGCCATGGGGGAATCTCCGTGATGACGATGGGGTGACACTAGGTCACGGAAATTGGCTTTGACAAAGCAAATGTTTCAATCTTTGCTATTGTCTTTCTTAATACATCTGGCAACTGATTGAGTTGAAAGGCACAAAAATGCCCTCAAAATCCCTGAACAAGCCAAAAAAATCACGCTCCACGGTGACCAAGCGCCGTACGCCAGCGAATGGTCGGGCCGATGAACCGGGGCGTTTCTATTACAAGGGCAACCGGCAGAAGCAGATGCGGGCCTTCGTCTATACGGTGAAGCTAGGCACGCTGACGCGCGCCGCGGAGGCTCTCTTTCTGTCTCAGCCCACCGTGAGCCTTCAGCTTCAGGCGCTGGAGCGGGAGCTGGGTGTGAGCCTGTTGGAGCGTCGCCGACGTCGCATCAACCTCACCGACGCGGGCGAGGCGCTCTACGAACTGGCGCGTCCGCTGGTGGAGGGCTGGGAACACCTCGATCGCGATTTCCACGCCAAGGTGAAGGGCCTGCAGGGTGGGCGCCTGACCATCGCAGCGGGCAGCTCGACCATCCAGTATCTGTTGCCCGATCTGGTTCGTCGCTATCGCGAGCGCTTTCCCGAAGTGCAGTTACAACTGGCCAATGTGACCGGGAAGGACGGCTTGGCGTTATTGCGCGCGGACGAAGCGGACTTCGCCGTGGGCTCCATGCTCGATGTGCCTAACGACATCGCGTGGGCGCCGGTGCATCACTACGACCCCATGCTGATCATGCCGCCCGACCATCCGTTGGCGGCCAAAGCTACGGTGACCTTGCAGGACCTCTCGCCGTACGGCCTCATACTTCCGCCGCAGCGCCTATCGACGTATCGGCTGGTGGATCTCGTGTTCCAGCAGCAACAGGTGCCTTACCGGGTTGCCATCGAAGTGGGTGGCTGGGACGTGATCAAGGAATACGTGGCGATGGGTCTGGGCATCTCCATCGTCACCGGTATCTGCCTCACCGAGGCAGACCGTGGACGTTTGGCCGTCCGTAACATGAAGCAGTACTTCCCGCCGCGCAGCTACGGCGTGGTGATGCGCAAAGGCAAATTCCTCAGCGCGGAAGCGAGGGCGTTCATCGATCTGGTGAAGCCGGGCTTGTTGACCCATCGCGACTACGACGAGTCGGGTCACTCGGAACGCTGAGTTTCAGGTCGCAAGCGCGTAAGTCAGGACGGGCGCTGTAGCGCCAGCTTCACGCCGAAACCCAGCAACACCGTGCCGCAGACGCGGTCCATCCACTGGCCGACGCGCGGGCGCGTGGTCAGCAGACGATGGATATGCCCGCCGAGCAACGCCAGCACCATTGACCACACCGTTCCCGTGCCAATGAAGCTCAGCCCAAGCACGAGCAGCCCCAGTTGCGGATGCGCGGCCTGCATAGAGACGAACTGCGGCAGAAAAGCCAGGAAGAACAGCGCAACCTTGGGATTGAGCACATTGGTCAACATGCCTTGGCGGAACGCAGCGGCCAGCCCTTGGCCGCGCGTTACTGTTGCCTGACGTGCTCCGCCGCGCGTCAACAGCATGCGCAGGCCAATCCATACAAGGTACGCCGCACCCACGTACTTGAGCAGGCTGAAGGCGAGGGCGGAGGTCATCAAAATCGCCGAGATGCCGAGCACCGCTGCCAGCGTATGCACGATGCAGCCGGCATTGATGCCCAGCGCCGCCGTGACACCCGCGCTACGCCCTTCGCGCCCACTGCGCGTAAGGATATAGAACGTATCGAGCCCAGGCGTCAGGTTCAGCGCGATGCACGCGAGCAGAAACGCGTCGAAATGCTGGATGCCGAGTGTGCTCATGCGTGATTAGTCGTTCGCGTTGCGATGCTTACCGTGATAGGGCGTAAACAATGCACGGATTTTCACCATGTCGGCGTCGTGATCATCGGTGGCGTGAACCACCGGGCCGAACGTAAACGTCTTGGTCGGATAGTCGAGGAACAGCGTTTGGATCGGCACGTTGGCCTCGTGCGCAATCCGCAGGAAGCCCGACTTCCAGTGCACGACCTTCTTGCGCGTACCTTCGGGCGTGATGCCCAACCACATGCGGTCTTTTTCTTCGAACCGCTTGACCATCTGGCCAACGACATTCAGTGCCGCGCTGCGGTTGATCGCGATCATGCCGATGGGGCGGAGGATGATGCCCAGCGGGCCATCGAGAACTTCGCGCTTGATCATGATGTTGATGTCCACGCCCAGGCCGATCTTCATCAGAAGGCCGTAGTAGCCGTCCCAATAGGACGAATGCGGGGCGCCGATGATGATCAGCTTAGGCACGTTCGGCAATTCGCCCAGCAGTCGCCAGCCAGACAGGCGCAGCAGGCAACGGGCGAGCCACGGCCAGAATCT
Source organism: Dyella sp. AD56 (assembly GCF_002878475.1). Taxonomy (NCBI): domain Bacteria; kingdom Pseudomonadati; phylum Pseudomonadota; class Gammaproteobacteria; order Lysobacterales; family Rhodanobacteraceae; genus Dyella; species Dyella sp. AD56. Next base: position 209,046 of record NZ_NRDP01000005.1, read on the forward strand.
GCTGTTGAGCTTGGGTGCCTCAGGTGGGGCAGGGGGGAGCAAGGGCATGCTCATTCACGACTCCAGTCACGCGACCGCGTTTGTTTGATTTTGCCGCGCTGCTGCTTGCCGGCGAGACGCCGCTCCTTCGAGCCGCGGGTGGGTTTGGTGGCGATGCGCGCCTTGGGCACGATGAGTGCGCCGCGGATGATCTCGACCAGGCGGTCGCGGGCGTCTTCGCGGTTGCGGCCCTGGTCGCGGAAGCGGCGTGCCTGGATCACCAGCACGCCGTCGTCGGTCAAGCGACGGTCGCGGCGGGCCAGCAGGCGCGCGCGCAACGGTTCCGGCAACGAGGGCGAGTGCGCCACGTCGAAACGTAGCTCCACGGCGCTTTCGGTGCGGTTGACGTGTTGTCCGCCGGGGCCGTCTGCGCGAAGGAAACGCTCAGTCAGCTCGGTCTCGGGCAGGACGATGGATCGACTGATCGTGAGCATGTTGCGAAGTTTAGCGGGCACGCGTGACAGGCCGCCACGACGCAGCGCATCACAGCACCGGAAGCGACCAGCCAAAGCGTTCGAGCAATGCCTGGTAAGCGGCGTCCAGCGGCGCCTCCACGCGCATCGGCGCGCGGGTGACCGGGTGCGCAAAGCTCAGCCGCCAGGCGTGCAGAAGCATGCGGTGGCAGCTGAAGTACTGCTTGTACAGGCGGTTATGGTCACCGCGCCCGTGCTGGCAGTCGCCGATGATCGGGTGATGGACGTGTGCCATGTGCTTGCGGATCTGGCGGAAGCGGCCGGTGTGCGGCTCCGCCAGCACCATCGCGTAGCGTTGCTGCGGGTAGCGGCCGAGAGCGATCGGCACTTCCACGGTGGCGAGGCGGCGATAGGTAGTGCTGGCCTCACGGCGTGGCCCGGTGTCGCGGGAGCCGGGCAGGGCATAGTCGATCAGCGCCTCTTCCGGCTCCGGCCAGCCGCGCACCACGGCCAGGTACTGCTTGTGCACGTCGCGACCCATGAATTGCTCGCCGAGCGCGGCGGCAATTTCGGAAGAGCGTGCCACCAGCAACACGCCGCTGGTGGCGCGATCGAGCCGGTGTGCGAGATACGTGATCCCCCCGACCTGCTCGCGCAGCAGGTCGATGAGGAATTCCTCTGCGTTGCCGACCATCTTGGAGCGGTGCACGGCGAGGCCTGCGGGCTTGTTCACCGCGATGATGGCGTCGTCTTGGTAAAGGATCTCTAGCACTATCACTAATCCAGAACGGCGCGAAGATACAGCGCCATCCATCAATGTCGTCATTCCGGCGCAGGCCGGAGGTGCTTTACAACAGCGAAGCTGGTCATCCAGTAGCGTTACCGCTTGAGCGTGCCCTGCGGCTCTGGATCCCGGCCTTCGCCGGGATGACGGTGAGGACAAATCAACGTCGAGGCCAACCAGCGACGAAAGCAATCAATCCAGCGACGCCAACCGCCGCTGCATGCCATGCACCATGCGCCGGTGCCAGCGTCCAAAGCACGGCGCTGCCGACGAGCAGGCTGCTGCCCAGCAGCCCGAACGCCAACGCGCGACGCGTACGCTGCGCCTCTTCGCGTTGCTGCTCCAACTCGCGGGGATCGCTGATCGTGCGGCGTTCGCCCGTGGCGATCTGCTGCAAGGCGTTGCGTACTAGCTCGGGAAACTGCGGTGCGGCATGGACCCACTCTGGCAGGTGCTTGCGTAGCTCACGCAGCGTACGGCGGGGGCTGTAGCGCTCGCGCAGGATGCGTCGAAGCACCGGGTGCGCCACCGCCCAGATGTCGATCTCCGGGTCGAGCATGCGGCCGACGCCTTCGATATTGAGCAGTGTCTTCTGCAACAGGATCAGCTGCGGCTGCAGCGTGAGTTCGTAACGGCGCGCGGTCTGGAACAGCTTGACCACCAGCTCGGCGAGTGAGATCTGCGACAGCGGACGAGTGAAGTACGGCTCGCACACCGTGCGGACGGCAGCGGTCAGCTCGTCAATGCGCACGGTCGAAGGCATCCAGCCGGCGTCAACGTGCAACTGCGCGATGCGTGCGTAGTCACGCTCAAACAAGGCAATAAAGTTCTGCGCCAGCCAGTACTGATCCTGTTCCGGCAACGAACCCATGATGCCGAAATCCAGCGCGATGAAGCGCGCGTCGTTTGGTCGCGATGTGTCTACCCAGATGTTGCCGGGGTGCGCGTCCGCGTGGAAGAAATTGTCGCGGAACACCTGTTCGTAGAACAGCCGCACGCCCTTCACGGCGAGCGCCTTGCGATCGATGCCTGCAGCATCGATCGAGGCGATATCATCGCAACTCACGCCATAGACGCGTTCCAGCGTGAGCACGCGCGCGCTGGTGAGATCCCAGTGCACGGCGGGTACGTAGAGGTCTTCGCCGCTCTCGAAGTTGCGGCGGAGCAGGCTGGCGCTGGCGCCTTCGCGCTGCAGGTCCAGCTCGTTCTCCAACATTTTCTCGACTTCGGCGACCACGTCGAGTGGACGGATCTTGTCGGCGTTGGGGTGCCAGCGCTGCGCCAGTTCGCCCAGCGAGCGCAACAGCTTCACGTCGCGCTCGATCTGCCTGTCGATACCGGGGCGCAATACCTTTACCACCACCGCACTGCCGTCCTGCAGCGTAGCGGCGTGCACCTGCGCGATGGATGCGGAGGCCAGCGGCGTTTCGTCGAAGCTCGTGTATAGCGAGGTGACCGGCGCCTTCAGTTCCTGTTCGATGATGGCGCGCGCCTGGGCACCCGGAAACGGCGGCACTTGATCCTGCAGTTGCGCGAGTTCGTCGGCAATGTCCACCGGTACCAGATCGCGGCGCGTGGACAGAACCTGGCCTGCCTTGACGAAAATCGGACCCAGTTCGGTGAGTGCCAGACGCAGCCGGGCGCCACGGGAAAGGTTTGTGACGTCGATACTTGGACGTGCCACGAACGGGCGCACCAGCTTCAACGGACGGAATAGATGCGCGGCATCGACCAGTTCGTCGAGGCGATAAGCCAACAGCACGGAAGCCACGCGCATCACGCGCGGTACGACCTTCAACGGAATCCTCACGCGGCGGGCCCCTTCTTCAGGCGCTGCTCCAGTCGGGCCAGGCGTGCCTCGAGGCGATCGGCGCGCTCGCGCAGGTCGTCGACGCCATCGAGAAAGCCTTCCACCTCACCCGGTGCGGCAGCCACGCGTATTTCGTCGCGCAGCCAGTCGGCTGTATCGGTGGTGAGATGGCTGGCTGTTTCCTTGGCATGCGCCAGACCGTCGCGCACGGCCTTGGCCAGTGGCACACCGAGTACTTCGCCGAAAGTGCGAGCGAACGCCTCTTCAAAATCGGGTGCGAACTTGCTGGCGAGCTTTTCCAATCGACGCGCGAGGTCGGCGTCACCAGCGATTTCGACCTTGCCTGGGGCCACGCCTTCGTCGTCGCGCTTCACCAGCATGGCAAGCAGGCTGCCCGGTGTGGCGGCGACGCGCAGATGGTTGTCGTCCTGTGCCGGGCCGACTTTCAGGCGGTCGCCTTCTACCGTCACCGATAGCGCAAGCTCCGGGCCGCGCAAGTGCAGTTGCACGCTGCGGCCATCGAGCGCGGACAGCCGGGTCTTGGTTTCCGGATCGAGCGACAACGTGTGGTTGAGCGCGGTTTCCAGCGCGCGGCCGGCGAGAGCGCGCAGCGGGCGGGGGAGCAATGACTGGAGAGATGGGGCGGTCATCGGGGGATTGTAGCCGCTCGGGTTGTGGGGTCGATGTTGGGATGGAGATGGGTGTTTTTTGATTGGGCGGGGAACACGTGGATGTGCGTGTGGCTGTCGCGCGAGCTCTTTGGCTCCCTCTCCCCTTCGGGGAGAGGGTTGGGGTGAGGGGTCAATCTAGCCTCACCGTTTGTTTCGTCATCCCGGCGAACCCCAAAAAAGGGGGCAAGGGCCGGAGGCGCTTTTCAACAGCCGAATGGCTGGTCATCCAGTGACTTTGCGCTTGGTTGTCGCGTGGTCGCGACCTGGCTCGCCTGCGGCGGGCTTTCGACCTCCTACCGGAGGCCGAGTCACTTTTCTTTGCTTGCCCAAAGAAAAGTAACCCAAAGAAAGGGCACCCCCACTTGGCGCTGGCCGATGAAGCCGGCCAGTTCGTGAGGGGCGGCCGGGCTTTTCGCCGGGGCTTCCTGCCCCGGCGAAAAGGGATCGGCCTCCTTGCCGATCCCCCTGCGGGCCTTCTCGTCCACCCCTCACCGCCGCACAGGGGGCCCGGTAAATCAAAAGCGAAAGCGGACGGCTCGTGCAGCTGCGCTGCACATCGCATTGCGGCAGGTCGCGTTGCGCCTGCTTTAGGGTGTAGAGCGACGCAGTCAGCGCGCTTCACGCTCAACCTGCGCCTGGATGCATATGGATGCAGGCCAAACTAACGGTGGATATGAAGCGATGAGCCTGAATTGCTCACCACCTCTTTTATCCTTAAGGCCGTGGCGTCACTCCGCCGCGCCAACAAACCCCATCTGCCGCCACGCCTCATACACCGCAACCGCCACCGTATTGGACAAATTGAGGCTGCGACTGTCCGGCCGCATCGGCAGCCGCAAACGCTGCGCTTCCGGAATGGCGTCGAGTACCTCGCCGGGCAGGCCCGCAGTCTCGCAGCCGAACAACAAGGCATCGCCCTCGACGAAGCGGGCGTCGACATGGGCGACGCGACCGCGCGTGGAGAAGGCGAATACACGTGGCTGGCCGATGCTCTCGAGGCAGCTGGCGAGGTCGTCATGCACGGCCAGCTGCGCGTATTCGTGATAGTCCAGGCCTGCGCGGCGCAGGCGGGCATCGTCTAGCTCGAACCCCAGAGGCCGGATCAGGTGCAACGAGGCGCCTGTGTTGGCGCACAACCTGATCACGTTGCCGGTGTTGGGGGGTATTTCTGGTCGAAAGAGGATGACATGCAGCATCTGGCCATTATCGGGGTTCTTCCCTCGCCCGCGAAATGGCCGCGGAACGGCGAGCGTCCTTGCTCAGCCGTTGGTGATGCGCGGGCACACCACGCCATCAGGCGGCAGTGCGCAAGCGGTGGGGGCGATCAGTTGACCGGCGCTGCCGGCGGCGGCGAGGCGAATGGCCTGGGGCGAGGCGGTCACCATGGCACCCAGCACGAGTCCGCAAACCAGCAGGCAGGCAACGAAGAGGCTGCGCAGCATCAAGGCTTCGAATTTCATGATCATGTCTCCGATGAAAGTGGGGTAGGTCCTGCAAAGTAGGTATGGCAAGGTCCGTGCCAGGCCCCTGAAACTCATCAAGCGACTGTCTTTATTGAATATTTTTCTTGATCGTGTAGGACGTTTCGCTGTCCGCGGACAGCGACCGGGCGCGGCCGGACAGGGCGCGGACACCCCGTGGACGGCATTTTCGCCCTTGCAGCGAACGAAGCGCTTCCGCGGTTGTCCACCATGCCATTGGTCATTTGCCAAGGTTCCGGGGCGTGGCTAGCCTCGGTGCGTTCATCCGTTAAAACAGGAGTGTCGTGATGGCAAGAAAGCCCCTCGCCCTGCTCGTTGCAGGTGTCCTCAGCATGTCGGCCGGCTTGCCTGTGGTCGCGATGCCGCAGGCTGCCCCTGCAGAATCCCCCCAGGCCGTTCCGGATATCGCCTTCACGCGCTTTACCTTGCCCAATGGTTTGACCGTGGTGGTGCACGAGGACCACAAGGCTCCCGTCGTCGCGGTAAGCATCTGGTACCACGTGGGCTCTGCCGACGAGCCCAAGGGCAAGACCGGCTTTGCGCACTTGTTCGAGCACTTGATGTTCTCGGGCTCCGAGAACCACAAGGGCACGTACTTCCAGCCGTTCGAGCTGGCGGGCGCCACCGACATGAACGGCACCACCTGGTTCGATCGCACCAACTACTTCGAAACCGTGCCGACCACCGCGCTGGACATGGCGCTGTGGATGGAGTCGGACCGCATGGGCCACCTGCTGGGCGCCATCGGCCAGAAGGAGCTCGATACCCAGCGCGGCGTGGTGCAGAACGAAAAGCGCCAGGGTGAGAACCGCCCGTATGGGCGCGTGGACCAGAACATCCTGTCCAGTACGTATCCGGGCAACCATCCGTACCAGCACGACACCATCGGTTCGATGGAAGACCTCAACGCCGCCTCGCTGGGCGACGTGAAACAGTGGTTCCACGATTACTACGGCGCCGCCAACACCACGCTGGTGCTGGCCGGCGACATTACCGTCGCGGAGGCCAAGGCGAAGGCCGAGAAGTACTTCGGCGATATCCCGGCTGGCCCGCCGGTGCCGCGCCAGCAGGCCTGGATCACGCCGCTGGAGAAATCCACGCGTGGCATCCAGCACGACCATGTGGCACAGCCGCGCATTTACCGCACGTGGGTGGTGCCGCAGTTGGGCACCGACGACTCCATCCAGCTTGATCTCGCCTCCACGGTGCTTGGTGGTGGCAAGACCTCGCGCCTGTATCAGCGTCTGGTCTATCAGGACAAACTGGTCGATGACGTTTCTGCCGGCATTTCGCCGTTCGCGTTGGCCGGCCAGTTCCAGATTCAGGCCGACATCAAGGACGGCGTGGACCAGGCCAAGGTCGAAGCGGTCATCGCAGAAGAAGTGAAGAAATTCCTCGCCGAAGGCCCGACCGCCGACGAGCTCGAGCGCGCCAAGATCGGCAACCGCGCCGGCTTCGTGCGTGGTCTTGAAAAGGTGGGCGGTGGCGGTGGCAAGGCGGTGATCCTGGCCGAGGGCCAGGTCTATCGCGGCGATCCGGGCGCCTACAAGAAGGACCTGGAACGCGCCAACGCCGCTACGCCGGCCAGCGTCAAGGCTGCCGCCGACAAGTGGCTCAGCAAGGGCGACTATCTGCTCACCGTGCTGCCAGCCGGTGACGACTTCAACCCGGATACGGAAGACGCCAAGGTCGCCGCGCTGGCGCCGGAGGAAGGCCGCCCGGCGGCCAAGTTGCCAGCCAAGCACGAATACGCCGTCGCCAAGAGCCAGGTGGATCGCAGCAAGGGCGTGCCACAGGTGGCCCAGTTCCCGGACCTGAAGTTCCCCGAGCTTGAGCGCGGCAAACTCAAGAACGGCATCGAAGTGATTCTCGCGCAGCGTCACACCGTTCCGGTCACGCACGTGCAGCTGATGTTCGATGCCGGCTACGCGGCCGACCAGGGCCGCAAGCTCGGCACTGCCAGCTTCACCACCACGCTGATGAACGAGAGCACCAAGGATCTCGACTCGGTGGAAGTGGCCAAGCGCAAGCAGCGTCTGGGGGCGATCACCCGCATCGGTTGTGGCCTTGATGCATGCTCCGCTTCGCTCAATGCCTTGAACGATCAGTTGCAGCCGTCGCTGGCGTTGTTTGCCGACATCGTGCGCAATCCGGCCTTCAAGTCGGATGACATCGAGCGCATCCGTGGCCAATGGCTGGCCGGCATCGCGCAGGAGAAGACCCAGCCGACCGCGCTGGCGCTGCGTACGCTGCCGCCGCTGCTGTATGGCGCCCACCACGCTTACGGCATTCCGTTCACCGGCTCAGGTACGGAGGAAGCCATCAAGGCGATGCAGGCGTCGGATCTGTCCACGTTCCAGCGCGACTGGCTGCGTCCGGACAACGTCAAGATCCTGGTCGCCGGCGACACCACGCTGCAGCAGATCATCCCGCAGCTCGATGCTGCCTTCGGCGACTGGAAGGCGCCCGCTAGCGCCGTGCCGAAGAAGAACATTGCCACCGTGGCCATCCAGGCCAAGCCGCGCGTGTTCCTCATCGACAAGCCGGATGCGCCGCAGTCGCTGATCCTCGCCGGCCTGCTCGCGCCATCGAGCAAGGCGCCGAACGAACTGGCCATCGATGTCGCCAACGGCGCGTTTGGCGGCAGCTTCACCTCGCGTCTCAACATGAACCTGCGCGAAGACAAGCGCTGGGCCTATGGCGCCTTCAGCTTCATGCGCGATGCGATTGGTCAGCGTCCTTTCCTGATGTATGCGCCGGTGCAGACCGACAAGACGGCTGAGTCCGCGCATGAAGTGTCCAAGGAAGCCAACGAGGTCATCGCCGGCCGTCCGCTGACGCAGCAGGAAGTGGACAAGATCAAGGACTCCAATGTCCGCGGCCTGCCCGGCAGCTTCGAGACGGCCTCCGAAGTGCTCGGCGCGATGAGCGAGATCGTCCAGTACGACCATCCGGATGACTACGTGCAGACGCTCAAAGCCCGAACCGAAGCCGTAACCCAGCCGCAAGCTGAGGACGCGATCAAGGAGATCATCAAGCCCAACGCCCTGACATGGGTGATCGTGGGTGATCTCAAGAAGATCGAAGCCCCGGTGCGCGCGTTGAAGCTGGGTGATGTGCAGGTGATCGATGGTGACGGCAACCCCGTGTCGGCCAAGCCGTCGAAGTGATCGTGAGATTCTGTGGGGACCGGTTCACGTCCCCGAGTTAGGATGGAGGCCGGGCGGGGAACCGCCCGGCCTTTTCATGTTTCATGTCCCTGCGGAGCTATCCATGCGCAAGACCCTGCTGTTGCTCGTTCCCATCGCGCTGCTCGGCGCGTGCACCTATGGCATCACGCTGGACGATGCCGGGAAGAACGTCCGCACGGCTTGGAGCGGCGACGTGTCGTCCTGCCATGACCTGGGCAAAGTCACCGTGACCGTGATGGATCACGTGGGCCCGGTGAATCGCAACGACATCAAGGTGCGCGACGAGCTGGAAGTGATGGCGCGCAACGAAGCCGCGAAGATGCACGCCGACACCGTCAAGCCGCTGGCCGATCCGAAAGACGGCTCGCAGCCATGGGGCGCCTACCAATGCGGCAACGCTCAGCTGGCGCCGTCAGCACGCCCTGCTAACCCAGCCAACCCGAGCCCAGCCCCGTCGGGCACGACGGCACCGGGCGGGTTCGAGACGTATCCGGTCAAGGGCAACTGACCGGTCGCGTCGCGACGCCGACATCGTCGCCTCGGTTTTGCTGGGGCGACCGGCGGATTATTCGCCAGCACCACCTGAAAGGCGCCTTCGTGGCGCCTTTTTCACGTGCGCAGGTCGACGCTCTTGCATGCCCACCGGGGAGAGGCATAAAATTCACATATATATATTACATATATGTACTATTTGGGCGTCACGCCATGAGCAGCTTTCTCCCCACCGAACAGCGACTGGCGGTCACACGCCAACGTTATCCTGCGTTCCCGCGGGATGCTGCCGTGCTCATCCGGCTGATCAAGCACATCTTCAAGCGCGTACACGACGACGCGAACGCCATGCTGCGCCCCTACGGCATCAATCATCCCGAATACAACCTGCTGATGATGCTGTACGGGACCGAGGGTTACACCTTGCATCCCACGGAGTTGGCTGATGCGGCGGGCGAGAAGTCGGCCAACATCACCCGGCTGACCAATGAGCTGTGCGATAAAGGACTCATCGCGCGCCATGCCAGTGACGAAGATCGCCGCAAGGTGGCCCTCACGCTGACTAAGGACGGCGTGGCCTTGATCGAAAGTTTCCTGCCCGATGTCTGCGCTTTGCTGGTGCGGCAGGTTGGTGGCATGCAACCTCGTGAAATGGTGCAATTGGAGCGTCTGCTGAAGCGATTCCTGATACAGCTGGAGCAGGACTGAGCGATGTCGGCCGTACCTTCCGATCTTTCGATCCGACAACGCTGGCCGTGGCTGCGGGATTTTCTCGTCGGCGAGCGCCAAGGGTGGATCTTCGTCTTCAAGTGCATGCTGGCGTTCTACCTGGCCGCATGGCTGACGATGGTGTTTCAGCTGGAGCAGCCATCCACCACCATGATCACGGTATCGATCGTGATGCATCCGCAAAGCGGCATGGTGTTGGCCAAGAGCTTTTACCGCACGATCGGCACCTTTACTGGCAGCTTGTTTGCACTGCTGTTGATGACGGTGTTTCCGCAGCAGCGTGAATTGTTCCTGTTTAGTCTCTCGCTGTGGGTAGGCCTGTGCGCCGGCGGCGCGGTGCTGTATCGCAACTTCATGTCTTACGGTTTCGTGCTCGCGGGCTACACCGCGGTGATCGTGATACTGCCGGCCATCGACAACCCCTACGCGGTGTTCAATTCGGCCGTGATGCGCGTAAGCGAGGTGATGCTCGGCATCATCGTGGCGGGTCTGGTCAGCGACATGGTGTTGCCAGAGCGTCTGCGCCAGGTCCTGCGGCGCAGGGCGCGGGAGCATTACGGGCACTTCATCGATTTCGCACGCGGCAGCCTGGGCGGCGCCATTCCACGCGAGGACATGGAGCAGGCGCATCTTCACTTCGTGCGCGCCGCCGTGGAGATCGAAGACCTGCGTTCCACGGTGATCTTCGAAGACCCGGAAGCCCGTGCGCGCAGCAGTCGCATGCAGTTGCTCAACGTGCGCTACATGGCGGCGGCTACCAGCTTTCAGTCACTGCACCATCTGATCAACCGCTTGCAGCGAACCAACCATCCTCGAACAGCCGGTGCGCTGATCAAGCTCTATGCGCCTGTGGGCGAAGCGCTGTCGCCGCCTCCGGACGAGCAACACATGCCAAGGTTGATGGCCACGCGTCTGGAAGCCTGCGAACCCAAGCTGCCGGCACTGGCTGCTCAATTGCGCGAAGAGCTGCGGCAGGATCCGGACCTGTTGCTGGAGTTCGACAGCGGCGCCGCGCTGCTCTATCGCTTCGTCAGAGAGCTACGCGACTTCACGGCGCTGGAAGCCGCGCTGCGCGAGACGCAGGGTACGCTGGGCGGCACGGTGGAGCGAATCAGCTTTCGGCGCGCCAACGAGCTCGTCGCACCCGCTATCGCGGTGGTCCGCACGTTCCTCACCCTGGCTGCGCTCAGCACGTTCTGGCTTGTGACGAACTGGCCGTCTGGAACCACGGCGATGCTGCTGGCCACCGTGTTCAGTGGGCTGCTCGCGACATCGCCACGACCGATCGCGGCAACCGTCAATATGTGGATTGGCGTCGCACTGGGCATGCTGGCGGCCTTCATTGTGGTGCTATGGCTGTTGCCCGGCAGCGATGGTTTCCTGATGCTGATCCTCACCAGCGGACCCTTGCTGATGATCGGCCCGTACCTGACCACACGCAATGCAACATTGCCGGGCATCGGCTCGGGCTACATGTTGGGTTTCGCCACCATCCTGGCGTTGAAGAACCCCATGGTTTACGCGCCGGATCGCCTTTTCAATGACGCCATTGCTTCATTGTTTGGTCTGATCATGTGCGGCGTGGCATTCATGATCATTCCCGCCGTGATCGGTACGGAATGGCTTCGCAGGCGCCAGCTGCAACAACTGCGCCGCCAGGTAACGATCGCGGCCACCGCGCCACTCGAAGGCCTGGTGTATCGATTTGAAAGCGAGAATCGTGACCTGCTCCATCAGATCGTGCAGTACACCAAGCCCGGTAGCGACGAGTCGCGCTCCCAGCTGTCGTGGGCGTTGGCCGTGCATGACTCCGGCCGCGCAGTGATCGAGCTGCGCCAGGACATGCTGCACGCCGAGCTGCCGCCACCGATCATGGAAGTCATGCAACGAGCCGTGCAATCGCTGGCCCAGCTTTACGACGAGCCCGATAAGGCACGTTGGCAGGCCGCAGATCTCGACGTTGACCACGCCATTACATTGACCAGGCAGACACTGCCGCAGGCCCGCGCAAGCTGCCAGCCGGCGCTGGCGCATCTGCTGCAGTTGCGCACGGCACTGCGCGACGACGAGTCGGCGCTTGCCCCTTACATCGTCAAGGCACCGGAGACCGACCATGCCTCTTGAAATCGCCCTTGGCGACGCGCTGGTACCCGGCATGCTGCTGGTTTACCTGGGTTGTCTGCTGGTGCTGTGGGTGGTCGACACTATCGTCGGGCGCTACGGCCTTTATCGCTATGTCTGGCATCCGTCCCTGTTCCGTGTGGCCGTGTTCTTCGTGCTGTTTGGCGCGGCTGGCCTGTTGTTGTATCCCTGAGCCATCTCTATGACATTTCAGCCCCAAGCCCTGCTCCGATTTGCCATCACCGCGGTCGTCGTGATCGTGGCACTCGTGCTATGCCACCTCCTGTGGCGGCACTACATGTACTCGCCGTGGACGCGCGACGGCCGCGTACGGGCCGAAGTGGTGCGTATCGCGCCTGACGTCTCCGGTCTCGTCACGCGCGTGCCAGTGATCGACAACGCCGAAGTGAAGAAGGGCGACGTACTCTTCGAGATCGATCCGCAGCGTTATCAGATCGCGCTGGAGCAGGCCGAGGCGAACCTCAACTCCGCCAAGGCCGCGGCGCGCGCCGCCGGCGCCAACATCGATGCCGTGCTGGCCAGCGCCGCCGCGCGCAAGGCCGAGTACGACATGCGCCAGGAGCAGGCGCAGCGTCGCCAGGAATTGGCGGACGTGGTGCCCAAGGAAGAGCGCACTGATGCCAAGTCGGCTGCCGTCACCGCGCACGCTATCTGGGAGCAGGCACAGGCCAGCGGGCATCAAGCCAATGCATCGCGCGAGCAGGCCGAGGCCGCCGTGGTGCAGGCGCAGGTGGCCGTCGACCGCGCCAAGCTGGACCTGGAGCGCACCGAAGTGCGTGCCCCCGTGGATGGCTACGTGACCAACCTCGACGTGCGCGTGGGCGATTACGCCGCCACCGGCAGCCCGCGTCTCGCCCTGATCGACCGTCACAGCTACTACATCTATGGTTACTTCGAGGAAACCAAGCTGCCGCACCTGCGCATCGGTGATACGGTCGATATCCGCCTGATGAGCGGTGGCACGCGCCTCAAAGGCCGTATCGTAGGCGTTGCGCGCGGCATTACCGACCGCGACAACCCGACCGGCCGTGATCTGCTGGCGGATGTGAACCCCACCTTCAACTGGGTGCGACTGGCGCAGCGCGTGCCGGTACGCATCGAGATTGAAGAGGATAGTGTGCCCAAGGGCGTGATCCTGGCGGCAGGCATGACCGCCAGCATCGACGTGCAACCGAGTCGTGCGGCGGACAACGAACAAGCGCAGAAGTAACGCGAGGACCTTTGTAGGAGTGCCCTTGCGAGCGGCCCCTCGGCCGTCGCGCGAGGGCCATGTGCAAGCGCGTTCCTCCAATGAGGGGGAGGGTTGATACCATGGCGCCCCATGAATCGACCGTTATCCTCGCCACGCAGTCTTGCCCGCCGATTGCTGTCCCTGCGCCGGCGGCGTGGGCCCGACCTGTCCGCGCACGTGAATTTCGCCGTGCCGGCGGAGGCGATCACCACGCTTGCGGGGCCTGCGGCTTTCCGTGAAACGCTGCTTTCGCTCATTGCGGGGGCGCAACAGCGCATCGTGCTGGTGGCGCTGTATCTGCAGGACGACGAAGCCGGCCGGGAAGTGCTCGAAGCGCTGCACGCTGCGCGCGCGGCGCGACCCGGGCTTTCCATCGAGCTCTATGTCGACTGGCACCGCGCTCGTCGCGGCCTGATCGGCAAGGGCAACAGCGAAGGCAACGCCGCCATGTACCGGCAGTACGCCGAGCGTTTCGGCGAGGGTGTGGTAATCCGCGGCGTGCCGGTGCAAACGCGCGAACTGTTCGGCGTGTTGCACCTGAAAGGCTTCATCATCGACGACGCGGTGCTCTACAGCGGCGCCAGCCTCAACGACGTCTACCTCGCAAAGCATGGCCGTTACCGGCTGGATCGCTACCACCTGATCCGCCACCAGCCATTGGCGGACAGCATGGTCGCCTACGTGCACCAGCAGTTCGGCGACGGTGATGCCGTGCCGCGATTGGATCGCCGGCCGCAGCCGCGCTCGCGCGAGTTGCAAGAACCGATCCGCCGCCTGCGCCAGTCACTGCAAGAGGGGCAGTATGTCGGCGAGAGCGAAGTGCCCCGGCACGGTGACGTCATCGTGATTCCGCTCGCCGGCTTCGGGCGCGTGGACAATGTGCTCAACGAAACCCTGCTGGACCTGCTGCGTGGCGCGCAACGCCGCGTGATCCTGCTGACGCCGTACTTCAATCTGCCTCGCCCGGTGCGCACCGTGGTTGGCCAACTGCTGCGCCGTGGTTGTCAGCTAGACATCATGGTGGGCGACAAGACCGCCAACGATTTCTACATTCCGCCCGACCAGCCATTCAGTCGCATTGGCCTGCTGCCGTATCTGTACGAAGCCAATCTGCGTCGCTTCGCGCGCACGCATCAGCGCGCCATCGACAGCGGGCAGCTCAACCTGTGGCTATGGCGCGACGGCGATAACACCTATCACCTCAAGGGCCTATTCGTGGACGAGGAGATCGCCGTGCTTACCGGCAACAACCTCAATCCCCGCGCATGGGCGTTGGACCTGGAGAACGGCCTGCTGCTGCGCGACCAGTCGCGCCAGCTCGTCGCGCAGCACGAAGCGGAATGGCAGTCGCTGCGCAGTCACGCCACGCGCGTAGCGCACTATCACGATCTACCCGGCGCGCGTAGTTATCCGCCTGAAGTGCGCAAGCTGCTTCGTCGGTTGCGGCGCGTGCGGCTGGATAGCCTTATCGGCCGACTGCTCTGATAGGGGCAAGCGGGCGGCTCTGATCCAGTTGCAGCCAATAGGCGAGAAAGCCCGGTACTTCGCGATACACCGAATAGATATCCCGGCCAAACCAGCGACGCGGGTAGTCGCCGCCTGCATCGAGCACGCCCGCCTGGCGCAGCGCGAGCCGGGTACGCGGCAAATGGAAGAACTGAGAGACGGCCACCACGCTGCGCCCGTGATGTGCTGCGAGCCACGCTTGCGCATGCAGCGCCGACTCACGCGTGTTGTTTCCGTAGGGGTCTTCGACGATCGCTTGTGCTGGCACGCCGTGCTCCACCAACCACTGCTTCATGCCAGCGGCTTCGTTGCGGCCGTCGCGCGATTCAATGCCGCCGCTGACCATGATGGCGGAGCAACCGCCGCGGGCATACAGGGCTTGCGCGGCCTGCAGCCGGGCTTCCAGTCGTGGCATCGGGCGATTGGTGCGGGTTACGGTGTTGCCCAGCACCAGCGCCAGGTCGGCGTGCTTCGGCCGGGTCAGCAGGCCCATGACGGCGATGGTGGAGGCGCCGATCGTCCAGACTGCCATCGCCCAGCCGATGAGTCGCAGCCAGCGGATGCGCGAGCGTGTGCGAGCCATTCCATGGCACTCCTTGATGACGAAGGGCACAAGTTTGCGCTTAAGCGCAGCGGACTTTCTGGCTGGGAAAAGGCGGAACGCGGGCGGCGGGTGTTCAGCCTGCCAGCCGCTCCAGTCGCATAGTCAGCCAGCGCGCCACGTCCGGCCATTCACTGTCGATCACGCTGAAGCACACGGTATGGCGCAGCGTGCCGTCGGGACGGCGCTTGTGATTGCGCAGCATGCCTTCACGAACGGCGCCCAGGCGTTCGATGGCACGCTGCGAGTCGAGGTTGCGGTGGTCGGTGTGCAGTTCCACCGCAACGCAACCGAGTGCTTCAAAGGCATGCTGGAACAACAGCCGCTTGCAGGCAGTGTTGAGATGGCTTTTTTGCCAGCGCTTGGCGTACCAGGTGTAACCAATGGCGACGCGACGCGGATCGGCAACGAAATCGTAGAACCGCGTGGTGCCGACGATGTCGCCGCTGCTCTTTTCGCGCACCGCGAACGGCAGCATCAGGCCCGCTTTCTGCCCGTCGAGCGCCTTGGCGATATACGCCGCGGCCTCGCCCGGCGCCGGTGCGCTGGTGAACCATAGCTTCCATAGCTCGCCGTCCGCTGCGGCGGCCTCGAGGGCCGGAGCGTGTTCAGGCGTCAGGGGTTCAAGCGCGATAAAGGCGTCTTCCAGCAGGACAGGCGTCAGCGCGGACATCGGTGCTCCGGGAAAGAGGACGTTCAAGCGTCCAGGTCGGGGATCAGCTTGCTTTCCAGCCGCGCAATGTGATCCTTCAACAACAGCTTGCGCTTCTTCAGCCGGGTGACCTGCAGCTCGTCGCGGCTGAGCGTCGAGGCAAGGTGCTCGATGGCCACGTCGAGGTCGCGGTGTTCAACGCGTAACTCGGCCAGCAGATGGGCGATCTCGGCTTGGTCCTGGACCTGCATGATGGCGAAGGGCTTGGGAGGGAAACCCCAACAGTGTACCGCCGCCGGGGTGCGGATGCGCTGTTCAGCAAGGGCAGCCCGGCGATGAGCCCGCTACAATGGGAGGCCATCCCGCCTCGTCATCCCCATGTCCGCTCAGCCCGAAGCCATCCGCAAGCAGCACTACGAGGCCGCCAAGCTGGGCAAGCGTTTGCGTCATCAGGTGGGCCAGGCGGTTGCCGACTTCAATATGATCGAAGACGGCGACAAGATCATGGTGTGCCTGTCTGGTGGCAAGGATTCCTATACCTTGCTCGACATCCTGCTGTCGCTGCAGGCCAAGGCGCCGGTGCGCTTTGAGATCGTCGCGGTGAATCTGGACCAGAAGCAGCCGGGTTTTCCCGCACACGTGTTGCCTGAGTATCTGACCGCGCGTGGCGTGCCGTTCCACATCATCGAGCAGGACACCTACAGCACCGTCACCCGTGTCATTCCCGAGGGGAAGACCATGTGTAGCCTGTGCTCGCGCCTGCGGCGCGGCGCGTTGTATCACTGGGCTGCGGCGAATGGTGTCACCAAGATCGCGCTGGGCCACCACCGCGACGATATCCTCGGCACGTTCTTCCTGAACCTGTTCTACCAGGCGCAGCTCAAGGCCATGCCGCCCAAGCTGCGTTCGGATGACGGCCGCCACGTGGTGATCCGCCCGTTGGCCTACAGCAAGGAAAGCGATATCGCCGCCTACGCTGAGGCGTGCGCGTTTCCGATCATTCCGTGCAACCTCTGTGGCTCGCAGGAAAACCTGCAACGCAAGGCGGTTAAGCGCATGATGGAGGACTGGGAGCAGACCCAGCCCGGCCGCGCCGAGAATATTTTCCGCGCGCTGGGCAACGTGGCACCCTCCCAGCTCGCCGATCGCAACCTGTTCGACTTTGCGTCGCTTGGCGCACGCGAAGACTTCGCCCGCGCCGATGCGCATCAGTGGCTTGCCGGGTCGTCCGACGAGTCGTCACTCCAACAAAAAACAGTCGAGTAACGCCGTGTCCCTCTTTGCATCCGTTGAAATGACCCCGGGCGATCCGATCCTGGGACTCACCGAGGCCTATCTGGCCGACAGCCGTCCGGGCAAGGTCAACCTGGGCGTGGGCATCTATTACGACGAGCAGGGCCGCATCCCCCTGATGCGTGCCGTGCACGAGGTGGAGAAATCGCTGGCGCTGGAAGCCAAGCCGCGCGGCTATCTGCCCATCGATGGCATGCCGGCCTATAACAGCGCCACGCAGAAACTGGTCTTCGGCGAAGATTCGCCGCTGCTGGCCGCCGGCCGCGTGGCCACCTCGCAGACCATCGGCGGCAGCGGTGCGCTGCGCATTGGCGCCGACCTGCTAAAGAAGGTGCTGCCCAAGGCCAAGATCGCCATCAGCAACCCGAGCTGGGAAAACCATCGCGTGGTGTTCAGCGCGGCCGGCTTCGAGGTGGTGGAGTACGCCTATTACGACGCTGCTACGCACGGCCTGGACTTCGCTGGCATGCTGGCGGACCTGGGCAAGCTCGAGCCCGGCACCGTCGTGCTGCTGCACGCGTGCTGCCATAACCCGACCGGCGTAGACCTCACCGCCGAACAGTGGCAGCAGGTGGTGGACCTGGTGAAAGACCGCGGCCTGATGCCCTTCATCGACATGGCCTACCAGGGTTTTGACGAGGGCATCGACGCCGACGCCACCGCCGTGCGCCTGTTCGCCGCCTCGGGCATCGATGCGTTCGTGGTCGCCAACTCGTACTCCAAGTCGTTCTCGCTGTACGGCGAGCGCGTGGGTGCGCTGTCGGTGGTGGGCAAGGACCGCGAAGAGGCCCTGCGCGTGCAGTCGCTGGTCAAGCGCACCATCCGCTCCAACTACTCCAGCCCGGCCACCCACGGCGGCGCACTGGTCTCGGCCGTGCTCAACAGCAAAGAGCTGAAGGCCATGTGGGAACAGGAGCTGGGCGAGATGCGCGAACGCATCCACGGGATGCGCGCCGGCATGGTGGAGAAGCTCGCCGCCGCCGGTTCGCCGCAGTTTGGCTTCATCCAGCAGCAGGCGGGTATGTTCTCGTACTCAGGTCTCAGCAAGACCCAGGTCGATCGCCTGCGTGATGAATACGCCATCTACGCCATCGGCACCGGCCGCATCTGCGTCGCCGCGCTCAACCGCGTCAACCTGGATACCGTGGTGAACGCGGTGGCTGCCGTCAGCCGCTGATCGCCAGCCTTACCTTTATGCCAGTCATTCCGGTTTCGGCCGGAGTGACAGCAACCAGTACGGATACCGAATGTTCTTCCGCAATCTCACGATGTTTCGCTTTTCCTCCAACGTTTCCGATGACCTGAACCGCCTCGACGAGGTGCTGGGCGAACATCGCCTGCGCCCCTGTGGCCCTATGGAAATGGGTACCAAGGGCTTTGTGCCGCCGGTGGGCCGCGGTGAGGAAGCCGCGCTCACCCACGTCGTGAATGCCTGCACCATGGTCACGGTGGGCAGCGAGGACAAACTCCTGCCGGGTGTTGTCGTGAACGACGAACTTCACCGCCGCGTGCAGAAAATCGCCGAAGAAGAAGGCCGCAAGGTCGGCGGTCGCGAGCGCAAGCGCCTGAAGGAAGACGTGCTTAACGAACTGGTGCCGCGCGCCTTCATCCGCAGCTCGCGCCAGCGCGCCTATGTGGACAAGAAGAACGGCTGGTTGGTGCTGGATACGTCCAGTCGCAAGTCCGCTGAGAACACGCTCACCCAGATGCGCGAGGCGCTCGGTAGCTTCCCGGCCGTCCCGCTGGCGCCCGAAGAAGGCCCCCGCGTGCTCATGACCGACTGGCTGGCCAACGGCAACCTGCCGGCAGGCCTCGCGCTGGGTGACGAGGTGGAGCTGCGCGACGCTGCGTCGGCCACGGGAGCCATTGCCAAGTGCCGTCGCCAGGACCTGGATGGCGAGGAAGTGAAGGAGCACCTGCGTAACGGCAAACAGGTGTTCCAGCTCGGTCTCACCTTCGATGAGCGCATGAGCTTCGTGCTGGGCGAGGACCTGATCGTCCGCAAGCTCAAGTTCCTCGACGTGGTCGTCGACGAACTGGGCGACAGCCACCCTGACGCCGCCGCAGAGGCCGACGCCACCTTCGCCCTGCTCACCCTCGAGGTAGAGCGCCTGCTGGGCAAGCTGGAGGAATGGTTCGGCCTGCCGCGTCCCGCCGAGGCCTGAGCCCCGGGGCTTTGTTCAGCCTTCGCCGCCCTGACCGTATGGTCCGGGCGGTCACGGGCCCGTCTTGCGAAGCCTGCATGCTCCCCCCACATTCCCTTTGGGACACTAGTGGGCCTGGACGCCACTCGTAGTCGTAGCAGGGTGGAACATGACGCAGCATCTCGAAGGCGATTGGCTGGAACTGGCCACCGCAAGCGGTAGCACTATCCGTGTGCTCAAGGCGGCGCATCCGCGCGCGCGCCGTTTGCGCCTCACCGTCACGCCCAAGGGCGCGCGCGTGTCGTATCCGCACGGCACGCATCCGGCGCAGGTCAGTGCCTTCCTTCGTCATCACGCTGACTGGCTCGAGCGCAAGCTCGACGAGCTGCACCTCATCGTCAAACCGTTGCCACCGTTGCGCGTCGGTACGCCGACGGAATTTCCGCTCCGCGGTGAAACCGTGCAGCTCGATTGGGCGGAAGGCCCGTATCCAAAAGTCGAAGCAAGCGAAGGCACGCTCACCCTGGTCATTCCGCGCCCGCACACGCGCGCGCTACCGGTGGCGCGCGGTCTGCTTGCCTCGCACTTCGAATCGCAGATCCGTCGCGACGTGGCGCGCTGGCTGGCCAGCTACGTGCCGCAACTCGGCCTCGCGCCAACCGCGTTGCGCGTGCGGCCCATGAAAAGCCTGTGGGGCAGCCTCGACACGCGCGATCGCATCAACCTCGATCTCGCCTTGGCACTCGCGCCACCCAACGCGCTGAAGTACGTGCTCGCTCACGAGCTTTGCCACCTGAAAGTGCGTAGCCACGCACCACGCTTCTGGCAGCAGGTGGAAGGCTTGTTCCCCGACTGGCGCGAACAGCGCGACTGGCTGCGCCTCAACGGTGCCTGGTTGAAGACGGAGCTGGATCGGCTCATTGCCGACGTTGCTGACTGACGAATCAGTCAGCAACGCGTGTGACTCATCAGATGGTGCAGATGGACTGTGTGACGGCTGTCACTTGCCGTCGCCCTGCTTACGCCTGAGTCTTTGGCCATCCGTTCACGGGGAAATGGCCATGGAGTTGCCCATCGAAGGAATCATCAAGGCAGCCTGGGTGGTGTTCGGGCTCTACTGGCTGTGGGGATGGCGGCGCGTGAAGAGCGCCCAGCGCGGTGAGCGCGTGCTGCCTCGCATCCTCAAATACTGGTTGCCGTTAGCCGTCGCCGTGTGGTTGATTGGACCTGACCGCTGGTTCCATGGAACGTGGTTGGGTGAGCGCATGTATCCCGCGTGGCTCGGTACCGCATTGCTCGGCGCATTGCTCGCATGGGCTGGCGTGGCCTTTGCCTGCTGGGCGCGCTACGTACTGGGACGCAACTGGAGTTCGGTGGTGCAGGTGAAGCAGGACCACGAGTTAATTCAGCGTGGCCCCTATCGCTTCGTTCGCCATCCGATTTACACAGGGCTGTTGCTAGCCTTCTTCGGTACCGGGATGGCCATCGGTGAATGGCGCGGGCCCATCTGCGTGGCCATCGTCGGCGTGTCGTTCTGGTTCAAGCTTCGACTGGAAGAGCGCTGGATGCGCGACAACTTCGGCGCCGCTTACGAGCAATACATGCAGCGGACCAAGGCGCTGATTCCCGGCGTGCTGTAGCAGTGCTTCTGGCGGCCGAATGGCTCAAGGGCCATCGGCGCGTGAGCGCAAACCACGTGATGATGCGTGCGATCTGAGGCTCTGCGTTAACCCCATTTCGGCATTCCCGGCGATTATGGAAGTATCGCCAACGGAAAGGACGCCATGTCGGCCACCATCGTACTGTCCCAGGACTGGACGCAGGCTTGCGCGCATGCGCTGGCCCACTTGCAGGAGCAATGGGCGCAATCGCAGGACGGCCCCGCCACGGATGCATCGCCATGGAGCGACGGCGAGTGCATGCGCCGCTATCGCCAAGGCGATGCCCAGGCTTTCCGTACTCTCTATGCGCGCTATCGCGACAAGCTGCACCGCTACGCGTTGCGGCTGGCTGGTAGGGCCAGCGAGGCAGAGGAGATCTTCCAGGACGTCTGGATGGCTGTCGTACACGGCAAGGATCGCTACGAGCCGCAGGCATCGTTCGCGGCGTGGCTGTTTGGTATTGCGCATCGGCGTGCTGCGGATCGCTGGCGCGTACTTGGCCGGCATGCGCCGGACGCGATCGATGCATGTGGTGACGAGGAGGTGCTCGAGCAGCACGCCGCATCACCTCTACATGCACCGGATCGCCTGTTGCACAACGACGCCTTGGGGCACGCACTGATCGAAGCCGTTCAGGCGTTGCCGCTTCCGCAACGCGAGGCCTTCCTGATGAAAGCGGAAGGGGAACTCAGTTTGGAGGACATCGCTACGGCCACCGGCACCACGCGAGAGACGGTGAAAAGCCGTCTGCGCTATGCGCAGCAAAAGTTGCGTGATGCGTTGGAGCCTTGGCGATGAGCAACGATGGCATGGACGAATTGCTGTCGATCTATCGGTGCACAGCCCGGGAGGCGCCACCACCGCTTGTGGACGCACGCATTCTGCGCGCCGCCGACCGCGTCGCCACGATGCGCCGGATCGGTCATCGTGCCGTGTGGCCGTTGGCTGCAGCGGCGCTACTGCTGATCTGGGTCGTAGCAAGCGGCCCCCCGCACGCCGCAAATCTCCCCCTCACTGCGAATGCAGGGCTGGACGCCGGACGCACCCGTGCCGAGTTGCTGCGCATGGACGTTATGCCGCCGCCCAGCGATCTGGATCGCTTTCTGATGAGTACAACCCCAGTGAACTCCACGCCTGACACAAGGAACGCGCCATGAAGAAAAGCTTCACCTATATGCTGCTACTAAGTGGCCTGCTGGCGAGCGCCGCGCATGCGGCGGTCCCCAAAGGCTGGTTTGTCACCGGCTCAGCGGCCAGCGATTACGACATCGGTACGGAGAAGGGCGCGCGGGTATCGGGCAGCACCAGCGTCTATCTGCGAGCCAAGGAAGAAAACACGGGCTTCGGCAGCGTGATGCAGACCATCGATGCCACTGCCTACCACGGCAAGCGCGTACGCCTTTCCGGTTATCTACGCACCAAGGGCGCAGGCAAGGGGCAGCTGTGGATGCGCGTCGACGGTGCGGACCGCAAGAGCGCCGCCTTCGACAACATGGAGCTTCGCGCTCCGCAGGGTGATCACGATTGGCAACGGTACGACATCGTGCTGGACGTGCCGAACGACGCGCGCGACATCGCCTTTGGCGCACTGTTGCAGAACAAGGGCCAGGTCTGGGCCGACGGGCTGAAATTCGAGGTTGTAGGTAAGGACGTGCCGGTTACTGACGATGCGGCACACACCTTGCCGGATGCGCCGGTGAATCTCGGGTTTGCGGACTGAAGAGGGCGGGTGCCCGATAAGGCTGCGTGCCACCGCTTATGCGGCGGCGCGCATGTCGATCACTCGGCGACTGCGTTCTTCATCAGTGCGACAGCGCGAACTGCGTGATGATGCGCGCGGTCTCGTCAGGCTTCTCGACGTTGGGCATGTGGTTGCAGCCCGTGAGCATGCTGGTGCTGATGGCGCTGGCGTTCTTCAGGCCGTTGCGCAGGCTATCCAATGCGGAGATGTCGATGATCTTGTCATCATGGCACCACAGGCCGAGCACCGGCATCTGGAGCTGATCCAGACGGTTTTGCAGCGACAGGTACTGCGAGGGATCGCGCAGTTCGTTGAACGTGTGGTCGAGGAAGCTGCGGTCTTTCTTGTTACGTTCGATCAACACGTCCTGAAAGCGGCCAGGAATGCTCAACGGCTTGACGAAGGCCCAGGCGGTGGCCTTGGCGAACTGCTCGCGGTTGTCGAAGATGAACACGTTCTTGCCGGCCATGGCTTCGCGCGAGAACTCGTTCTCGTTGGCCTTCAGGCCGAACGAGTCGATGAGTGCGAGCTCGGCGACGTGCTCCGGATGTTCGGCAGCGTAGACGCCGGCGATCGCGCCACCCATGGAATGGCCGATAAGCACGAACTTGGGCAGGTGCAGCGTGTCGACAAAGCCCTGCAAGCGGGCGACCTGCGAGTCGACGTTGTAGCTGGCGCCATCGACGCGGGTGGATTCACCCCAGCCCGGCAGATCCGGTGCGATCACGTGGAAGTGGGGCGTGAGCTGTTCCATCTGCTTCAACCACACTTCCTTGCTGGCGGCGAAACCGTGCAGCAACAGCAGCGTGGGGCCCTCGCCGCCTTCGTAGTACGACCAGGTTGTGTCGCCCACTTGCACGGAGTGCTTGTCCACGTGCGCGGCCATGGCCTGGCGCTTGATGTCGGCGCTCATCAGCCATTGCGGCGCGAACAGGTAGGAGCCGCCCAGCACAACAGCCAGCACGATGGCGACGAAGCCAAGGAACTTGAGTCGGCGTAGGGCAAGGCGCTGCCACAGCGGACGAGAGGAGGTGGTGGTCGGAGTCTTGGTTGCCATGGTCAGTGTTTGCTCTGTGTCGAGTCGGCCTGGTAGGCCTCGTCGTTCTCTTTCAAGTAGTCGGCTTCGGGCTCCATGCCCATCGCGGCGCGACGCGCCTCCAGATGGGTGGGGTCCACCATGGGCAACGGTACGCTGTGGCCGTTCGTCAGGGTGGCCTGGGTGCCGTAGATTTGGGGTTTATGCTGTAAAACAAGGTGCCGGTCGACCACCGTAGCGTAAAGGGCGTGGGATAGCTGACTTTTGTCCACCAGAGGACGGGATAGTTCCAGTACGCGCCCCATCAGGACGTCGTCATTCTCGATATGGTCGGCCAGCAACAGCATGTAAGCCGATCCGTTGCGCCCGACCATGGCGGGGCTGGGGAAGCCGTACTGGTCAAGGATCGTTCGGACGCGCTCGATATGTTTGGCGTCAATATCGATCACCGCTTTCTGCTGCGGCGAATCCTGTTTCATACCGCTTTCCACGAAGCTGCGGCGAACCGCCTGGTCCGCTTTGAACATGTCGCGCAGTTCTTGTCGAAGCGCGGGCTCGCTGGGCCACTGCGGTGCCATGGAGAGCGGCGGCGCACGGTTGATGTCGTCGAGGGATTGACCGGCTTTCAAGGCCGTCTGCACCTCGGCAAGGCGGGCGTCCATGAAGGATAGGCCGATCGAGTCGCGTGACTCCGTGGCGCTGGCGGTGGTCACGAAGGGCGACGTGACGACCTTCCCATCCTTCAGAGCCAGCAGCGTGCCGTACTCCTGTGGCTGACCGTGCGATACGTCGATGCGGTCGCACAGCGCTGCGTAACCATCGGCATCGACGTCGATGCCGATGTGGGACCGCATGGCGTGTTCCATGGTTTCCTGGAGGGCGGGATCGATGCCGGCACGTTCCGCCAGTCGGCCCGCTGCATCAACGCCGTCACGGCCGATACGGGCCACACTTGGCCACGTATCGTCGTGAATCAGTGCTTTGAGCTTGGCGGCGGATGCTGCATCCAATGGACTTGGCGACACCTTGTCCAAGGCAATCAGTGCGTCATGCAAGCCGGTATCGAACGAATCCTGGGCCAAATCACCACTTGCCTTCGGCGCACCGGCGAGAGCCGGTAACGAAAGGCCCAGTGCGATCGGCCAAAGCCATGCGAACCTTCCGTGTGCCATGCCGTCTTCCTGTCGGTGTTGGAAACGATCTGGTCATGTCCTCCGTACCCTTTCCGTCGCAGCGCGACGGGAAGGGCGGGGATCCGTTTTACTTGCTGCCGTTCTTCTTGGTCTTTTCGATCAGCGTCTCGACCGCTTGCTGCGTCAGCGGGTGATAGCCGCTCTTGGCTTTGTCATACACCTGCTGCGCATAGGCGAGGCCTTCCGGCGTCTTCACAAAGGCGCGGTACAACGGCATGGTCAGGTACAGGCGACCGATGCGTGTCATGTGCTCAGCGGCGGCCGGCCATACGTCCTTATCACCCGCGGCGATGGCGTGGCTGTACCAGCGCATGCCGATCTCGGCGTTGGGTGTGCCGGTGAGGTGCCATGCGGTGTCGATCTGCTTGATCTTGTCGAGCGGCGTCACGTCCGGCAGGCCGTCGAGGAAGTACATCCATTCCTGCGTGTTCCAGCTCTTCGCATCCAGCTTGTCTGCGGCGAGCGAACCGGCGAGGAACGAAGCGCGCTCCTTGTCGATGGCGTTGAAGCGCGGCGAGTCCGGCAGCGGCGCATCCTTGGGAATGCCCGGCTCGTACACCCACTGCTTCACTTCATCCCAGCTCATCTTGCCGGGATTCTTGTCGAACAGATTGGCCTTCAGGTAATCGAGCATCTGCTCCGTGGTGATGCTCTGGAAAGCGAAGTGCGCGAAATAGCCTTTCAGGTACGCATCGAAGGTCTCGCGGCCGAAGCGCTGTTCCAGCGTACGCAGGAACCAGCTGCCCTTGTCGTACGGCACTTCGGAAATCGAATCGTCTGCGCCAATGCCGGGCTTGGGCGCAAGGCGCTGCGCGTTCTCCGGGATGTCCTTGATGTTCTTCTCAAGGCCGCGCGCGGAAATCAGCGCTTCTTCATCGGCGAGCGTCTTGCCGTAGACGGCCTCGGTGATACGGCCCTGCACGTAGGTGGTGAAACCTTCGTTGAGCCAGATGTCACGCCACGCGGCGCTGGTGACCAGGTTGCCGGACCACGAGTGCGCCAGCTCATGCGAAATCACCGACACCAGACTCTTGTCGCCCACCAGTAGCGTCGGCGTAGCGAAGGTCATGTTCGGGTTTTCCATGCCGCCGAACGGGAACGACGGCGGCAGCACCAGCAAGTCGTAGCGGCCCCAGGTATATGGGCCATACAGCGACTCTGCGGTCTTGATCAGCTTCTCGGTGTCCTCGAATTCCTTCGCCGCCTTGCCGACGATGCTCGGCTCGGCATAGACGGCCGAACGCGGGCCGGTTTCCTTCGCCGCGATGTCACCCGCCGCGATGGCGAGCAGGTACGAGGGAATCGGATGCGGCTGGCTGAAGCTGAAGTCACCATCCAGCGGATGGTTGGCATCGTTCAGTGCGCTCATCACCACGCGCACGTCCTTCGGTGCGGTGACGTGGGCGTTATAAGTGAAACGAACGGCCGGCGAATCCTGCAGCGGCACCCACGAACGCGCATGGATGGATTCGGATTGCGAGAACATGAAGGGCAGCTTTTTGTCCGCTGTCTGCTCCGGCGTCAACCACTGCAGGCCGGAAGCCGTCGGCACAGTCGTGTAGACGATGCGTACCTGCGCGGGATGCTGCGGGGTGGCGATGGTCAGCTTGCTGCCCAGCTCCTTGTCATTCGGCGCCAGCGCGTACTTCAGCGCGCTTGCTTTGCCCGCGGCATCGATGCCTTCGATGCTGGCGATCTTCAGGTCGCGCGTGTCCAACACCAGCGACTTCGCCTTCGCGTCCTTCCAATCCAGCTTCAGCGTGGCCTGACCGTCCAACTGCTTGTGCGGAAAGTCGACCTTCAGGTCCAGATCCAGGTGCGTCACGCGGACCTGGTCGGGCTGGGCATAGGAATGCGGGTCGGCAGCGAAGGCGCTCAGCGGCAGCGCAAGCGCGCCGAAGGCGAGGAGGTGGGACGGGCGCATCGGGGTCACTCCAAAAGCAGGAATGCCGAGTATGCCATTGGCGGGTGGGTGGCCGCGGGTGTGGATGGTCATCCCGGGTTTTGCTGTCATCCCGGCCTACGCCGGGATGACGGTGGAGGGGTAGCTGTCCTGAGGGGGCAGCGATGCCTATCCCCAGCTTAGTGCGTCGAACCCGCCGTCGCCGGCGCTGCCTGCGGATGCTGCAGCGACTGCACGTAATCGACCACGTCCTGCTTGGACACCACGCCGCGGTGGTTCTTGTCGATGGCGTCGAAATGCGCGCGGATAAAGGGCACCGGGCCCTTCTCGGCTTCTTCCTTCGTCAACAGCCCGTCCTTGTTCTTGTCGGCGATGTCGAAGTTCTTCATCGAATTCTGGGCTTGGTTAGCGATAGCGCCCAGGCCCGTCTGCGCGTGGCTGGCGGTAACGGCAAAGGCGGCGAGTGCGGCGATGATGAGAACGATGTGACGCATGGTGAATGTCTCTCCCTGAAAAGGCGGGCGGAGTATGTCACCGGGGATGTGAGCAGTTCGTTCGGGCAGAGCCTTGCCGTTCTGCAGGAGCGCACAGGTGCGCTCCTGCAGAACGGAGCAGGGCTTTAGGCGCCCAGTTCCAGCGCGTTGGTCAGGTCGCCCGGCGGCGGGCCACCGGCGGCCACCATGGCCTGCTCGCGCATGGTCAGGCCGGGCAGCTTCTCCAGCCCGAAGCGGCGCGTGAGAAAGCGCGCGATGGAGCCGGTATCGTAGATGGTGTGGTCCACGTGGCCCTTCTTCGCGAGCGGCGACACGATCAGGGCGGGAATGCGCGAACCCGGCCCCCAGCGATCGCCCTTGGGCGGTGCCACGTGGTCCCACCAGCCGCCGTTCTCGTCGACGGTGATGACGACCAGCGTGTGCTTCCACGCCGCCGAATTCTGCAATGCATGAACGATCGTCATCACATGGCGGTCGCCCGCATCCACGTCCGAATAGCCGGCGTGCATGTTCAGGTCGCCCTCCGGCTTGTAGAAGCTCACGGCGGGCAGGCGGTTGGCCTCGATGTCGGCGAGGAAATGATTGGTCTTCGCCGTTTCACCCACGCCGGCATCGCGCAGGTGCTTTGCGCGCGCGGTGCTGCCGGGCGCAAAGCTCTTGAAGTAGTTCAGTGGCTGGTGGTGGATCTGGAAATTGGGGCGTTGCGGGAATTGGTGTTCGTCACCGTCACCCTTGCCGTCCAGCGCGAGCTGCCACGCACCCGCATACCACGCCCAGTCCACCTCCTTGGCGGACAGCATGTCACCGATGTTCTTGTGTACCTGCGGTGGCAGCGTGTTGGGGCTGTCTTCGGAGGCGAGATCCTCGTCCTTGCCCGATTGCGTGCTGGACGGCTGATACGGCGGCATCATGGTATTCACCGCCCAGAAGTCGGGCGTGAGCTGGCTGCGCGACGCAAACTTCGGTCTGCCCTGCATGGCGCTGGCCGGCGATTCGCCGGACAGCTTCAAGCGCGGATCGTCCGGCTTACCGCTTTCGGTCACAGCAATGTTGAACTGCGCCGGGCTCTTGTCTGCATCCGGATAGAACGGTGGTTGCGCGGCGACCAGATACTGATGGTTGAGAAACGAACCGCCAAACGCGCCCATAAACCAGTTGTCGCACAGCGTGTACTGGCGGGCGAGCTGCCATAGGCGCAGGTTGGCGGCGCTGTCGTCGTAGTGGCCCATCACCATCGCGCCGGTGTCGCCCCACGCAACGAAGCCGTCGTTCTTGCCGCCATTGATCTGCCGCTGGTTCTCGTAGAACGCGTGTACCAGATCGCGTGTCACCACACCATGCGGCAAAGGCTCGCCGCTGCCGGTACGCAAGGCCCACGGCGCGTTCGGCAGGCCGGTGATGTCGTCCTGCATCACCTGGTAGGTGCGGTGGTTCACGGTCTGCTGGTGTGGGGCCAGGCCATGCCAGATCGGCGGCAGGTTGGTGAGTAGCGAGCCGTCGCGGTCGTGCTGCTGATATTCCTCGGGCGTGAGCGCGCTGAGTGGCTTCTCCACGCCGGGGAAGTTGGCAAACAGGTTGTTGAAGCTGCGGTTCTCTAGATAGATCACCACCACTTTCTGAATCTGCTTGCGCAACGCTTCGTCGATCGCGGCGGGCGCCACGGGCGAGGGTCCTGCCGCTTTGCTGGCGGCCATGGCCTCGGTGCCGCCTAACGCAAGTGCCGCGCCACCCAGCGCGAGGCCGCCCAGCAGGCGGCGTCGGGTGGGATCTACGGGTTGTTGTTCTTCAACGGTATCGGGGGAGTGCGGGGGAGGGAGCTTGGTCACGGTGCTGCATCATCATAAAAACGGGACAGGTCCGCCTTGGTCTCCTGCAGCGACGTCTGGTCGAGATAGATCATGTGACCCGACGGATAGAAGCCGTAGAAGACGTTCTTGCGTTCCGCCGGCTCCAGCCCAAGGTGGGTGAGGTCGAATTCGGTCGCATAGAACGGCGTAGCCAGATCATAGTAACCGTTTGCCGAGAAGACCTTCAGGTGCGGGTTGCGGCGCATGGCATCGCCCAGGTCGTCGCCCACGTAGGTGGCCTGTAGCCAGCCGCCGTTCTTCTTACGCTTCCAATCCCAGTTTTTGCCAATGGCGGCGTAGTTGTTGGGCAGGTACGGGCGGTCGTCGGTGAACTTCAGTTCGGTCGCGGCGTACTGGTTGAACGCCGCCACGTAGGCGCCGGTGATGGCGTCGCTGGCGGTATCGCCATCGGGAGTTTCGCCAGCAGCATCGGGATCGATGCCTTGGAAACGGCCGTCCAGACGTCCTACTGTCAGTCGCTGGTCGCGCAACAGTTCCTTGCGGAACCGGCTCGGGCTGACGCGAAGGTTCGCTTCCTTGATGTACTGCGGCGAGATACCCAGATAGCGGCTCATCTGGTTGGCGACGCGGTCGACCTCGGCCGGGTCGATGGCATCGCCCTTGGCGAGCGCCAGGGTGTAATCGCCCGAGGCGAAGTGGCGCACCTCGTCGAGGAAGGTTTTGATGTCGGCGGGCTTATTCGGCACCTTGTTGTGGTACCAAGCAATCGCCGCTTCGGTCGGCAGATTCACGATGTAGCCGTGATCGATGCCCGGCGCGGCGACGGAAAAGTCGAGGATCGACGACATCAGGATGACGCCGTTGAACTCCATGCCGGCGTCCTGCAGCGACTTCACCAGCACGGCGGAGCGCGTGGTGCCGTAGCTTTCGCCGAACAGGAACTTGGGCGAATTCCAGCGGTTGTTCACGCTCACGTAGCGGCTGATGAACTTAGTGAACGCATCGGCGTCCTGATCCACGCCCCACACGTCCTTGCCGTCGGTCTTGCCGACCAGGCGCGAGTAGCCGGTGCCCGGTGCATCAATGAAGACCAGGTCGCTCTTGTCCAGCAGACTCTGGTCGTTCGGCACCCAGTGATAGGGCGCAGGCGGAATCGGCTTGTCGCCATCGTTGGCCACGCGCACCGGGCCAAACGAGCCCATGTGCAGCCACATCGACGACGAACCCGGACCGCCGTTGTAGAAGAACGTCACCGGACGTTTGCTGTTCTTGCCGCCGTCGGCCGTGTAAGCGACGTAGAAGAAGCTCACCGTCGGCTTGCCCTTGTCGTCACGAATGGTGAGGCGGCCGGCGGTGGCGGTGTAGCTGATGCTGCGGTTGCCCACGCGCACGCTGTGCTTCGTCACTGACGTCGTTTCGGGTGGTGCGGGTTGGCTATTGTCGTCGGCGTTCTTGTCTTTGTCCTTGTCACCCTGCTCGGACTTGGACGCGTCCTTCGGTGTATCGGCGGCGTGCAGCGGCAAAGTACCCAGCGCAAGAATCGTGGCGAGGGCGAGCGAAGCAAATGAAAGCTGGCGCATGTCAGTCGTCTCCGGTGGGGATCAGGAGTGGGTGGTGGCGTCGTAGTAGCGTGCCAGGTCGCCCTTGAGCTGCTGCAGCGCTTCGGTGTTGAGGTAAATCATGTGGCCCGACGGGTAGTACAGGAAATGCACGTTGTTGCGGAGCGACCGCTCCAGATTCATGTGCGAGATGTCGTACTCAGTGATGAAGAACGGCGTAGCGAAATCGTAATAGCCGTTGATCGACAGCAGTTGCAGGTTCGGGTTGGTGCGCATGGCGTGCGCGAGGTCACCCGCGACGTAGGTGGTCTGCAGCGGACGCTTGATGCCCGCGGCCTGATGCTTCCAATCCCACGCTTTGCCGATGTCGCCGAAGGTCGGGCGGTATTCGAGGTCACTGTGGTAATTGAGCTGGTTGCTCACGTAATCATGGAACGCAGTGACAAAGGCACCGCTGATGCCGGTGTCGGACGCATCGTAGTCCGGCGTTTCGCCGGCGGAATCCTCGTCCACACCTTCGAATCGCGCGTCGTAGCGGCCAATGGTGCGACGCTCATTGCGCAACAGCTCTTTGCGGAAGCGCGAAGGGTCCACGCGCAAGTTCGCTTCCTTGATGTACTCGGCGGAAAGGCCGGTAAACGCCGCAAGCTGGCGTGCCACCGCGTCCGCTTCGGCGGGCGGTACGTCCTGCCCCTTGGCGAGCGCCGTGGCATATGGGCCGCGCGCGAAAGCGCGGACCTGGTCGAGATAGGTCTTCAGGTCTGCCGGCTTGTTCGCCAGCTTGTTGTGATACCACGCGGCGGCGGCGTAGCTTGGCACGTAGCCGATATACATCTCGTCGTAGCCGGGGTTGCGCACGCCGTAGTTGAGGATGGACGACATGATGATCACGCCGTTGAGCGACATGCCCTTGTCCTGCAGTGCATCAGCCAGCGCGCCGGAGCGCGTGGTGCCATAGCTTTCACCGTAGAGGAACTTCGGCGAATTCCAGCGATTATTGATGGTCACGTAGCGTTGGATGGCGCGCGAGAACGCCGACACATCCTGATCCACGCCCCAAAAATCCTTGCCTTCGTTTTTACCGAGTGGACGCGAATAACCCGTGCCCACCGCATCGATAAAGACCAGGTCGGTCTTGTCGAGCAGGCTGTCGCTGTTCGGTACCAGCTTGTACGGCGCGGGCGCAGTGGCCGCAGGGCTGGCGGTAGCGATACGCACCGGGCCAAACGAACCCATATGCAGCCACATCGACGACGAGCCGGGGCCACCGTTGTAGAGGAAGGTGACCGGGCGCTTCTCCGGCTTGCCGGTGTCCACCGTATAGGCCACGTAGAACACGCCGGCCTGTGGCTCACCCTTGTCGTCGCGGATGATCACCGTGCCTGCCGTGGCGGTGTACGACACCGATCGGCCGTTGACGCTCACGCTGTGCTTGGTGCGCACCGCCGTCTCGGTACTGGGGGCCCGGATGTCCTCGTCCTTGCTGGCAGTGGCCTTCTTGTCGGGCGGCGCATCCTTGGCCAGGGTCATGGAACACGGCGACAGCACAAGGCTGCCGGCCATCAGCAAGGTCAAAAGGCGACGCATGGAACTCCCCAGGGCTTTGGATCGATGTAAGCCCGAGTATGCGTAGGAAGGCCGACGGATGACCGTGACAAAAGTACTGGGAGACTTGCTTTTGACTGACGAAAATTTGCCGAGGTAGCATCACCGCAAGATCAAACGCAGGGAGCGCGGGGATGAGGCCATGGATCGTGCCGGTGCTGCTTGCAGCGGTTTATTGCGGTATGGCGCGGGCTGAGGAGGGCGATGTGCCGGCGCGAGTAGCGGCTTCCTGCCCGGCAGCGGCGGCCTGGATAAAGGCTAATGCTGTACAGCAGGCCAAGAGTCGCGACAGCAGTCGAACGTTCTCCGAGCCCGCGTTGCGTACTGCATTGCAGCAGCATGCCGACCGGGACCAGCAGGCACGTGATGCATTGATAGCCGTTGGCATGGACTTGGGCAGCAAGGAAGCGAAGGCCGTGCAGCAGGTCGATGCGACCAACCTCGCTTGGCTCAAGAGCGTGATCGCTCGCTCGGGTTTCCCCACGCCGGAGCAAGTCGGCATACAGGGCGTCACCAATGCTTGGCTGCTCGTGCAGCATGCAGATAGCGATCCGACGTTTCAGTCGCACGTGCTTGGCCTGCTCGAACCTCGCGCGCACGACGGCACCATCCGCCCCTCGGATTACGCCATGCTGGTCGATCGCGTGCGTACTAACCATGGCAAGCCGCAGCTCTATGGTTCCCAGTTCGTTGGTGACGCCGCGAAGCCCAGCGACATGCATCTATCACCGGTGGAAGACCCGGCGCATCTGGATGAACGGCGCGCACGCATGGGCCTGATGCCCATACATGACTACGAGTGCGCGCTGCGCGCGATGTACGCGACCGCCCCCGCCCCGAAGTAGAGCCGCCACCATCCCTGACGATGCGGCGGCTCGTGTCGATCCGTGGTCATTGCTTGCGTTAGGGCACCTGTGGCGGTCCGGTCCTGCCGTGATAGGAGCGGTGCATTCTGACCCCGTTTCGGTATCACCAATGGTCTAGCGACAGCCGCAAGCCGCCTGCCAATACTTCAGGGCGCCATCTGGATACGGAGAGGGCGATGAGCGACATCCGGGATTTCGACGTGGACCTCGGCATCCATGATCGCTATGTGGCGTTTAGCGCGGAGGTCGTTCGACTTTCACTGTTGGCGCCGGTGGTACTCGCTTTCTTCGCCACTTATCTGCAAAAGACCGCGGATCATGGCCAGGATGCGTTCAAGCAAGCATCGTCGTCGTTCGAGTGGTGCTTCATCTTCATGGCGCTGGCCGTCGGTTGCGGACTGGCCCATCGCTTCTTCGCGATCGAGTTTCTGCAATGGGTGGTAGAGAAGAAGCGGGGAATCGAACCCAGCAAGGCGCACGGTCACTTTCTGAGCGTGGCTTCCACGCTCAGCATTATCGCCACACCGTCACTGCTCGCCGTCGCCGCGTGGTTCTTGCTGCAGGCGGTACGCGACGTATTCAAAACGTTGTGAGCTGAATGCGCCAGCATGGACGCGCCGAAGCAAGGAAAGCGGTCGTCACCCTGTCAGCAAGAGAGGCGCCCGGATACGCATCGTACAGCGCTATTGATTAGGAGCCATGCATGCCTGCGTCCATCAAGCACGTCTTCGTACTCATGTTGGAAAATCGCTCGTTCGATCACATGCTCGGCTATCTGCCCGGCGTGGACGGCGTAAAGACGGGGATGAGCAATCCGGACCCTTCGGCTTCACCTCTGCCACCGGTGCAAGCCAGCAATGGAGCAACGGATCGGCCGGCGTCGGACCCAGGCCACGAATTCGAAAACGTCTGGCAGCAGCTCTATTCGACGCCGCCGCCGGACGGCTTTACCGGAGACTCCTCGGCGGTGCCGACGATGCAGGGATTCGTGGCGAGCGGCGGCCCGGAGACGATGGCGTGTTTCACCCAAGCCGGCGTGCCTGTGCTCACGCAGCTTGCGCAGTTGTTTACCGTGTTCGACAACTGGCACTCATCCATGCCCGGTCCCACGTGGCCGAACCGGTTCTTTGTGCACGCGGGTTCGTCCGGCGGGCTGACGAACAGTCCGAGCGCACTGACGTCGCTTGCGGGGGTCACCCTTGATGAGGCGGCCTTCAGTTTCGAAAATGGATCCATCTACGACCGCCTCGACGACAAAGGCCTGTCGTGGCGGGTCTTCCATGGCGACGCGTTGCCTCAGGTGTTAGCGGTCAAACGTCATGTCATGCCGTTCATCGACAACAGTGCGAACTTTGCATCCATCAGTCCAGACAGTCCGGACGACGCTTTCGCCACCCAACTCCAATCCGGGCAGTACGAGGTCGCGTACACCTTCATCGAGCCCGACTACAGCATTCTGACCAACATGTACGGCGGCAACTCCCAGCATCCCAAGGGCAATGTCTCCAGCGGAGAAGCGTTGATCAAGTACGTCTACGAGACCATCCGCAATTCGCCCGTGTGGGTAGAGTCACTGCTATTGATCACCTACGACGAACATGGCGGATTCTTCGACCACGTCATTCCGCCAACATGTGACGCCCCGGGTGATGCGGACTTGAATTTGGGGCACGCCTCCGATCCGTATCCCTTCGACTTCCGCCGCTATGGTGTTCGCGTGCCGGCCGTGCTCGTGTCGCCGTGGGTCGATGCAGGTGTGAACCATGGTCTTTTTGATCACACCTCCGTACTGAAAACATTGGAGGAGATCTTCCAGCTCAATGCGCTGACTGATCGCGATGCCGGGGCAGCTTCTCTCCTGCCATTGCTCACGCGTCCAGACCCCAGGGTGAGCGACATGCAGGCACCGACGAAACTCAATGCCCCGGCTCTTCAGGCCATGGCGGCAGCATCCGTTCCTATTGATCCTGACGCTGCACCCGATCCGGCGCTGGCGGGCTTCACCCGCATTGCTGCGAGCCTGGACATCGGCCTGACACACGGTCAGGCGCCGCCAGCCGCGCCACTCGTGCTGGAGCAGATTCGTCTGCCGGAAACCTCGGTAAAGACCACTAAGCAGAGTCTGGACTACATTCAGAGCGTGCTGGATCGCTTGAATCAGCATCGCGCGTCTATCGCCCGCCACTGACGCCGTCGGCAGCGCCAAAAACAAAACCGCCGCGTCGGCAAGACAGCGGCGGTTTCGTGGACCAGCTTATCGCCGACGAATCAGGGCGTAGCGGGTGGCTGCTGTTGCGGCTGCGTCGTCGGCGCGTCGGTGGTGTTTGCCGGTGCGGGAGCCGGTGTCGGCAGCACCAGCGCCGGGTTGGCCTGCACGGCTTCCAGTGCGCGGATCTGCTGCTTCACCGCGTCGAGCTGTGCATTGGTGTTGTGCAGATCGCTGCTGAGCGTGACGGCCTGCTGGCGCGACTGTTCCTGCGCCTCGGCCACCTGGCGGGCTTGTTGCTGCTGGTTGTTCGCATCCTGCTGCAGGCTACGCAGCTTGGCCTCGTTCACCGAGATCATGTGCTCGGCGTACTTGTTGCCGGCATCCAGGCGCAAGGTGTCGATTTCGACCTGGCCTAGCGTCTGTGTCTGCGCCACAAAGGTGCGATAGAGGCTTTCGGCATCATCGAAGGAGTCGGTCTGCATCACGCGCCAGAACTCTTTGCCGTGAAACAGCACCACGTAATAGCCCAGCGTTTCCGGACGGAACAGCAGGCTTGCACCGTAGGTGCTGTTGTACGTCGTGCGTATTTCGGTGAGCTGGTGGTTATCGATCAGCTGACGCAGGCTCTCGACCGTATTCAACGGCACCCTGGGCGGCGTGGCGGCCGGAGCGGCCACCGCCTGGGGCATCGGGTTGTTGGCCGTGGCGGGTGCGCTGGCGCAGGCCGACGTGGCCATGAGGACCATGGTGCCGATGGCGAACAGCACACATCGTGGGCTCGCGCTGCGAGTCAAAGCCTTCATCCCGTCTTTCCCCTCTGATCGTGGCCGGCCCCGGGGCGCGCTTGGGCGCGCACTCCCTCCATGGCCGGGCCATCCGGGACAGTCTAAGGGTCTGCCCGGGGCGGTCAAGGGGCCGGGGCTTACAACGGGCGCCAACTAGTAGACCAACTGCACACCGTGACACTGCAATGACTGCAGAGACACCGTGCTGACGCCCAGGTCGATGCCCAACGCGCTGGTCAGCAGTGGGGTGAGGACCTGGGAGCCCAGACTGTTCAGTGGACCCTGTAAGGCCTGTACGACGAAGCCAAGCACCGCCACCAGGCTGTTGGGGAGCGACGTCGATCCACCATTCATGGCGGTCTGGATGGCCGCGATGCAGGACGGCTGGTTGCCCAGCGCACAAACTGTCTGGGTGAGGACACCGCCCAGCAGGTTGACTACGCCGCCCAGCAGGTTACCCGTACCGGTGAGCAGGCCCGGTATGTTGAGGGTCAGCGTGCTGCCGAGGATGTTGCCAACGCTGCTGGTGGTGTTCTGCAGGAAACCCTGCAAGCCCGTCGTACTGCTCGAAAGCTGGTTCAGCGCCGCCGAAAGCTGGTTGAGGTTTGGGGTGAGTCCCGTATGGGATGCGACGTTGTTGTTCCACAGATCCGTCGCTAAAGGCAGGGAGATCCCCGACGAGCTGGACGGCGTCGTCGACTGGGTGATCAGTGCAGTCGTCAGCGCCGTGAACAGGTTGCTGACGGCCGTGCCGATGTTCAGCGTCGTGCCATTGGAAGGAATGTTGGCGGACGTACCGGCGGTGAGTGTGCCGGTGCCGTTAGCGGACAGGCCAGTCAGCGTGAACGGGTTGCCCACCTGGGCGAGCACCGCACCGGCAGCCTTCACCGTCAGCAAGGGGTTGGTGTTGGTAATGGGAATCTGCGCGCAACTACCCGCTGTACTGAAAGCGCTGGCCTGAGTGATGCCACCCACGCACATCTGCAGGATCGACGAGGTCACGTTGAACGTGGCCGTCTCTGGGCTGCCGTTCGTCGACGTGCAAAGACTGGCGACCGTCGCCTGCGCGTTGACCAGGTCGATAGCGATGGGCAGGTTGAGGCTGATCGATACCAGCGGACTTAGCAGTGCCCCGACCAGCGGGATACTGGCGGAGTTGAATTGCACGTTGACGAAGGCACGCACCTGCGCGGTCGATGCCGTGGCACCGACACCGCCAATGCCGATCTGTGGTGGCTCGATCACCGCAAACGCGGTGCTGATGCTGAGCCCGGGTATCGCGCCGGCCGGCGTGGATAGGTTGCCACTCAACGCGTGCTGCCCCGTCGCCACGGCGACCGCCGTGCTGATCAGTTGCAGCGCGCTGACTTGAGCGTTGAGCGCGGATTGCAAACCGGCCGAGTTCGGCGCCGTGATTTGCGCAAACAGACCCGACGTCGGGCCGTTGGAGCCCAGCGTCACCTGTCCGGGTGCACTGCCAATCGCTGCGGTTACGGCGTTGACCAATGTCACGTTGGCGCCCAGCAGTTGCTGTTGGCCTGCGGCATTGACCACGGCATTGAGCACGTCGATTAATGCATGTGCCTGCACCGACGAGGCGAGAAGCTGATTGAGCCCGCCCGCGCTGATATTGGCCGGTATCTGCACACCAAGTTGGTTGAGCAAGCCCGACGGCGTAATCGTGGCATTGGCGAGCCCCTGGTATCCCACCAGGGATGCTTCGGGAATCGTGAGCCCAACGGCACTCAACGCTTGGCCTAGTGGGGATTTGCCGCTCACCGTGGCCAGCGTGCTGCCGATGCTGAACACCGCGGTGGGTTCCTGGCTGGATGCCACTGCTTCGGCACTGACGTTGGGCAGGTTGCCGGCAAAACCCCAGATGGGCAGCACCGGGCGTTGTGCCACCACTTTCACCGCATTGGGTGTGGACCCCGTTACCGTCGTGCTGAAGTGGTCGCTGATGCCGGCATTGGCGACAGGGTCCCATGTGCCGCACTGGATCGTCAGCGTGCCGCGGCTGGTGAACTTGTTCTCGATCAGCGCGTTGCCGCTCGCCGCCGTATTGCCCATGTTGTTCGATGCGCAGGCAGTAAGCTGCTGCGCGCCCGCGAGCGCGGCAAGGTCCGCCACTTTCTGCGTGTCGCGCTTGGCCCAGTAGAGATAACCCACCTCCACCATGCCGAGCATGCTGATGAGAAACAGCATCATCAGTAGCATGCTGACCGCTGTCGCGCCGCGTTCACGACACCAAGATTTCCGTTTGTCGAAGGTGTGTGGCATAGCGGTCACGGCGTGCTGGAGGAGCCTGATCCGCCGGTGCTGTTCTTGGACACGGCGGCCTCATAGAACTCGGGGATCGGGTGTTCGAAGCTCTTGAGGTAGCGCTGATAACTCGCCGAGGCTTGCTGGCCCGGTATGGGCAGCAGCTTGCCTGCGTGCGTGCCCTGCGCCTGCATGCTGAGTAACTGCCTCGTCACGTCACCGATCTGGGGCGTTGCATCGGCAACCGGCGTCGGTTGGATGGGCGCAGGCGTCGGTGAAGTGGCGGGCGCATTCGCGGCTGCGGGTGAGTCGGTGGGCCCAAGCATTTGTCCGGTGATCGGCGCCTGTTGTGCGCTCACGCCAAGGCATGTCGTAGAGGCGATCAACGCGATGGTGATCCATCGTGCGTGCATGCAAATCGTCGATGGCATCATGGCCGTGCCTCGTAAGCGGTGGCGTCGGTGGTGAAACGCTGCAGCATGCTGGCGGGTACGTCCGCCTTGGTGGATGTGCTGCGTATATCCGTGGTCGCGGCGATGGGCGTCGCGACGCGAGCAGGCGACACGGCGGCCTGTCGCTGGCGTGAGGCGAGCTGCACCGCTAGTCGCCGTACGTCATCCTGGCTGTTGGCAGGTAACTGCCCGCGCTGCATGATCGCGTCCGCGCGTGTCGTGTCGCCGGTCAGCATGGCCCACAGGGCGAGATTGGCGATCACCTTGGCATTGGTTGGATCAAGCTCGGCCGCCATCGCCAGCGGGTCTTTCGCAGTGGTCGCCTGCCCGGCGCACAGGCGCGCGTAGCCGAGATCGCTGAGGTAGGCAGCGTTCACGGGTTCGAGTTCGGTGGCCTTGAGCAGCGCCTCATCGGCGCCTACCGGGTTATTCGATTGTGCATCGACCAATCCCAGTCCGTGCCACGCCGCCGCGGCCTGGTCGCCGCTGAGCAGGCCGCGGTAGATGGTGCGCGCTGCGTCCAGCTGTCCCGTCGCCCGCAGCGCATCGGCCTGACGGCGACGCAGCTCGGGCGCATCGCCGTAACGCTGCCGATAGGCATCGATGTGCGCGAGCGAGGCGTAATACGCGCCCTGCTGTTGCATCTGGCGGATCAGATCCAGGTACACCGTCTTGTCATCGCGTGCGCTGGTGCTCGGCGCCACCAGTGACGCCGTTGGCGCGTGGTTAGGGTAGCCACCCAGCGTCTTGCCGCAGGCAGCGAGTAGCACACAGGCTGACGCGGTGGTTATCCAGTAAGCGACGTGGATGCGCGATGCCATGTCAGTGTCCTCCAAGCTTGGTCATAGATGCGACGAGCGAAATGACGGCGGGTCCGGCCATCACCAGCATGAGCGCAGGGATCAGTGTGAGCATCATGACCAGCGTCATCTTCACGGATAGCCTGCCGCTCAGTTCTTTCATGCGCAGTTTTCGCTGCTCGCGCAGCCGGTCCCCGAACTGCCGCAGCGGTTCTTGCACCGCGCCACCGTGCTCGTGTACCTGCACCAGGATCTGCACGAGGCTCTTTAGGCCGTCGTTATCGAACTCGCACAACCGATGTAGCGACTGCATGCGCGAGCGGCCGCGCAGATACAGCGTATTGGCGTCGCCTACCTCGCGGCTAAGCAGTGGCATGGCCTCCTGGAATCGATCCGCCACCATCTGAAGGCTCTGGTCCACGCTGAAACCCACGCCCTGCAAGAGGCGCAACAGATCGATCAGCAGCGGCAGTTCATCATCGGCCCGCTTGCGCAGACGTTTGGCCCATATGCTCAGTACCAGTTTGGGCGCGATCAGGCCAAAGGCCGCGGCGCCTACGAAGATCGCGAATGCATGCAGGCCGCTCGGTGCCAGCCATAGCAGCACGGGCAATGGCACGGCCATCGCCAATGCAAGCCGAAGGCCGAGGAACACGGCGCGCCCGTCCCCAGTGTTGCTATTGATCTGCCCAAGCAACAGCCGGTCTTCCGGCGTGATCAGCGCTCGCCCCAGTCGGCTGCTTTCGAAACGTTTACCCAGCACGACCAGCCAGCGCATGAGGACCTGCCAGCCACTTTCAGCATTCTCTCCCGAGCTCTCCGCAGAATCATTGACAGGAGGGCCGAGCAGGGCGCGGTCGATCAGGCGACTTTCCAGTCGGCGTTGCCGGACATGGCGTACGGCTTCGTTGGCCAGCAGCGCTAAGCCTGCGACCAGGGCTACGACAGCAATCACCATGATCCAACCCGTTTCCACGGCACTCCCCCTGTGATCGACTCTACTGACGCGCTGTGCGCGACTACAACGATTTGGCCAGTCGATAAAGCAATAGGCCCCCGCCCGCCTCCAGCGCGAGCGCGATAAGCAAGAACCGGTGCCCCAGCGGTTCTTGGAACATCGGCTTGAAGAAGCCGGGATCGACTAGCGTCATGAAGACCGATACGCCCACCGGTAGAAGCGCCAGAACCCAAGCGGACATACGCGTTTCGGAAGTGATGGATTTCAGCTCGGCACGGGCGTGCGCGTGATCGCGCATGAAATCGCCCATGCGCTGCAGGATATGGTCCGCCCGGCCACCCACCCGCATGCCGATACCCAGCACGGCATGCAGCAGTGAGAGTTCCTCCAAGTTGTAGGGGCGCGAGGCCATCATTAACGCTTGATCGAGATCGGCACCGGCATGCATGGAAGACAGAGTGCGATCCAGTACACCGCGCAAGGGCATGGCTACGGACTTGGTGGTGCTCTGGAAGGCCATCGGCAGGCTGTTGCCGACGCTGGTCATGCGGATCATGCCGTCCAGGAAATCCGGCAGTTGCGCCAGTAGCTTCTGTTGCTGCTTCTCGATGCGCTGACGCAGCCATAGCCACACCAGCGCGATATACAAGCCGAGCACCAGCGGAATGGCCAGCACGCTGCCGATGCGCCACCAGGCGAGTAGGCAAAGTACAGAGCCGGAAGCAGCCAGGACGGCGTAGATAGCCCGGTTTGCAGGCAGGTTGGCACGCATCAGCAAACCGTCGGCACGCTGTAGGAGCGCGCGCTTGCGCTGCCCGGGCAGAGGTGGTGGCACCGTCCGGTGCTCAGTCGGGCGTTGCGTGACCAATCGTTGTTCGATGTTCTCCAGGCTCTTGCGCTGTTGCAATCGCAGTGCACTGCCCCACCAGAGCTCGATCGCGCCGGCGAGCAGCAGCAGGGCGATGGCGGCAAGGGCAAGCGCCTGGATCATGCGAATGGCCCGCTGCTATCGCGCAGCATCTGCCGGAACGGCTCCAGCTTGGTGGTGTGTGGTTGCAGGCCCAGGCTCATCCAGCGATCGACATCCTTACCGTCGCGGTCGACGAACGGGTCATGCCGGTACATGTCCTGCGTGGTGAGGATGTTGTCACCAACGCCGGTGACTTCGGTGATCGAAGAAATCACGCGACGGCCGTTGCTGAGTCGGGCGATCTGCACGATGAAATCCACCGCGCTGGCGATCTGCCGGCGCAGGCTGTTCTCGCTGCCCTGGAAGCCGGCGAAACCAGCGAGCATCTCGAGGCGATACAGCGCATCACGCGGCGAGTTGGCGTGGATGGTGGACATGGAACCGTCGTGGCCAGTGTTCATGGCCTGCAGCATTTCCAGTACTTCCGTGCCTCGCACCTCGCCCACCACGATGCGGTCGGGACGCATACGCAGGCTGTTGCGCACCAGGTCGCGAATGCTCACTGCGCCCTCGCCGTCGAAGCTGCCCAGGCGGCTCTCCAAACGCACCACGTGCGGATGATTAAGCGAAAGCTCGGCAGTGTCCTCAATGGTGATCACACGCTCTTGGGACGGAATAAAGCTCGCCAGTGCGTTGAGCAGCGAGGTCTTGCCCGAGCTGGTGCCGCCGGACACGATGATGTTGCAGCGACCGAGCACCATCGCTTCCAGCAGCGTTCGGATCGCGCGATCGAAGGTGCCTTTCTCCTGCAACTCGTCGGGGGTGAATGGGTCCTTGCGGAATTTGCGGATGGAGACACAGGGCCCGGTGACCGACAGCGGCTCGATGATGGCGTTGAGGCGACCGCCATTGGGTAGGCGCGCGTCCACCATGGGATTGGAGTCGTCCAGGCGACGTCCGAGCGGTGCCAGGATGCGACGCACGATGCGCAGCAGATGGTGGTTGTCGCTGAAACGGATGTTTTCGCGCCGGAGTATGCCGCCACGTGACACGTACACGTCGTCGTGTCCGTTGATCAGGATGTCCTCGACGTCTGCATCCAGCAGCAGGTCGTCGAGGGGACCGAAACCGGTCAGTTCCTTAACTAGTGCACCGGATACCTGCTGCATCTCCGATTCGTTGACCGGGATGCGCCACTCCTGCACGAAGCTCGCGGTTTCCGTCTCCACGTACTTGGTGACGGTGCTGCGCGACCACGACGCGATGTCGATGCGCTGGTCTTCGATGCGATTCAGCAGGAACTC
Source organism: Dyella sp. AD56 (assembly GCF_002878475.1). Taxonomy (NCBI): domain Bacteria; kingdom Pseudomonadati; phylum Pseudomonadota; class Gammaproteobacteria; order Lysobacterales; family Rhodanobacteraceae; genus Dyella; species Dyella sp. AD56. The sequence continues at coordinate 251,771 of NZ_NRDP01000005.1, forward strand.
GTGTGCGGCGGACAGCACATCCTGAAACTGCTGGGTTTGCTCGAACGGTAAGTCCGCCCCGTCCAGTCGGGCCGACACGTCGGCCCTGCGCAACGCAGCGGCCAGCAACGCACTGGACGAGTTCAGCGGCGTTTCCATAGGGTACCCCCCATTCGGTTGAGCAGCGCTTTCAGGGCACCCTTGTCGGCCTCACGCTTCACGCGCAGGCGGAGGCGGGAGAGCAAGGGCGAAAGCGCGCGTACGTAGGCATCATTCGGCGAGGTTTCGTGCAACAGGGAGCCGCGATTGGCTGCCGCGCGTAGAGGGCGCGAACGTTCCGGCAGGGTGGCGAGCAATGGCAGACTGAAGCGTTCCGACATGCGGATGCCGGTAATGCCGCAGGCTTCGTCGTAGCGGTTCACCACCAGTGACACGCGCAGGTCGCGTGCTTGCGCGCGCTCCAGTTGGCGCAGGCACGCATCCAGCGCCACCATTGAGCCAATCGACTGGTCGGTCACCAGCCAGATTTCATCGGCCAGCTTGAGTAGTGAGTGAGCGACGTCGTCCAGCGCGCGGCTGTCGAGATCGCACAACACCAGGTCGAACATAGAGAGCAGACGCTCCAGCAAGGGAGCGACTTCAGCGCCGGCGAGGCTGATGTTCCGCTCGCGCGGCTGCCCAAGCACGGCGGTGCCACTGGCATGGCGCGGCACCGCGGTACGGACCAGCGTGGCGTCGACCCGATTGGCGTTGCGCAGGGCGTCGTCAAGATGAAAGTCGCCGCCGGTGCCCAGGTAAAGGCCGACGTCGCCGCTGGAATGGCCGAGGTCCAGCAGCATCACGTTGTTGGCGCTGTCCGGCGCATCCGTCTGCGGTTTGGCGGAAGCGGCCAGCGCGCCTAGATGCGCCGCCAGGGTACTGCTACCCAAGCCGGGGCGAACGCCACACACCAGCACGAGCTGTCCGCGTTTCATAGCGCGGGCCGGCTGACCCGAAGCAGCCGTTTTCAGCTGTTCCAGCGCGGTCTTCAACTGCTCGAGGATTTCCTCGTCGCCTGCGTCGATGTCGATGAATTCCTTCAGACCCGCGCGCATCGCACCCAGCACGCCCGCGCCGCGATCGGACGCAGCCGCGCCGATACCCAGCAGGGTCAAGCCGGGATCGAGCGCCATCAGCTGGCGCGCGATCTCCGCGGATGCATCCGTGTAGCCCTTGGAGAAATCGAGCAGCACAAGGCGAGGCTGATGTTGGTCCAGTACGCGGCGACTGGCCGAGAACTGGTTGCTGTCGCACCACGACAACGTCACCAGGTTGCGTAGGCGCGCAGAGAAGCGCTGCGCGTTGTTCTCGTCGGGCGAGTACAGCAGCAGCGTGGGCTCCAGTGTTGGCTTCGCGAGGGTCACTACAGTGGGATTCGCCTGCATCGCCATATCCTCAACGCGAGAAGCCAGGCAGTTGATCGGAACCTGCGGGGTTGAGCAGCCATGAGCCCCACACCGGCAGGTTGTTTTTTTCTTCGCGCTCACCGGGCAGCGGAATCTTGGTGTCCCTGGCGATGGGACGCACTAAGTGCGGCGTCACGATCAGCACCAGTTCCTTGTCCTGCCGGCTGTACTTCAGATCGCGGAAGAACGATCCGATAATCGGGATGTCGCCCAGCAGGGGAATCTTGTCCACCTGGCTGGAGATGTTCTGACTGACCAGGCCGCCGATGATGAAGGTCTCACCGTCGCCCAGTTCCACCGTTGTGTCGGCGCGCCGCGTGGTGATTGCCGGCACGGAGACGCCGCCAAGCACAACGGCATTGGTGTAGTCGAGGTCGCTGGCCTCCGGCGCAACCTTGAGCGCGATGCGGTCCGGGGCGAGCACCGTCGGTGTCACCGTGAGGCCGATGCCGAAGGGCTTGTACACGATGGTGGTGGTGCCCAGACCCTGCGGCTCCGGAATGGGCAGCTCGCCGCCGGAGAGGAAACTCGCGCTCTGGCCCGACAGCGCCACCAGCGTGGGCTCGGCCAGCACGCGCGCCATGCCATCGCTCTGCAGCAGGTCGATGTTGGCATTCCACGCATGCAGGCCATTGGCGCTCTTGTGGCCCATGACCAGGTTGAAGGCGGAGGAAATGGCGCCTCCGGTCGTGCTGGTGCTGCTGGTCAGCGGTGAGGTGAAGCCGTAGCTGAAGCCATTGTTGGTGGCATTGAAGTTGATGCCGATCTGGCTCATCACGGTCTTGTCGAACTCGACCACCTTCACTTCCACCTGTACCACGCCACCGCTGGAGACGCTGGACGCATCGATCACAGAGCCCTTCTCGCCGACGGCGTTCGTTGCGGCGGCTACACCCCGCTCGTGCTCAAGCATGCTGTCGGCCTGGCCGTGCAGCACGGCCTCGTTGTCCTGCACGGCAATCTGCAGCCCGCTGTCATTCTGCAACGCAGCTTGCCCGGCACTGCGCACCTGCACGGACAGGCGCTGTGGCGTGGCATCGCCGCGCCGCCATAGCAACAGAGTGGTTTCGCCGGCTTTCTTACCGACCAGCAAGGCATCGCGCTGGCCTTTGAGCATGACGATGTCGGTCACCGAGGGATCAGCGATCGCCACGCGTTCGATATCGCCGGGCAGATGCCACGGTCGTTGCTCGTGCACCTGCAGCGCGATGGCTGCGTCGCTGACACTGGCCGCTTGGCCTGTAGCCAACGGCAACGCGATGCTAAGCAGGCCGATCCAGTACCGCCGGATCATGGATTCACCGCCAGCGACGTATGCGAGGACGACGCGGCCGTCGAGCCGCGAATGATCTCCAATCCGCCAGGCGAGGATGCACGTAGTACAGGGCGTGTTGCCGTCTTCGAGCGTCCGATCAGGCCGGGTTCGTCGACGCCCGCATAGGCGCGATTCTCGGGCGATGCCAGCCAGCCGCGCTGCTCTCCGTTGAGGTCGTTGCGCGGCGACAATACCGTAGCCGGCAGCGGGAACAGCAGATTGCTTGGCATACCCTCGTCACCGGGGTGCCGTAGTGCGAGGGACAGCTTGCCACTCTGCGCGCCGAGCACCAGCGGGTCGATATCGTCCAGCGGCGCCGCGAGCACAGCCATTTTGGGTGGTGGTTCGGCTGCATCGCTCTTGCCGGATGCGGGCGCTGCCGTCACGGCCCCGACGCGTGGTAGGTCACGTACCCCGTAAGCCAGCACGCGCAGGCGTGAGGCGAGTAGTCGGCTTTCGGAATGCTCCTTGGCCATCCCTATGCCGTTGGGCGCGGGTTCGGCGATCTTCAGCGTGAGGACAACATCGACGTAATCCCCCGGCTGCACTCGATAGCCAACGCCGGAAATCTCGTCCACCGGCACGGCAAGTGCGCGTTCGCCAGGGCGTAGCTGCATGGCGATGGGATTGGAAAGCAGAGCGGAGGTAATCACCGTGCCCTCAGGAATGCTCACGCGTGGCACTTCGCCCGCCAGCAATTCCGGTTGCTCATAGCTCCCTTCCGGTGCGGTCGACATGGCGACTGTGCGCAAGGACGAGGCGCTGATCACTTCGCCGCCCGCTAGCATCTGCGCGGCCACCACCACGCGAGCCGTCCTGGCCGGAACGATCGGTGCGGCCGGTGCTGTCGCTACGGGCGACGGGACCGGTGGCGTGTCCTGACGGCGCTTGCCCAGCGTAAAGGCGACCAGCGCCAGCACTGTCGCTAGGACGACCAGCAGGATGGCTGCGATGCGTGACACGTTATGCATCTGGAACGTCTCCGGTGCGGCGGTGGTTCAGCTGCCTGTGGGATCCAGCTGCACGGTGGCCGTGCTGCTGAGGTTGGTGCCCAGCGCCCAGCCGTACAGCGTCCTGGTGCCGGGAATGAATGGGTGGTTGTTGTAGTCAAACGACGCGACCACTGTGATGCACAACGCGCTAGCGTTACTTGGGCATGGCGCGCTACCCGATACCGCGATAGGCGCGTAGGTGCCACCCGGTGAGCTCGGTGTGGCGCAGTTCGCGTTCTCATTGGCGTACGTGAGTAGCCAGGCCATGGAGCGCTGCGCGGCATTGCACGCGTTCATTTGCCGCTGCGCTGTGGAGCCGTATTGCAACGCTGCCCGCGCGCCCTCGGCAGACGCCAGTGACAGTGACTGCTGGGCAGCGAAGATCATGACGCCCGTGAACGTGAGCAGCAGAAGCGGCAGGATGCCGAATAGAAGCATCAGGGCGAATTCGATGGCCGCCACGCCGCGCTGGCGAAACGGTACTGCGGGCACATGCCTCATCTTCACAGGTGCCCCCATGGCAACAGCTCGGGATGCAGCACGACCAATATCGTGGCGATGCCGAGATAGGCGGCATGAGGCTGGCCGACCCGCCCCTGGCGCGCGCAAAGGATGCGTTGCCACAGTGGCGATGCGTAGAGATGTTGCCGCGCGGTCGTGATGCCCGGTGCGCCGGCGACCTGGGGGAGGCGGAGCACAATCACGGCGAATGCGTGCACGCCGGTTAGCAAGCAACCTATGGCCCAGATCGGCAGCAGGGCGTGGGTGCCAAGCAGAAAGCCCAGTGTCGCGAAGAATTTCACGTCACCCGCACCCATCCAGCGAATCGCGTAGAAGGGCAGCATGCTGACTAGTCCGACCGCCAGTCCGAGCAGGGACGGGCGAGCAGGGTGCTCCGCACCCATGCTCAATGACAATAAGCCCGCACAGGCGGCCACCGAAAGGGTGATCACAAGCCAGGTGTTCGGCACGCGTCGAGCATACAGATCGCTCAGCACGACCAGCGCACAGAGCACGATGGCGAGCATGGGAAGCACTGTTGCCATGTCCGTTCCCCCAATGGCCGTCTAGCCATCCTTGGCTGGATCAGCTGATACGGATGCCGTGCATAAAGGCCGGCAAAAAACCCCTGCAGGATGCCCAGAGAGATCAGGCACCATTCACGGCGGTGGTTAGGTTGGTGAAGATGGTGGTGAAGAGCGCGTGGAGACCGCCGGCGGCGTTCCCGAATACCGCAACGATCGCGGCTACCACCACCGCCGCCAGCACGCCGTACTCGATCGCGGTGATGCCATCTTCCTCAGTCAGAAACTTGCGAATCATGGTGTTCATGGTGTGTCTCCGTAGAGCCTTACGCTCTCAATTGCGCTGGTTTTGAACGACCCGCCTTGGGTTATCGACTGAAACGCATCACCACTAAGCGGTCCGTGACTAGTCCGTTCGGACTATGGTCCATGGATGCATAGCCCGTGCCTTTAATCGGTCTAATAATACGAATGGCCAGTTGGATCGATGAAAAAATGGGTACACCGACCCGCGATCGATTATTTGGATCGATGAAATGAAAGATTCGTGAGGAGTCGTGAATTATGTGAAGACTTAATTCACGCCAGTTAATGGCAACAAACTGACGCAAATGATCACATTGCGTATCGCGACTACCAAAGAAATCCCCCGTGCGTGTACGCTCCGGCCGTCCTGGGCGAAGTGATGTACGGCCACAGTCTTGTTCGGGCATGCGTGACTGCTTGCACAAAAACGGCAGGCATGACGATCAATTATGTGATGCAATTCACAAACAGGTGGGTGGCATTTCAGCCAAAACGGTTTTTGCCGAATATGTGCATGGAGTAATGCGCATGAATTCTTTAATGCGCCTTATCACCAGGGAAAATCGGTAAGCCGATTAATAGGGAGCGTCGGAATTGGATGCCTCAGGGGGGCAATCAATGGGAGTCGAGAACGACATCGGACTAGAGTCGCCCGATCTCGTCACGCTGTGCGGCATCCTCAAGGTCTGCGAGCTCGAGCTGGTACTGCTCGGCAAGCAAGGCCCGAAGGCGCACGCCGATTCGTTGGCCTCCGAGCAGGCTATCTATTTCAGTGGCGAAGTGAACTTCGCCTTTCGTGGTCGTTTTGCACTGCCGCCGGGCTGGTGCCTGTTCGGCTACCTGCATCGGACCTCGCAGGAAAGTTGGTGCCACGGTACGCCGCTGGGTTCGGGCATGGCGTTCACGGTGTTGCCCGAGGGCATCAGCGAGTTCGTGCTCAGCAGCGGCAGTTGCGTCACCGGTGTGTTGGTGCCGCAGCAGCGGCTGTTGGACAAGTACCTGGAACTCAACCCGCACCAACCCGACTTGCCGACGCGGGCGATTTCGCTATTTACTTTGTCGGACGACGAACGCGCGCGGGCTTTGCGCATGAAGTTCGAGGCGTTGCGCGAGCGCGTGCTGCATCTATCGCGGGAGCCGGTCACGCCGGACGTCGACGTAGACGGGCTGATCGAAACGCATCTCGTCGCGGCGCTATCGGTAAAGCCGGAGGATCGGCCCGCCTGTTCGCGTGGGCGCCGCACGCATTACCTGGCGATGCAGCGCGCCGAAGAATTCATGCGGCGCAATCTGCGTCGGGACATCTATATAACGGAGCTGTGCAACGCGGCGGGCGTCAGTGAGCGCGCGTTGCGATATGCCTTCGACGACTTGCTGGGTGTCTCGCCCAACCGTTACCTCTCGATGCTTCGACTCTGTACGGCCTGCAAGAACCTCACGTTGTCCGACGCCAGCCGGCGCTCGGTGAAGTCGGTCGCGCTCAGCTGCGGCCTGTGGGATCTCTCGCGCTTCGCTGATCACTATCGTCGCGTGTTCGGCGAGCGTCCGCGCGACACGCTGATGCGCGCGCCGCCGTTCGAAGCGGCCTGACCCGGCGTTTTCAGCATCTCCCATCCGGGGTGATGCCGCAGCTCACTTCTTCACGTCATTCCTACCCCGTGCCGGATTTGTGCAGGGTGCTGCCGTATTTGCCCTAGGCATTGCCGGATTGGCTTATGCCGTTGCCGGATTGGGACATCTGACGAGCGGCGCGATCGTTGTAATAGCCCCCAGCGTTGCAGGTTGCGCATGACGCGCGCCGGCAAAGCTCACATGGACCTGTATGCGCAGACACACAACGTGCACTGCGCCGGCCAAGAGGGGACACTTCAAATGAACCGCATCTATCGTCTCGTATGGTCCGAATCACGGCACTCATGGGTGCCTGCGTCGGAACTCTCCGTGCAACGCCGTCGCATGTCGCGCCAAGTGGGCTTTATGCCCTCGGCGCGCGCCCTGCTGGTGGGCGGCCTGGCGCTTTGCGCGCTGGCATACCACCCAGCCTCGCATGCGGAAAGCGCGGATGACGCCAAGCTCAACGATCTCATGGGTCTGGCGGCCAAGTACGATCATCCTGCCTCGCAAGCCACCGCTCCCGTGGCCGTGAGCGCCAGCGTGCAGCCGCTGTTGAATCGCGTGGCGGTGACGCTACCCGGCGATAGCGATATCGCACCGTCTTCGTCTTCCGCGCCATCCGCACATCGCAGCAAGGGTGTCGTGGCCAGTGTGCGTGCACGCGTGGGCATTCCTATCGTGCCGACCAGTCAGCAGATCGGCTCGGGCGTCACCATTCCCGCTGACCTGAAGTCGCGCGTGGGTGCGATGTCTGGCGGAGCCGACGTGGCTGCACTGGGGCAGGGCGTGGTGTCTGCGGTGCTTCCCTCCAATAACGATGTCGCGGATCGCAATCGCTCCGTGACATTGGCGGCGCATGCCAACGTCACCAGTTCACTGGTCGATAAGAATGCGCATGCAGCGCTGGGCGCCGATGGGCTTGTCCATCTTGGTACGCCCGCTGCTGCTCCCGTGGACCCGTTAGTTGCGTCCCTGGCGCCGGTGGATGCCACTATTGGTGCGCGTGCTGCGGTGCTCGCCAGCAACGGCGATCTCGTTGACGCTCACGCGCACATCGGCGTTGCCGTGCCGGTGTTGTCCAGTACGCCGCTAGTGAACGCCAACGTTAACCTGCATGTCGGTGGGCAACTCGTTTCGTCGCTCGACCCTGTGTTGCAACCGATCACCGGCAGCCTGGGAGCAGGCAACCTGGGAGGCGTTGTGAGCAAGCTGCCCGCGACGGTGGATGGCGTCAGTGGTGCCGTGAACGGCATCGTCGGTGGCGTCACCGCGGGTACGCCGCTCGCTGGCGTGACGGGTTCCGTGTTGCCGCCGGTGGAATCCACCTTGCACAACGTGGCAACCACGTTGGCGGGTACGGCGACGGGATCGGGCGCTGGTCTCGGTGGTGTGCTGGGTTCAAATGGGTTGGTATCCACGCTGCCCGCCACCGTCGATGGCGTGAATCACGCCGTGAACAGCGTGGTTGGCGGTGTCACCGCCGGCACGCCGCTCGCCGGTGTTACCGGTTCGGTATTGCCGCCAGTCGAATCGACGCTGCACAACGTGGCAACCGCGTTGGCAGGCACGACCACGGGATCAGGTGCAGGTCTGGGTGGCGTGCTGGGTTCGAGCGGCCTGATATCCACGCTGCCTGCCACGGTGGATGGCGTGAATCACGCAGTGAACAGTGTAGTTGGCGGTGTCACCGCCGGTACCCCGCTCGCTGGTGTTACGGGTTCGGTATTGCCGCCGGTGGAATCGACGCTGCACAACGTGGCAACCGCGTTGGCAGGCACGACCACGGGATCAGGTGCAGGTCTGGGTGGCGTGCTGGGTTCGAGTGGCTTGATATCCACGCTGCCTGCCACGGTGGATGGCGTGAACGGTGCAGTGAACAGCGTGGTCGGCGGCGTTACTGCCGGTACGCCGCTCGCGAGTGTCACGGGTTCGGTGTTGCCGCCGGTGGAATCGACGCTGCACAACGTGGCGACCACATTGGCTGGCGCAACCACGGGATCAGGGGCCGGCCTTGGCGGCCTGGGTGGCGTGCTCGGCACGGGTAACGGCCTGGGTGGTGTGGTGTCCGGTGTCGTCACCACCGTCAACGGTGTCCTGAGTGGCGTAGCGGGCGTGGGTTCGGGCAGCGGCCTGGGCGGTCTTGGTGGCGTGCTGGGCGCGGGCAACGGCCTGGGTGGTCTTGTGTCGGGCGTGACGTCGACGGTGGGTAGCGTGCTGAATCCTGGCACCGGCGGTGCGGGCATCGGCAACCTTGGCGGCGTGGTATCGGGCCTCACCTCGACGGTCGGCAGCGTGCTGAATCCTGGGACGGGTGGTGGCCTCGGTGGCGTGCTCGGCTCGGGCAACGGATTGGGTGGCGTCGTCACGGGCGTGACGAACACAGTGACGGGCGTGGTCGGCGGTGTCACCGCTGGCACCCCGCTAGCCGGCACGGTGTCTGGCGTGGTGCAGCCTGTCGTAACCACGGTCAACGGTGTGCTCGGTGGCGTGGGTTCGGGCGGCGGCCTCGGCGGTGTGCTCGGCTCAGGCAATGGATTGGGTGGCGTCGTCACGGGCGTGACGAACACGGTGACGGGTGTGGTCGGCGGTGTCACTGCTGGCACCCCGCTAGCCGGCACGGTGTCTGGTGTGGTGCAGCCTGTCGTAACCACGGTCAACGGTGTGCTGAGTGGCGTGGGTTCGGGCGGCGGCCTCGGCGGTGTGCTCGGCTCAGGCAATGGATTGGGTGGCGTCGTAACAGGCGTGACAAACACGGTGACGGGCGTGGTTGGCGGTGTCACTGCTGGCACACCACTCGCCGGCACGGTGTCCGGTGTGGTGCAACCCGTGGTTACCACCGTTAACGGCGTGCTCGGCGGCGTGGGGACGGGTGGCGGCCTCGGCGGTGTGCTCGGCTCGGGCAACGGATTGGGTGGCGTCGTCACGGGCGTGACAAACACGGTGACCGGCGTGGTCGGTGGTGTCACCGCTGGCACTCCGCTAAGCGGCACGGTGTCTGGCGTGGTGCAGCCTGTGGTTACCACGGTGACCGGTGTGCTCAGTGGCGTGGGTTCGGGCGGCGGCCTTGGTGGCGTGCTCGGCTCGGGCAATGGATTGGGTGGCGTTGTGTCGGGCGTGACGTCGACCGTCGGCAGCGTGTTGAATCCGGGGACGGGTAATAGCGGCGGCCTCGGCAACGTGGGCGGCCTTGTGTCCAACCTGCCGGCGACGGTGACGGGTGTGACGAATACGGTGACCGGTGTGGTCGGCGGTGTCACCGCCGGTACGCCGCTCGCCGGCACAGTGTCCGGTGTCGTGAAGCCGGTGGTGTCCACGGTCAACGGTGTGCTCAGTGGCGTGGGTTCGGGCGGCGGCCTCGGCGGCGTGCTCGGCTCCGGCAATGGATTGGGTGGCGTCGTGTCCGGCCTGACGTCGACGGTAGGAAGCGTGCTGAATCCGGCCGCGGGCGGTGCGGGCGCTGGCAACCTCGGTGGCGTGCTATCCGGCCTCACCACCACGGTCGGCAGTGTGTTGAATCCAGGCACATCCGGCGGCGGCTTGGGAGGCATCCTGGGTTCGAATGGTTCGTCGCTTGGCAAGGTTGTGCCCGACCTGGGCAAGACCGTCGGCGCTGTCACCTCTACCGTGGGCGCGGTACTCGCGCAGCCCAACGGCACGGGGCTGACGAATGTGCTTGGCCAGGACGGCACGGCGTCTTCGTTGCTCGGCAATCTCACCAATACCGTGGCTGATACGGTGAACAGCGTGCCGGGCGTGCAGCTGGGTCAGACCGGCAACGGCCTGTCGTCCGGGCAGAACCTGATCGGCGCTATTCCGGGCGCATCGAACCTGCTCGACAAGGCGCTGCCAGGCGTAGCGTCGCTGCTCGGCGTAACGCCTGCGATTTCAGGCACGGGTGGTTCCGGCACGGGTACCGGCGCGGCCGGTGTGCCGGTGGTGCCGGCTCCGTCGGCAACGCCGACAGGGCTTATCGTCGGCAACGGCGGCGTCGTGGGTACAGCCGGCCAGTTGCTGGGCAGCACCACCAACGCGCTGTTCAACAACACCAACGGCTACGTGACCAACGGCGGCCTGCAGGTGAATGCGGCCAACTTCACGCAGGGTTATTCGGTAACCAGCGTGCTGGGTATTCCGGTGGTGAATGGAACGCCCGTGGGCACGGTGCTCACCACGGTGGGTGGTACCGCGTTGGGCGGCACCGGCAGCAACTCGCATCTGACGCTGATCGGTGCGGTGTCGTCGGACAGCTACATCACCAACATCAACAACGGCGCACCGGGTGGCCTGCTTGGGTTGGCCTTGCCGAACAGCGCGCCGGCCTGGGCCTCGACCTGCGCCAACGTGCTCGGCGTGGTGAAGACCTCGTGCTGGGCGGTGAATGCGGCGCAGGACTATCAGGTGCTGATGGGCGACGGCGCCACCGCCAATGGTTCGAAGGAAGTGGTGATCGGCACCAACGCAAGCCACACCTTGCCAGCAGAGACGGCGGCCGCTGCCTTCCCGGGCGCTGGCACTAACGACCCGAACAACCCGACCGGCGTTCCCACGGACGACTACGCAGCACGCCTGGGCCATTCCGTGGTGATCGGCGACAGCGCCAGCGGCACGGCGAATGCGCAGACCATCATCGGCGCACAGGCAACGGCCTCGGTGGCCAACAGCGTGGCGCTGGGTTATGCCTCCAGCGCAACACGCGGCGCGCAGACCGGTTACACCGCTTACGGCCTGAGCACGCTGCAGAACTCTGCGGGCGAAGTGTCGATCGGTTCGCCGGGCCAGGAGCGCCAGATCACCAACGTTGCCGCGGGTAGTGCGGCGACCGATGCGGTCAACCTCGCGCAATTGCAAGCGGTGTCGTTCGCGGCGGGCAACGCCGTGCAGTACGACGATGCCACGCACAACACCGTCACCCTCGACAGCACCGCCAGCACCAACGGCGGCGTTACGGGCGGCACCACGCTGAGCAACCTGCACCAGGGCGCCATCAGCGCCACCAGCACGCAGGCGATCAACGGTGCGCAGCTGTGGAACTGGACGCAGAACACCGGCAACGTCTACAGCAATTACAGCCTGTACAACGCTATCCAGAACATCAAACCCGGTAGCGGCGGTGGCACCACCACCACGGTGAAGTACTACAACGTCAACTCGACGCTGGCCGACTCCTCCGCCACCGGCGCCAACAGCGTCGCGGCCGGTCCGGTCGCGCAGGCCAGCGGCACCAATGCCGTGGCGGTGGGCAATGGCGCGAATGCGTCGGCAGACAACTCCGTGGCGCTGGGTTCGGGTTCGGTGGCCAATCGTGCGAACACGGTTTCCGTGGGCAGCACCGGCAACGAACGCCAGATCACCAACGTGGCCGCTGGCAGCGCGTCGACCGATGCGGTCAACCTGGGTCAGATGCAGGCGAGCATCACCAGCTCCACGCAGGGCACTGTTCGCTACGACACCAACACGGATGGAAGTACCAACTACAGCAGCGTCACGCTGGGCAATGGCAACGCCAGCGGCACCGCGATCCACAACGTGGCCGCCGGCACCGCCACCACCGACGCAGCGAACGTGGGGCAGTTGAATGCCGGCATCCAGCAGGCACAGAACTGGGCGCAGAACTACACCGACTCGCGCTTCAACCAGATCAACAGCCAGATCCAGAACGTGAGCAATCGCGCCAATGCGGGCATCGCGGCTGGCATGGCGATGGCTGGACTGCCGCAGTCGTACGAGCCGGGCCACAGCATGGCTGCCGTCGCCGCCGGCACGTTCCGCGGCGAATCGAGCATCGCCATCGGTGTGTCGACCATCTCGCAGGGTGGGCGCTGGGTCTACAAGCTCACCGGCAGCGCGGACTCGCGCGGCGATGCGGGCTTCTCAGTCGGCGCAGGGATGATGTGGTGAGGCGGATAGCGAACGTCGGATAACGATCAAGGGGAATCGTCATGCGAAACATCATCAACCTGAGGCGATTGCTACCCGCGCTGCTGGCGGCTGGCGTCGCGATGGCAGCGAGTAGTGCCACGCCAAGCCATGCGCAGACGGCGGATGCCGGGCCGAATTTTCCCGACCCGGCGCGCGCCACCATGCCGGAAGGCGCCTTCGTCAACGTGGAAAATCTGCGCAAGCTCGCACCCGGCATGACCAAGCAACAGCTCTACGATCTGCTTGGCACGCCGCACTTCAGCGAAGGCGTGTTCGGCGTGCATCGCTGGAACTACATCTTCGCCTTCCGCGAAACCGGCGGCGGCGTGATCAAGTGCCAGTTCCAGATCCAGTTCGACAAGGGTCACCTCGCACAGGCGTTCTACTGGAAGCCGGAATCGTGCAAGGACCTGCTCGCGCCGCCCACACCACCATCGGCGCCCACGCCGGCCGTCGCGCCGATGATGGCGGTCACCTTGTCGTCTGATGCGATGTTCGGTTTCGATAGCGCCACGCTCTCACCGGAAGGCAAAGCCAACCTCGATCGCCTGCTTTCCCAAGTGCAGGAAGCCAGCCATATCCAGGACATCATGATCACCGGCTACACCGACCGCATCGGCAGCGAGCGCTACAACCTCGCGCTGTCACAGCGGCGCGCCGAGTCCGTGCGCGATTACCTGGCCGCTCACGGCGTATCGCCCGCAGCGATGCAGGTAGCGGGCCGCGGCGAGGCCGATCCGGTTACGCAGTGCAACGACAAACGGCGGGATCGTCTGATCGCCTGCCTGGCACCCAATCGCCGCGTAGAACTGAAGGGGACAGCACGAGCGCAGATGTGACGTGTCGACGAGCCTGTCGTAGTCGGCACCGTGGCGGATCACATGGAAATTGGTGACCCCTCTACGGCGCCACCCCCTAGCGCCGACCGCCGTCACGGTGCCGACTACGACAGGTTCAAGGTACGAAGGAAACGAGGGCAGGCGTCGCGTACTCGCGCCGCTACAGGAGCAGGAGGATCGTGCGATGAAATCCGTCTATTCCGTTTGCGAACGCGAAGGTCGCCAGTGGTGCATTACGCTCGGCAAGCGGCTCGTGCGCAGCCAACTGTGCCCGGCGGTCGCCATCAAGCTGGCGCGTCGCCTAGCGCGTGAACATCATGACGTGACCGGCGTGCCGGCGCGCGTCGAATTTCTCGGCGGCAAGATGCCCATTGTGCTGGCTAACTATGGCATGCAGTGACCTGCATTAAGAGCCGCTAACAGAACTACTGCGCGACCATCAGGCGGGCGTTCGCTACGTTTTGTCAGCGACTCTTGGCCCTCCAAAAAAAGACCCTCGGCGTGTAGGCGCCGAGGGTGAGAAAAAGCGGCGAGCAGGGTCCATCGCCGCTGCGTGCTCGTTACAAGTCGATACCGAAACCCGCACCCACCGAGGTTTGCGATCCGCTGGTGGTCGCGCCTAGGCTGATGTGCGCAGCGCTGCCTACCGGCGTGGCATAGCCCACCGAGATCGCCGAACGCGCACCCTGATAGCCCACGCCCGCCGAGATGCGGCCGATGCCTGTGGCGCCCGACGCGTTGATTGCCATCTGCGTCGACGCCGCGCCCATCGCACCCTGGTCGTTGATCTTTTTGTTGACCTGCGTGAACTGGTCATTCATTTCCTGTCGCAGCGCACCGATGCCGGAGTTTGCGTCGTAATTGGCAATCGCCTGGTTGGTATACGCATTGGCCGATTGCACCGCCTGCTGCGATGACGCATCGGTATACGTCTTGGCGGTCTGCAGCGCCTGGGTCACCTGCGCGCTGACTTGCCCCACGTTGGTAGCGTCGGTGGCATTTACGCCGGCGGCGACATTGACGATCTGACGCTGATTGGACGCCGTGCCCACCGACACCGTGTTCGCCTGATTGGCCACCGAGCCCTGGCCCAGTGCCACCGCATTGGTGGCCGTGGCGGACGAACCCTGACCAACCGCCGTGCCCGAAGCGGCTGTCACCGATGCACTCTCACCCACCGCCACTGCGTTGGTCGCTGCGGCAGCAATCGTCGTGTTGGCGCCGACCGCCGTACTACCGTCGGCATTCACCTTGGCGTTGCCACCGAAGGCGGTGTCATTGGGACCGTGCGCGAGTGCGCCGCCACCCACCGCCGTGCCATTGTCACCGCCCGTACCCACCGTCGCACCGCTGCCAATGGCCACGGTATTGGCATCCTTGGCGCTGGCATTGGTCATGCTGCCACCTTGGCCGTTCACGGCGAACGTACCCGGCATGCCGCCCGTGCCCAACTGCTGGCTAAGCGTGATGTAATCCGTGGTGAGCGCCGACAACGCGCCGTTGATGGTGTTGGTCGCACTGGTGAGCTGGCCCATGTTCACCGCATCCATCGGCGCCACGCCTGCGGCGACGTTGTGGATCTGCGTGCCATTGGCGCCTTGCAACGTGATGCCCGCCTTGGTCGCGTTGTCGTAGCCGATGGCCAGCGGATTGGCGCCACCGCCGGATTGCTGCAACGTCGCCACATCCTGATTGAGCGTGGTTTCGCCGGAATCCAATGCAGAGATGGCCGAACCCACGTTGGCGTACGCCGTGCCTTGGACCGTGTACGACGGCACCAACCCATTGGCCACCGTGGCGCCGCCACCCAGTGCCGTCGCCACAGAGGTGGCCGTCGCGGTGAGCTGCCCCAGGTTGACGGCATCCGTGCTTTGCGTACCCGCAGCAACATGGATGATCTGCCGCTCCGCACCCGTGGCGCCAACCGACACGCTGTTGTCGCGGTCACCCACCGAGTTCGCGCCGAGTGCGACTGCGTTGTTACTGGTGACGGAGGTCGCGGTACCTAGCGCCGTGCCCTGCGCTCCGGTCACCTGTGCGGTCGCGCCCAGCGCGATGGAGTTGTCTGTCACGGCATTGGAGCCCGCACCAACGGCGACGGCCTGTGTGCCCGTTGCCGCAGCGGCAAAGCCATTGACCACCGCGTAATCACCGCTGGCGCCTGCACCTAAACCCATCACGGTGTCGCCCGTACCAAGCGCCTGTGCTTGCGTGCCCACCACCGTGCCGTAGGCGCCACTGGCAGCCGATTCGCTGCCAATAGCCACGCTGGCATCGCCGAGCGCTTGTGCGGCGGTACCCACGGCGACGGCATAGTCGGTGCCCGTCGCGTTCGCGCTGTTGCCAATCGCCACCGTGTTCTGCTGAGAAGCATTGGCGCCCACGCCAATAGCGGTGGCGCCGTGGGCGAGGGCCTGCGCACCAGGACCCACGGCCGTGGCGTAGTCGCCCGACGCCACGGCGGCGACGGGGTTGCCCGAGATGTCGAACGATTTTGGATTGCCGCTGGAATCGACCACGTAACCGCCGATCGCCACGCTGCTCAGGCCCGTGGCCTGTGCATTGGCACCGGCGGCGATGGCGTTGTAGTTACTGGCATTGGCGCTGTAGCCCAGTGCCGTGGCGTAGTTCGCGCCAGTGGTGGCGCTATGTCCAATGGCCGAGGAGCCGATGCCCATGGCGAAGGTGTTGCCGCCGATGGCGGTGCTGTAGTCGTCATTGGCAAAGCTGTTGTAGCCGACCGCGCTGCTCTCGGTGCCCATGGCGGTGCTCATGGCGCCGGCGGCAACGCTGTGAGTACCCAGTGACAAGGCCGAGTCGCTGCCGTCGCCTGCGCCATCCGCAGAGAAATAAGGGTCGGCCGGCGTGGATACCTGTGGCGTCACCTGCGCCAGCTGCAGCGAAGGCGCTGCGGCGGTGGTGTCGGTACTCGTGCCCGTGCTGGTGGAAGAAGGGGCTGTACTGTCAGCCGCCATGGCGCCGGTGGCCAGCATCGAGCCGATGGCAAGCGAAGCGACGGCCAGTATCGCCCTGGCGCGGCTGGCACTCTTGCCCTTGCCGTGCGACTTCGCCAGTTCGCTGGCGACGACCAGCATGCCGCGCGCGGCATTCCATATCTTGCTGTGGATTGCGTTCATTGATTTCTCCCCGCTGGGTTTTCGGCGATGCCTGGCCTGCGTCCTGCCTTGGGGCGCGCATGGATGGCATCGCTGTCGGACGTATGGACGTCCATGGAATGGTGGGTTGGATGGCTTGATCGTCCGGCGTGCGATCGCTGTCGCACGCCGGAGTGGACTCAGTTGTAGGAGCCGAGCACCGAGACGCCGGTAAACACGGCCGGACTGGTCACCGTCACGTAATACGTTCCTGCCGTTGGCGCACGCACCACCACGGCCTCCGTGTTGGTGTTGGCGTGGGCCGAGATGTAGTCGTATGAGGTGGCGCTGGCCGCGCTGCCGCGCTTTACGTACAGCGACACATCGCCACTGCCGCCACTGGTGCGGAACGTCAGGGTGGTTGTGCCCGCGGGTACAAACAACGTGAACTGCTGGCTGCTGCCAGCCTGTCCCAGTGTGGTCACGGCCACGCCGTTGCTGAGCGCGATCGGAGCTGCCGGCGGCGGATTGGTGGCTGCCGGGCTGCCATTGCCCCATGTGTAGGCAAGGGCGTTGAACTGGCTGATATCCAGCGAACCGAAGCCCGTGGTGAAGTCCCAGCCTGTGGCGGCGTTGTAGCCGTAGGTATGGCCACCAAAGACCACGCCGTTGTTGCCCGCAGTCACGTCGTGCAGCACGGCCGCATTATTCGGGAAATCGCGATACATCATGCTGGCCGGAAAGCCGATGGAGTTGTTGGCGTAGGTCTGCACGCGGGCAAACACGCCCACGAAGATCGGCGACGCCAGACTGGTGCCGCCCACCGCGTAGCGCGTGCCATCGATGAAGATCTGCGCGCCCGAATACGAGGATGCATCGAAGGCGATGTCCGGCACCTGGCGCACCGTGGCGCCAAGGCCAGAGGCCTGCCACGACGGTGCGGTTTCGAACACGCTCTTGCCGCCGGTGCTGGCCCAGATGCGTTCGTTGCCATCATCGGCCGCTGCCACGCCATCGTTCCAGGTCGTTTCGCCGGCCCAGGCGGTACCGTTGGTCATCAGCTCGGTGCCGCCGACGGCGATCACGTTGGGCGAAGTCGAGGGTTCGCTCACCGAGTAGGTCGAGAGGCTGAATGGTGAAGGCAGCACGACGCCCGCGCCGCTGGCGAACTCGCCGTCGGTGGTGACGTATACGCCCTGGTCGCCCGAGGCGACGGAGAACGTCTGGCCCTGCGCGACGGCCTGCGCGAACACGGCGTCGTCTGCTGCCTGCGTGCCGCTTTGATTGGCGATGGTTTCGTCTTCGCCCAGCGAGACGTTGATCACCTTGGCGAGCGTCGTATCCGTGACGGCGGCGTTGTAGGCCGCGGTGATGCCTGCGTCGGTCAGTTCTTCGTCCGCGGCACCGTCCTGTCCATTCGCCGCCGTGTAGAACACCAGCTGCTTCACGCCGCTGGAGGTGCCGACGATGGACTGTGAGTCGAGGTTCCACTCCATGTCCGAGCTGGGGTCGTCGGAGAAGTCCACGGCCGAGCCGAGCATCACCGGCACCACGCGGACGTTGGTGGCGTTCATCGCCACCGCGGTGGTCATGGTGTTGAGATCCCGCTGCGTCTGTGTGAGATCACCCCAGGTAATGATCCCCACCGTGGTGTTGAAAGCTGCTGGTGTGCTGCCCGCGTCGTAGATCGTCGGGAATTGCGTGGGCGAGTGCGTCACCGCGGACGCCGTGCCCTGGGTAGCGACATTCGTCGTTGCCGTCACCGGCCTGCCGAGGAAGCTCAGCGGATGCTTGTGTTCAATGTTCTGCAGGCCGATCACCGAGCCGACAATGCCGCCGAGCGACTGCGGGACCATCACGTCGCTGTCGTTGCCGAAGCGTTGCTTGCCGTTCTCGGTGTAGGTCTTCATGGAGGCGTTGAACGCCGTGGCTACGGTGGCCGCATTGCCATCGGCATAGACCAGCGTGTTGTTCGGCGACACGGTGATACGGGTAAAGCCCGACTGCTGCAGGTGTGTCACGACGGCCTGTACCTGGGCATCGGTCGGCGCATAAGTCGCCTTAAATTGCGCAGGCGTGAGGAACTTGCCAAATACCGCGTTACCCGGTGTGTTCACGTTCTTGATGAACGCTTGCAGCTGGTCCGCGTTGCGCAGGCTCAGGCCAACGGCGATGTGCAGCAGCTTGCTGTTGGCCAACGGCGTTACCACCGCGGACACCTGCGGCTGGCCGTGGCGGTTGACGGCATAGTTGGTGTGCGTCACGGGTGCTTGCCCGGCGCGTGCCGACGATGTGGTTACCGTCTTCAACAGCGCGGCGTGGCTGTGAGTTGGCGCCCAGTCGGTCGCGTGCGCAGCCAGCGGGCTGAAGGCGAGTGCGAGGGCCATGGGCAGAAAGGCTTTGCGGGCGGGCAGGCCTGCATGAGTCGTACGAGTGCGGCTGGACATCTTCGATCCCCGGGATGCGTGGGGCCGGCGCGGCCCCAATTCGAATAGGCGCCCGACTGGCGCTTTACCAAGCGCGGATAACTAGCGACGATCCCGAGTACCCCATGCCTCGTTGCGCGAGGCATCCCCTGGTCTGCAGCGGCGACGTGCTAGCCAGACGATGGCTTGAATTCAGCTTTCACCAGACGCACTGCACAACACACGCACCCACTCCCACTATTTCTCACGCTTGCTCACGCAGCCCACGCAATCGCACGCAAGCCCTTGTGAGCAAGCCAGCGAATTCCAACAAAGACCTGCTCGCGCTGTTGACGGAACGGACGTCACGCCCGCAGAGTGTCGGAACTTTCCTAGACCTACCGATGCCAGGCCGCATGAACGACGGAGCCTCGAAAACAACCGCCCGAACGCCCGATCGCGCGTGGCATGTCGGCGTGCTGGAAGACGACGCGCAGTTGCGCGAAGGCATCATCATTCCAGGGCTTCGCTACTTTGGCTTTCAGGTGACGGGCGCGGGTTCGGTGGCGGAGCTGTATCGCCACATGTTGAGCAGACGTTTCGACATGGTGGTGCTGGATATCGGCCTGCCTGACGACAGCGGTCTCAATGTGGTGAAGCATCTGCGCGAAATTTCCACGCTTGGCATCGTCATGCTCACCGGCAACACAGGGATGGACGACCACGTCACTGCGCTGACGCGCGGCGCGGATGCGTTCCTCAACAAGCCGGTCAACATCGAGGTACTGGCCGCCACCTTGCACAGCGTGGGGCGCCGCCTTGTCGGCGTGGCTGGTGCAGGCGGGGCGGTGACGACGTCGGCGGGCCTGGGCCGCTGGCGGCTGGATACCGACGACTGGTGCCTGGTCACCCCCGTGGGGCAGGCGCTACCGCTGACCGCGCCGGAGCGCTGCATCCTGCGTGTGCTGATGGCGGTGCGCGGTGAGCCGGTGTCGCGCGAAAAACTGATCAGCGCGTTGACCTCCGACATCTATGAGTTCGACCCGCACCGCCTGGAAATGATGGTGCACCGGCTCCGCCGCAAAGCGCAGGATGCCGCGGGGCAGCCGCTGCCGTTGCTCACGTCGCGCGGGCAGGGTTATCTCTTCGCCAGCGATTCTTGATTTTTTTCGTCCGTATGGACGTCCATTCAAAGCGGTATCGTTGATTCATCATGGAGCGGCAGGCGGATGACGAAGGCCGTTCCCTGCATCGGTGTGCTGGTGACGTCGATGACGCCGTGCGCGGCGTCCACCATGCTGGACACCACGGAAAGGCCAAGCCCGGTGCCGCGCCCGAACGGCTTGGTGGTGTAGAACGGCTCGAATACTTTGGCGCGGACGTCATCGCTCATGCCGACGCCCGAATCGGCTAGCGCGAGCTTCAGCATGGGTGGCGTGCCGTCGCTTTCCAATCGCAAGGTGAACAAGCCGCCCTCGGGCATGGCATCTCGCGCGTTCGCGGCGATGTTGAGGATCATGAGTTCGAACTGGCCGCGATCAAGCTGCAAAAGCAGCTCGCCGGGCGATGCCTGGATGTCGAGCTGGATGTAGTTGCCCAGCAGCTGGTGCAGCATCGGCTCGAGTTCTGCTACGGCGGTCGCGGCGTCGAATACTTGGCTGACGCCCACTTCCTGCCGGCTGAAATTGAGCAACTTTCGACTGATGGTGAGCGCGCGTAGTGCGGCCAGTTCGATGCCTTGCATGGCGTTGAGCAAGGCGGGCGTGCCCAGGTCGGCCAACTGTTCGCGTTGCGAGGCGTAACCCAGCACCACGTTCAACACGTTGTCGAAGTCATGGGCGACGCCACTGGCGGCGCGCCCGATGGCATCGAGCTTCTGCGAGTGGATCAACTGGTTCTGCGTGCGCTCGCGTTCCTCCATTTCCTGCTTCAGTCGTTCGTTGGCGCGAGCAAGCGCTTCGCCGCGCTGCAATGCGTCGGACAACATTTGGCGTAGGGCACGCGTCGTGCAGTCGATGGCATAGGCGACAAGGATATAGGCGACCAGAAGCATGGGCAGCGCATGGAATGCCCACCAAAAATCCTTGGTTGCGCCGGGTAGCCAAAGCGCATCGGCAAGCTGTCCCAGCGCAAAGCAGCCGACGATGGCGGTGAACACGGTCCATAACGTGCGCCTACCGAGCACTACGCCTGCAATCGCTAGCAGTAGCGTCGGCGATGGGTCGGGTGGCGCATGGCGATAGCCGGTGGTTGCAAAATTGCCGGCCAACGTAAGCAGGTACACGCAAAGAAACAGCTGAATGCCACGGTTGAAGTGACCGCGCCGGATCATCAGTACACCGATCCATGCGCCCATGGTGAGGGCAATGTCCGCGATGAGATCGGTGATGTCGGCAGCCGACCACACCGTTGGCAATGCAGCGCTGGGTTCGGCATAGATGTAGTACAGGCGAACCAGCAACGCCTGCAGACCGACCGCCATCATCAGGATCTGGACGAAGCGGGCGTTTAAACGATCGACAGGATCCCTTGTTGGTGCACGGTCCAGCCACTCCCTGACGGCCCGTAGTCCTGGAATGGTCACGCACTCCCCCAGAAAACGAACAACAATCGCCGCGTTTTTCCGATCCCCATCGGTAGACGCGACCTAAGACCCCATTCTTCCGCGCTTGTCACGCGTGAGCAAGAGAAAATGTTGGTGAGGTTGGAGAGCTGCGTGCTGCTGGTGTGGGAGCGTGCGTGACTTGCCTGCTGACCTCACTGAATCTCCGGACGGCATCACACCAACGGGGCGCACTGCGCCTCATTCAACAGGTCGCCGCAGGTGAGCGTCGACGGGATCGGCTTTGGGGAGATCGCCGACCGTCGTGCCGTGGAAGCGGCTACGCAGCCAGTGGCCATTCGGGGAGGAATCGGGTGAATACGATCTACAGCAAGATCTGGAACTCGGCGCTGGGCGCCGTGGTGGTGGCTTCCGAGCTCGCGCGTATGGCGGGCAAGGGACGTCAGCGTCGGGCGCGCACGCTCACTGTCATAGGTGTGCTCGTGCTGAGCATGGCCATGGCGAACGGTGTGCAGGCGGGGGTGACGCTGCCCATTGCGACGCCACCGACCACCACGCCCGCCAGTGGCACCACGACGACCGTGGTGGATCCCACCGGCGCCGTCGCAATTTCCGGTCCCGCCAGTGGCGGTACGACGACGGCATCGACCGCCGGTAGTAACGATGTCGCCGTGGGTTCCGGCGCAGTGACGTTGGGCAGCAATGGCACGGCGGTGGGCGCGGGTGCGCAATCGCAGGGTGACAACGGCACCTCGTTGGGTGCCGCCGCCAATGCCACGGCCACCGGTGCGAACAGCACGGCGGTCGGTACCGGCGCGCAGTCGCAGGGCGACAACGGTACGGCGGTGGGCAGCGCTGCCAACGCGGTGGGTAACGCCGCTGTCGCCGTGGGTGCGAACGCCACGGCGACCGGCATGAACAGTGTGGCGCTCGGCGCAGGCGCTGCTGCAGCGACGGATAGCAGTATGGCTTTGGGGCAGGGCGCGCAGGCGACGGGCTCGGCGGCCATGGCCATGGGCGCGGCCGCCGGCGCAACCGGCTCCAACAGCATGGCGCTGGGTCAGGGCGCGCAGGCGACGGCGAGTAACAGCATCGCGCTCGGCAACAGCACAGTGGCTGCCAGCTCCAGTTCCATCGCCATGGGCAGCAGTGCCAGCGTTACGGGGGTCTCCAGCAGCGTAGCGATCGGCCCGGGTGCGTCGATCACCAACCAGACGTTGGCGGGCACCACGGCGTTCGGTTTCTACCGCAACGATGTTGCGATGGGTAACGGTGCCTCTCTGTATGCGGCGACGAGTTCCGTGGCGATCGGTGCACAGTCGTTCGTCGGTGATACGTCTGCGACGCCTGCGTTGGTGACCTCTGCTACGGCGGTGGGTGTTGGCTCCAGCGTGCAGGCCTCCTATGGCACTGCGATTGGTGACATCGCCAGCACGTCAGGTACATACGCCACCGCAGTGGGCTACGGTGCGAGCAGCGTCGGCAATACGGCATCTGCGTTCGGCAGCGGCGCGAGCGCGTTCGGTGCGGGTTCCACGGCGCTTGGCGGAAATGCTCAGGCCAATGGCGCGGGTAGCATTGTCATCGCGGGTGGCGGCAATGGAGGCGGTGCTTACTCCGGCCCCAATTCGCCCAATACCGTCGTGATTGGCAACAGCGCCGAAGCGGTGGAAACGACAGACAGCAATGGCAACGCGCAGTTGGTAAGCAACAGCGTAGTGATCGGCAGCAACGCCATCTCGTATGGCGGCTTGAATGGCATCGCCATCGGCAATACCGCTGGCGTGGCGCAGGGCAGCATCGACGCTATCGGCATCGGTACGCGTGCCATCGGTTACGGCGAAGGCTCAGTGGCCATGGGTGCGGGCTCTTATGCCATCGGACCGGGTTCGACCGCCGTGGGTGGATGGTTGGACATCAACGGAACCGGCGTCGTTACCGGCGCAGGTTCCGGCACTACGGTTTCGCCTGGTGTGGGTTCCAGCGCGTTTGGTGCCGGTGCGGAGTCGATCGGCGATTTCAGTGTGGCCATGGGCGCGGGTGCCACGGCGGCGGGTAGTTCAACGGGCTATCCCAACGCCAATCGCGCGGGTTACACCAACGCGGACCAAACCGCGGGCGCTATTGCCATTGGCTACGAAAGCTATACCAACGGCGATGGCAGCGTCGTGATCGGTCGTAATGCGCTCGCCAATGGATCACCTGATGGCAGCCTGATCAACGGCACGGCCATCGGTTCGCAAAGTGTGGCCTGGGGCACCGGCGCGGTCGCTATCGGCAGCAGTGCGGTCGCTGCGTGGACCAACGATCAGGCCATGGGCACCAATGCCTACGCGGGCGGTGGCACGGGTACGAACAATATGGCCATTGGCAACGGCGCCACCGCTGGCGACGCCTTGCGTGGTACGGAGAACAACCAGAATCCGCCGCTGCCTCTGCCGAATATCAGTGACACGGTGGCCATCGGCGCGTCTTCCAGCGCCACAGCCAATCAAGCGATGGCGCTGGGTGTGAGTGCATCGGCGGCTGGCGTGCAGGCGCAGGCATTCGGTAACAACGCCATCGCCAATGGCGTTCAGAGCATGTCCAACGGATACATGGCCGATGCCGAGGGTGACTACTCGATGGCTCAGGGCTCGGGTGCCTATGCCGCGGGTACGGGTGACGTTGCACTCGGTAGCGGTGCAGTGGCAACGGGTGCCAATGGCATGGGGACGGCCGTGGGCTATGGCGCAACGGTGACGGCACAGAACGCCGTGGCGATCGGTGCGAACTCAGTGGCTGATCGCGACAACGCGGTGTCGGTGGGTGCGGCGGGTGCGGAACGCCAGATCATCAACGTCGCTGCGGGCACGCAAGCGACCGATGCGGTGAACCTGTCACAGCTGCAAGCCGCGGGGTTGGTGGATGGCAACAACAATCCGCTCACGGCAGTGACTTACGATGACGCCACCAAGGCGGGTATCACGTTGCAAGGCGCCAACGGCACGCAGATCCACAACGTCGCTGCTGGCGTAGCACCGATGGACGCGGTGAACATGGGCCAGTTCACCAGTGCTACCAGCACCATCAACGGCGAGCTGTCGACGCTCACCACGGACTTCACCACGCTGACCCAGCAACTCGGCGCCGGCGGTGGCGGGATGCCCGGCACCTTCGCAGTGAACGGCCAGGGTGGCAGCATGACCAACGCCAGTGCCAACGGCGCCAATACGGTAGCGATCGGCAATGGTGCAGCGGTCGGTACCGGTGTCAGCGGTGACAACGGTACGGCGGTCGGCGGCGGTGCACTCGCGCACGGTCCCAATGACACCGCCTTCGGTGGCAACGCCAAGGTGAATGCCGACGGTAGTACGGCGGTCGGCGCCAACACCACGATTGCTGTCGCAGCGACCAATGCAGTGGCGGTCGGTGAAAGCGCGTCGGTGACAGCGGCTTCGGGTACGGCGGTCGGTCAGGGTTCGTCCGCTACGGCCACCAATACGGTGGCCTTGGGTCAAGGGTCGGTGGCTAATCAGGCCAACACCGTATCGGTGGGTACGGCCACCAACCAGCGCCAGATCGTCAACGTGGCGGCCGGCGTGAATGCTACCGATGCCACCAACGTCGGGCAGGTCAGTGCACAGGTGACTCAGGCACTGCAGACCGCCAAGACGTATACCGATGCGTCATCGCAGCAGGCGGTGCAGTCGGCCAATGCGTATACCAACCAGGCCATTGCCAATTACGACGCGAACTCGGGCATCGGTGCGCTGCGCCAGGAAATGAATGATCAGTTCAACAACGTCAACCAGCGACTCGATCGCGTCGGTGCGATGGGATCGGCGATGGCGCAGATGACGGCAAACACATCGAACCTTGCGGGCGACAACCGCGTGGGCTTCGGCGCCGGCAACTACAACGGCCAGGGGGCGTTCGCCGTCGGCTATCAGCGCGCGTTCGCCAGCAGCCACGCCAGTGTGTCCGTGGGTGCTTCGGTGTCGGGTTCCGAAACATCCGTCGGCGTCGGCGGCGGTTTCAGCTGGTAAGGCGAAAGGGCGCCGCATGGCGCCTTTCCATGCCCATCAATTTGGAGAGACATGCATGAATCGTCAAACACTTGGCCGCATGGCCGTCCTGGCTGCGGCACTGGGTTTTTCCACGGTGCACGCCGCATCGATCGTCACCAGCACCGGCGCCACCATCAACGCATCGACCATGGGTGCGAATGACACGATCGACGCCTTTATCGTCACCTATCGCGACGGCACCGTCGAACGCAGCAACGGCAATGCCGTCGAGCAGAATGTCGGCGTGGCCGTGACGCGCGCGAAGCTCGACGCGGCATCGCAGAAAGCCACGCCATCGAACGCCGTCAGCGTGCAGTGGAAGCGCAAGCTCGGCATCGGCGCTGATGTGGTGCACACCAGTCGCAAACTGAGCCGCAATGAAGCAGTGGCGCTGATGCAACAGATCGCTGCCGATCCGGCTGTGGCGCACGTCGAGCCCGACGTGCGCATGCACATCGTCAAGGACATCGCGGGCAGCACGGTAAAGCCGGATGCCGTGGGCACCAGCACGCCCAACGATCCGTACTTCTCGTATCAGTGGCACATGCGTCCTGGCACCGGTACGGTGGAAACCATCGGTACCGACACGACCAGCTATGCCAACTATGGCGGCAGCAACGCGTCCGCCGCATGGCTGAACTACGACGGCACCGGCGTGGTGGTGGCCGAGATCGATACCGGCGTAACGCAACACCCCGACCTCAATCTGGCGTTGGCGAACGCCGGTTACGATTTCATCACCGCCGCAGCGACGTCTGGCCGGGCCACCGATGGCCGCGTGCCGGGTGGTTGGGATACGGGCGACTGGACGACCGTGGCCATGAATTGCGGCATCGCGAACAGCAGTTGGCACGGCACGCATGTGTTCGGCACGATTGCGGCAGTCACCAACAACGGCGTAGGCGTTACGGGCGTGGCGCCGGGTTCGCAAGTCATGCCGCTACGCGCACTGGGTCACTGCGGTGGCGCGACTTCTGATATTGCCGATGCGATCACCTGGGCCTCGGGCGGTTCGGTGCCCAACATGCCGGCGAACCCCAGTCCCGCGCAGGTGATCAGCATGAGCCTTGGCGGTCCTGGCACCTGCGAGGCGACGGATGCTTTCGGTAGCGCCATTGCCGGTGCTATCTCGCGTGGCGTCACCGTGGTCGTTGCTGCGGGCAACAACACCGACAACACCGCGAACTACTCGCCGTCGAGCTGCCCGGGCGTGATCACCGTGTCGTCGGTGGGTATCACCGGCAAGCGCGCGTTCTATTCCAACTACGGCAGCTATGTATCGATCGCAGGACCCGGTGGCGGCATCTACGCCAACGATGATCCGACCCAGACGACGACGCCGGACGCGGGCTTCGTATGGTCCACACTCAACGACGGCACGACCGCACCCGGTAACCCAATCTACGGCGAGATGGCCGGCACCTCGCAGGCAACGCCACACGTGGCGGGCGTAGTGGCCTTGATGATCGGTGCGGTGAAGGCCGCGGGCCAGCCCGCGCTCACACCGCTGCAGATCCAGGAGGCACTGATTTCCTCGGCCCGTGTGTTCCCCGTCAGCGAGGGTGTCGCCTTTGGTAGCGGCGTCGTCGATGCCAATGCGGCCGTGCAAGCCGCGCTGAGTCCGACCATGACGGCACTACCATCGACGCTGGTAAGCAGCACGCCGGTAACGGTGGCGGGCAATGCGGGTACATCGCTGATCTACAGCATCACGGTGCCGGCCAACGCCACCAACCTCACCATTCGCACCATCGGTGGCACGGGGGATGTGTCGTTGTACGCGAAGGTCGGCGTGCCGGTGGCACCCAACGGTTCCAACGCCGACTTCTCGTCGGCCAAGCCGAATACCAACAACGAAGCGATCGTGCAGACGACGCCCGTCACGGGCACGTGGTACGTGCGCGTGACCGGCGTCAAGACCTTCGCCAACGTGCAGCTCACCGCGAGCTACACGGCGCACTGAGAAAGGGGGCATGTCGCCCGGTTTCCCGACGGGTCCAGAACCGTCGGGAGCCGGGCGCGTGTTTTTATCAGGAGGCCGGCGTATTGAGATAGTCGAGCGTCGCCTGCAACATCGACTCCATGCCGATCTTCATCGCGCCCTCGTCCATGAAGAACTTGGGCGAATGGTTGGCCGGCGCCTTGAGTGCGTCCTGCCCCATCGGCGTTGAGCCGACGAAGAAGTACACGCTGGGCACTTCCTTCGCGAAATAGGCGAAGTCTTCTGAGGCCATCCACGGCTTCGCCTCGATCACATGGTCGCCGCCGATGGCCTTGCCGATGCTGGTCCGTACGCGTCCCGCCAGTGCGGGATCGTTGACCAGGATCGGGTTGCTGTCGCCCACCGGGATCTGCGTATCCACGGTGGCGCCGTTCGCTGCGGCAATGTGCTCGGCGATGCTCTTGAGGTTGTCGATAGCTTGCTGGCGCATGCCCGCATCGAAGGTGCGCAGCGTGCCTTGCAGCTCCACCTGATCGGGCACGATGTTGTAGCGCGCTCCGCCTTCCACGATGCCAAAGCTGAGCACGGCGGGTAGGTCGCCGATGTTGAGCTTGCGGCTGACGATGGTCTGCGCCGCGCTGATGATCTCAGCGGAGGTGACGATGGGGTCGACGCCGTTCCACGGCATCGCGCCGTGTGTCTGCCTGCCATGCACCACCAGCTTGAACCAGTCCGAACCCGCCATGGTCGGGCCGGGACGCACCGCCACGGTACCAACGTTGAGCGAGCTGACCACATGCATGCCGAACATCGCGTCGGGCTTGAAGTCGCGGAACACGCCTTCTTTCAGCATCAGCGATGCGCCGCCTTCCTCGCCTGCCGGTGCCCCTTCTTCAGCGGGCTGGAACACGAACATCACTTCGCCGGGCAAATCTTTCTTCATGCCGGCGAGCACGGTGGCGAGGCCGAGCAGCATCGCGGTATGCGAGTCATGACCACAGGCATGCATCACGCCGACCTGCTTGCCGCGGTACTCGCCCTTGGCCTTGGAGGCGAAAGGAAGATCCACCTCTTCGGTGACGGGCAACGCGTCCATGTCGGCGCGGATGGCGAGCTTCGGTCCCGGCTTGCCACCTTTGAGGATACCGACCACGCCGGTATGCGCGATGCCTGTGTGCACTTCCAGGCCCAGTTTCTTCAGCTGCGCCGCGACGAGGGCAGAGGTACGCGTTTCGCGGTTGCTGAGTTCCGGATGCTGGTGGATATCGCGCCGCCATGCAGTGACCTGCGGCAGCTCACCCTGCACGAGTTGCGTGGTGTCGGCGGCGTGGGCCGTGCCAGCGATGACGGTGGCGACGGCCAGGGCGAGCGAGGTCAGGCGCATGGGATGTCTCCGCGTAAGGAACCCTGATCCTAGCAAGACGGATCAGCTTGCGTGGGTGCGCAGCACCATCGCAGCGGCAGGCTACTCCGACCAAGGTCGATAGCCCGAAGAGCGCCGCAAACCCGGTGCTATGCTCGGTTCCCGACCCCTGAGAACCCTGTCATGTCCGGTGCGAGCTACGTCCATGGTGTCAGTTCGCAGCCGCTGCTTGGCGAGACGATCGGCACGTTGCTGGATCGCATCGCTGCGACTCATCCGGAGCGGCCGGCACTGGTGGTGCGCTCACAGGGCATCCGCCTCGATTACCGACAGTTTCATGCGGAAGTCGAACGCGTCGCCGCCGGGTTGCTTTCATTGGGACTTCAACGCGGCGATCGCGTCGGCATCTGGGCGCCGAATCGTGCCGAGTGGGTGGTGTTGCAGTTCGCGGCGCCGAAGGCGGGGCTGATCCTGGTCAACATCAACCCGGCCTATCGCCTGCACGAGTTGGAGTACGCGCTCAATAAAGTGCGCTGCCGCGCCTTGGTATTGCCGCGTCGCTTCAAGACCTCGCATTACCTGGACATGCTGATGGAGCTGGCGCCGGAGATCGCGGTGGCGACAGCGGGCGAGTTGCAGTCCGAGCGCTTGCCGTCATTGCGCGAGGTCATTCTGCTCGACGACGAAGCCGTGCCGGGCACGCGGCCGTGGCGCGAACTGGCAGCGCGCGCCGACGATGAGGCGATGGCTCTCTTGCGCGCCACGGAATGCCAACTCGGTTTCGACGACCCGGTGAATATCCAGTTCACCTCCGGCACTACCGGCGCGCCCAAAGGGGCAACGCTCACGCACCACAACATCGTCAATAACGGCTTTTTCATTGGCGCCGCGATGCGTCTTACCGAGCAAGATCGCCTGTGCATTCCCGTGCCTTTCTACCACTGCTTCGGCATGGTGCTGGGCAATCTCGCCTGCGTAACCCACGGCGCCTGCATGGTGATCCCCGGTGAAGGTTTCGACGTGCTGGCCACGCTGGAAGCGGTGCAGGAAGAGCGCTGCACGGCCTTGCACGGTGTACCCACCATGTTCATCGCAGAGTTGGAGCATCCCGAGTTCGGTCGCTTCGATCTCAGCTCGTTGCGCACCGGCATCATGGCCGGTTCGCCGTGTCCCATCGAGGTCATGCGCCGCGTAGTGAGCGAGATGCATATGAGCGAAGTCACCATCGCCTACGGCATGACGGAAACCAGCCCGGTGAGTTTCCAATCCACCACTGACGATCCGTTGGAGCGGCGCGTCAACAGCGTGGGCCGCATCCATCCGCACGTGGAAGTGAAGCTGGTGGACGAGCGCGGACGTATCGTACCGCAAGGTTCACCCGGTGAGTTGTGCACGCGCGGTTACTCCGTGATGCTCGGTTATTGGGAAGACGAGGCGCTAACCCGCGAGGCCATCGACGAAGCACGCTGGATGCACACCGGCGATCTCGCCGTGATCGACGAGGCGGGCTACTGCACCATCGTCGGTCGCCTCAAGGACATGATCATCCGCGGTGGCGAGAACATCTATCCACGCGAGATCGAGGAATTCCTCTATACCCATCCAAAGGTGCAGGACGTGCAGGTGTTCGGCGTGCCGGACGAAAAATTCAGCGAGCAGGTGTGCGCGTGGATTCGCCTGCGCGAAGGCTGCGAAGCTAGCGAGGCGGAAATCCAGAGCTACTGCCGCCATCATCTGGCGTACTTCAAGGTGCCGCACTACGTGCGCTTCGTCGACGCTTTTCCGATGACGGTGACGGGCAAGGTGCAGAAGTACCTGATGCGCGAAGCCATGGTGGAGGAACTGGGTCTGCCGGTCGCCTGATCAGGGCGGCGGAGGGGTGTTACTCGCCCCAGCGCACCGCCCGTCGCGACGGCATGCCCTGATGCGCGTCCAGCCACGCCGGCACGTCACCCGAGGGCAACGGGTAGGCGATGTGGAAACCCTGGGCCTCGTCGCAGGCCATGCCCAGCACGCTTTCGTAGATGCTGGATGTCTCTACGCCTTCGACCACGACGCGGAAACCCATATTGCGCGCCAGGTCTGCGACGGAGCGAACAATGGCCTCGTCGTGTGGGCTGGTGCCCATGCCGCGCACGAAGGATTGGTCGATCTTCAAGCTCGTTGCTGGCATTTGCCGCAATGCGGCCAGATTGCTGTAGCCCGTGCCGAAATCGTCGATGGCGATGCCCGCGCCGAGCTGGCGGATGGCGGTGAGGTGACGCCGCGTGATCGCGCTGTGTTCCATCAACGTGCTTTCGGTGAATTCCAGTTCCAGCGAGTCGAGCCCGATCTTGTGGCGCTCGGCGACGGCGCGTAGGCGGCCCACCAGGTCGGCACCCAGGTCACTGCTGGAAACATTGAGCGAGAGTTTGATGTCGTGGCCGGCGTGCCGCCATACGGCGAGCTGCGCAAGGCTGCGCTCCATGACCCATTGTGTGAGCGAGTGCATTAAGCCGGCGCGCTCGGCCAGTGCCACGAAATGCGCAGGTGGCACGGAGCCCAGCGTGGGATGGTGCCAGCGTGCGAGGGCTTCCAGCGCGACGCAGCGGCCGGTGTCCAGATCGATGCGCGGCTGATAGTGCAGATCCAGCTCCGCACCCTCATCGAGCGCCGCGGCCAGTTCGGTAACCAGCAAAAATTCCTGCCGTTGCTGCTCATCCTGCAAGCGGTTGTAGACCGCCCATCCGCGTGGACTCTGCTGCGCCGCATACGACGCATTCATCACCAGCCGCAACGGATCACCGCCGCGCAGTTCAGTCGCGTTGATCTTCAGCAGGCCTACACCCGGTTGAATGGTCAGCGGGATGCCGAGACAGTCGAATGGCTGGCGCAGGCGTTTGACCAGATCGTCCAGACGTGTGGTGTCATCGAGCAGATGATGATCGGGTAGTACCGCTGCGAAGCGTGTGGCGCCCACCTGATAGAGATGGGTGCCAGGGGGAATCCACGCCTGTACGCGCGCGGCCACGCCGCGCATCAGTTCGTCGGCATAGGCGTGGCCCATGGCGCGGATGAAGGCATTGAAGCGCTGCACCGGCGCTACGTCGACGGCCATCACCCAGGCGTGAGCCGCACCTTCGTCCAGATGTTTGCGCAGGTCGTCGAAGAACGCATAGCGATGCGGCAACTGCGTGATGGGGTCCGTACGGCCGAGATAGCTACGCAGCACCACGCCGGTGCCGATCAGCGTCGCAGCGTCGCGCAGAGCGGTTTGTTCGCTTTCGCTCAGTGCGGCGCGCGGTTGCGCATCCATCACACACAGCGCGCCGATATGCTGGCCGGTCAATGTGCCGACTGGCTCGCTGGCGAAGAAACGGATGGGTCCCGGTCCCGCGGTCAGCGGCGGTACGGCATCGCGCAGGCGCTCGTCGTCAAGCGCATCGAGCACGACCTGCGGCGCAAGACTGCGCGCCGCCCGGAGCAACAAGGGATGCAGCGTGCGCGGACCATCGGCAGGTACTTCATTGCCATCGGCAAACCAGTAAGCCGAGCCACTATTGAGCACCAGCGCCACCAACGGCACGCCGAGCGAGCGCGTGAGCAGACGCACCACGGCGTCGAACCCTGGCACGGCGAAACTTTCGGCTGAAGTCGCCTGTTCCGGGCGCAGTCCGACGCCAGGCGCAGAAGCCTGATGCCCAGCCGCGTGCTGCCCCGGACCCCATTCCGTGGTCGTGCGCATCACGTCATTGTCCCCTACGGGCCTGTGTGGTCCCGCTATGCATGCGAGGCTACTCCAGCCGCTCTGCCCATCGCAATGAGGCCAATGTATGTATGACGCCGTGTCGCGATTGCCTGCGACACGTAACGGTCACATGGCGATCACTACTTGATGCTGAAGTCGATCTCGACGGGGTAGGGCGAAGGCTTGGCCGGCGGCGCGGGTAGCGTGAGGCCGGTGAAGTGGCTCGCCATGCATTTGGCCACGGGGATCTCGGGCTGCACCGTGATGTTGGCGAGACGCCCGTCAGTCGTGACGTCGGCCACCAACGTGAAGGGGGACTTGTCCTGCGGCTGCGTGCCGGCGAGGCAAGCCTTGTAGGCGTCGGTGGTCGCGTTGCCGATGCGGTCCCACATCTGCTTTTGATAGGCCGGTCCGGTGGCTGCGCCTTCGGCCAGCTTGGCCTGGGTCACTCGCGCGTGGAAATCCGCGCCGGCGGTTGGACTCAGTTGCAGGGCGATGGCGAGGAGGATCGGCATGGTGGTTCCATGGGTGGTGGTGGCGGCACGTTAGCAGGTGCGGTGTTGGGTGGTTTGCGGTTTTGTTGGAGGTGTTGTTGTAGTTGGTGCTCGAGGGTTGGGGTGAGGGGTCAATCTAGCCCCATCGTTTTTTTCGTCATCCCTGCGAACCCCAAAAAAGGGGGCACGGGCCGGAAGCGCTTTTCAACAGCCGAATGGCTGGTCATCCAGAGCCTCGGTGTCTGGTTTTAGCGATATGGCGATCTGGCTCGCCTGCGGCGGGCTTCCGACCTCCTGCCGGAGGCCGGGTTACTTTCTCTTGCATGCCCAAGAGAAAGTAACCAAAGAGAAGGGCACCCCGGATGAGTCGCCTTCCGGGCTGCGCCCTCCAGGTACGCGTGCGGGTTCCGGGCTTTTCGACGGGGCTCCTGCCCCGGCGAAAAGGAATCGGCATCCGTGCCGATTCCCCTGCGGGCCTTTTCTCCACCCGCCCGCCGCCTCATACGGGGCCCTGGAAGATCAAAAGCTGTAAGCAGACGGCTCGTGCAGCGTTGCTGCACATCGCATCGCGTTGCTGCGGCTTTAGGGCGCAAAACCAAAGCAGAAGAGAAAGATGATGTCGTTAGATGGCTAACTCTTCTTAGCAGTCGGGAGGCATTGCATCCCGTTTCCTTAGCCGCAGCGATCGGAAAGCGCAGCGAAGCCCGCTTTAAGTCCTCTCCGCATCGACGCATCCGCATCGACGCAATGTGCAGCTCTGCTGCACGAGCCGTGCGCTCTCGCTTTTGATGTACCGGCCCCCTGTGCGGCGGTGAGGGGTGGACGATCAGGCCCGCAGGGGGATCGGCATGGATGCCGATCCCTTTTCGCCAGGGCAGGATGCCCTGGCGAAAAGCCCGGCCGCCCCTCACGAACTGG
Source organism: Dyella sp. AD56 (assembly GCF_002878475.1). NCBI lineage: Bacteria > Pseudomonadati > Pseudomonadota > Gammaproteobacteria > Lysobacterales > Rhodanobacteraceae > Dyella > Dyella sp. AD56. The sequence continues at coordinate 285,761 of NZ_NRDP01000005.1, forward strand.
CCGGCTTCATCGGCCAGCGCCAAGTGGGGGTGCCCTTTCTTTGGGTTACTTTTCTTTGGGCAAGCAAAGAAGGTGACTCGGCCTCCGGCAG